>NZ_CP031142.1:0-317500 GCF_014697215.1 Saccharopolyspora pogona
TCGCCGAGGCGTACTCGTACCAGTTGTACAAGGACGCGAGTCTCGTCGTGGCCCGGTTAGGGCCGAACGGTGACGGGATTCTCCTCCGGAATGGCGACGAGATCGATTTCCAAGGGTTCGCACAGTGGCTCGAGTTCCGCCGTGTCGACCCAGCGCTGGCGCGCGGGCTCTCGCTACGCGACTTGTGGACGTTGCTGGCGATTCCCGGTGCTCCCGCTGGGCTGCTGGCAGAGGTGTGTGAGCTCATGAAGGGACCGGTATTGGCGACGGTGCAGCACTTGTACAAGACGGACGACGGGCGTCTGCTCACCGGCGTTTACGAAACGGATCAAACCGGTCACGTTCAATTCCGTCCCAGCAACGGTGGGTGGATGGAATTCACCGAGGAAAACCCGCTCGGCGAGCTTACTGGTAAGGCTGATCTGGGCGAGGCGTTGATGGTTTCCAGGACCAGGCGTTGGCCTGACAAGCCCGCGGAGGTTTATCCGTACTGGCCCGCACGTGGATCGGGGTCGTGATGTTTGATGAGCTGGGGGTGGTGCCCCATGGAAGGACGGAACGTGTCCGTTGGTGATGAGCGCGTGGTAGGGATGCATGATGTGTTGCTGGGGCTTGCCGGCCGGGTGTCGGATGAGTTTCTTGCGACGGCTCGGCAGCGGTTGGCGGAGGGCGCGATCGGCCAGGTTGCTGAGTCGGTGTGTCAGGAGTTGGCTGCTGGTGGTGTGGCGCTGTCCTTACGGCAGATGGGTGTACTGGCCGAGTTCTTGCCCGGCTCCGCGACCTCGATGTTCAGCCGTATCCCGATCGGTGATGAGCAGCGGGTTCTGGCGTGGCATTTCACCGGCACGCCAAGCGAGCCTGTGGGTGTCGATGGTGCGGGGGTGGCTGGGTTGGTGGCGGTGTTGTCGGATACCGCTGGTGTCCGGGGGTTGTGGTGTGCGTGGCGTGGCCCGGTCAGTGGTCAGGGGCCGTGGTTGCCGGTGTATGTGGTGGAGGCCGGAAGTGGTGTCGATCCGGTGGGGTTGACGGGTCGGCTTCAGCGGGCGCTGGTGGTGGCGGGTTCCGGTGTGCCGCGGGTGGAGGTGGTGGTGCCGGGTGGTGAGGTGCCGGTGTATCAGCGGGCGGCGCGGTCTTATGGCCGGTTGGTGTGGGCGGCGACTGAGCCTGTCGGGTTGAGCTTGGCGCGTGTCTTTGATGGTGTCGATGAGGCCGGGGAGCCGGTGTTCGAGGAGGATCACCTGCGGCTGCTCGATGCGGTGGAGCGGGACCGGGTGCTGGACTACCTTCGTGCCGGCACTGTGATCCTGGATACGGATTCCACAATGGATGATGTGGTGGATCGGTCGCGGGGGTCTGTGGTGCCGGTGAGTTTCCGTTCCGATGGGGTGTGGATCTGGCCGGACATCGTCTGTTACTACCTGGAGCAGCACGGGTTGGCTCCCGACGAACAGTTGCTGGCCCACATCCACACCGCCGACCGCCTGCCTGCACCTCTGGATGCGGTAACCGTGCACCGCGTCCTGGAGTATCTGTCCGGCCCGCAGGATGTGTAGTCCTCGTCGTTGGGGGTGCGGCCGGGCGGTGTGTCGGAGGGACGTCCACTCCGCCCGGCCGCTACGAATACGTGCTGTAGTTCCCCTGTCACTCGCGAGTATATCCGTCAGCGACGTCTTCATGGATTGAGTGGCGTGGTGAACCTTGCTGCTTGAAGGAGCCGTGTTCTCGTTGTGAGAGGCGTTTTGTGGTTCGGGTGCCGGGCGGCTGAGGTCGCCCGGCTATCGGGTTTTTGTGCGTCACCGCGCCGGTGGTTCCAAGGGCTGATTCCCGCATACATCGTTGCTGCCATGTGGTGTGGCGGCGTTGGGGTTGGGTGGTTGTGATGTTTTCGTCGATCATGGTGCCGGAGGAGGTGAGGCGGCTTTTTCAGGTGTTGACGGGTGAGGATATGACGGATGCGGATGAGGGTGGGTTGTTCGCGGTGGCGGATGCGTTGGAGTCGGGTGCGGTAGGGGTGGGGGAGGTAGGGCCGTTTTTGGCGGAATTGGTGGCGAAGGTGCGGACGGAGTTTTCGGGAAAGGCGGCGGACCGGTTCGCGGGGGGTTTGGAGATTTTCGATGGGTTGCTGGCTTCGGGTGAGGGGGCGTTGCGGGAGTTGGCGGTGTTCGTGCGGGATCTGGCGCGGCAGGTGCGGTATTTGAAGTTGGTGACGATTTATGGTTTGGAGTTGTTGTTGTTTGAGATGGCGTGGGCGGTGTATTGGGCGGGGGCGACCGGTGGCGCGTCGATGGCGTGGCTGGCGGCGCGGATGGCGGTGATGCGGTTTTTGTTGTCGCGGTGGTGGGGCCAGTTGTTTATGCGGTTGGCGATGGCGGCGGCCGGTGGTGTGGCGTTCAACGTGGTACCGGATATGCAGGCCCAGTTGCAGATGCTGGGTGAGAAGTCGGCTGAGAAGTGGGACGGGAAGCTCACCGAGCAGGCGGCGGGAATGGGGGCGTTCTCGGCGTTGGTGTCGCTGCCGTTGTCGGCGCTGGGCGGTCTGGTCAGCAACGCGTTGACGAAGGTGCTGGTGAAGGGGCTGGGCGATGAGGTGGACGAGAAGATTCTGGAGGCGGCGGCAAAGAAAGCGGTGGCCGAGCACGCTGAGAAGTATCCGGTGTCGGCGATGGCGAAGTTTGCGGATGTGGTGGGGGAGCATCTGGATGTGTATGCGGGGATGTCGGTGCGGGGTATGTGGGCGGCGCGGTTCGGCAGCGGGATCGGGGAGGCGTTGTCCGAGGGCTTGGGCGAGTTGTTCGGCGAGGTGGGGTATCTGGCGGCCACGGGCCAGGAAGTGACCTGGAACCCGTTCTCGGTGACAGCGGGCCTCTTCGAGTCGGTGTTCAGCGGTGTGGGCAATCTGGCGGGGTTGGCGTTGCGGGGCAAGCTGCACCCGGAAGGCCCGAGCCCGTACCTCGACGACACCAGCCGGCGTGAGGGCACCACCACCGATGGTGGCGGGTTCGACGAGGAGAAGACCCCGCTGCTGGGGATAGGGTCCGGGTCGCAGACAGGGAACACCCCTGGCTCTCCGGGCAAGGACAACACGTTCGATTCCTCCGATTCCTCGGATGCCTCGGATGTGTCTGATGTGGACTCTGTTTTCTCGGTATCGGATACCGGGTCGGTGGATTCGGTTGCGGTGCCGGTGTCCTCTGGTGATGACCTGGTGGTGTCCGGTTCCCCTCCGGTGTCCGCCGTTGTTGTGGGCGGCACGGACGGTAAGAGGGGCGCCGATGACAGTGTGCCGGGCGAGAAGCCGGCTCGTGGTGTTCCGGAGGTGCCCGGTTCCAGGCAGGACCGGCCAGGCGCACCGCTGCCGGCACATTCCGATGGGGTAGTGGGTTTCGGGCAGGATCGGTCGGGGACGCCGCTGCCGGGGTATTCCGATGGGGTGGTGGGTTTCGGGCAGGATCGGTCGGGGACGCCGCTGCCGGGGTATTCCGATGGGGTGGTGGGTTTCGGGCAGGATCGGTCGGGGACGCCGCTGCCGGGGTATTCCGATGGGGTGGTGGGTTTCGGGCAGGATCGGTCGGGGACGCCGCTGCCGGGGTATTCCGATGGGGTGGTGGGTTCCGGGCAGGACCGGTCGGGGACGCCGCCGCCGGCGTATTCCGATGGGGTAGTGGGTTCCGGGCAGGATCGATCGGGGACGCCGCCGCCGGTGTACCGTCCGGTTGACGGTGGCGATCCGGTGCCCGGAGCGCATGGTGTGGATGTGCCCGGGAACCGGCCGCTGGAGGTGTTTACCTCGCAGACCCCGGACTCACCGGCGGTGACCCCACATGCTTCTGGTGTGCCCGCGAATGCCGCGCTACCGGAGGCTGGCAGGTCCGGGTCTGTCGTGGACTCCGACAGTGGTGTGGTGTCTCCGGAGCGTGGGTCCTCGCCGGGTGGCTGGACCGGCCGCGATGCGGATTCCCATGTGGACTCGGTCGCGGCGCATGGGGATTCGCATCGCGTGGATGGGGCTGCGGTGTCGCCGGATTCGGCGACACCGTCGGCGGACGGGTCGCAGGCGGACCCGTATCTGCATCGGGATCCGGTGGCGGCCTTGCCTGTGGGCTTGCCGGTGGACACGGTGCGGGTGCCGGTGCCCGCGAATGTGGTTGCTGGTGGCGGGTTGGCGGAGTTCGTGCGGGGCGGTGTGGCGGATTCCACGGGCGGGCCTGTGCTGCTGGTGTCCCCAGGCAATTCGACTGCGGGTGTGGTGGTATCGCCTGGTCAGGGTTCGGCCCTGGCGCAGGGTATGGGGCGTGATGTTGTCGCGATGACGCCGGGACAGGGCGGGCGCACACCGCAGTGGACGGTATTCGGTACGGATGGATCGGCTAGGCCGCTGGCCGGGTCCACTGCTGCGGTGCCGGCCGGCGGGCACGGGGGCCTGACCGGCCTGGCGGACGCCTCGACTGCTGTTCCGGTTGGTCCGGCAGCGTCGGGAAGAACGCCGGTGGGGCAATGGTCGGGCACGGATCTGCGCGGGGAGATCGATCGGGCGAGGGATGGGCGCCGGTCTGGTGATGACGAGTCGGCGGCGCGGCGGATTGTGCAGGGCACGCATGACATCGCGGGGCTGGCTCGTGGGGATGCTGCCGTGTCGCTGGAGGATGTGGTGGCGCTCGTCGCGGCCAAGCACCACGAACTCGGCGATGATCACCAGGACCAGGTCGTGGAGTTTTCCCAGGCACTGGCCGACAGGCTGGGCACGCGGGGCACCGGACTGGCCATCCACGCCGGAGCCGGGCCGGAGCAGGCTGCCGCGCCGCCAGGGCCAACTGATGTGAATCCAACGACGGGCCGGTCCGACAACCACGATTCCCCGGAGCGGCCTGCGGAGCTGGACGGGATGCGCGAGCAGCTTCGTGATCTGGCGGGGTTGGGGCCTGATGAGAGAGCACCCCGGGAAACCGCCCAGGAAGATCCTGGCCCGGATCGGCAGGATGCCCGTGGAGATGATGTCGGGCTTCCGGAGGCGACGCCGAGGCAGGAACGGGCGTATTCGCCTATGCCGCAGCCAGGTTCCGACCGTCCCTACTCCTCGCCTGAGGAGTTGGTTGCCGACCTGCACCGCGACGCGGCAGATCCGGCCGACTCAGCAAACACTTCGGGACTGTCTTCGCTCGGCCCGGACTTGTTTAACCTGCGCAAACCAGAACCAGCTCCGGACTTCCTCCGCGGGCATGACTACGGGGAGGACTATTCGAATCTGAGTGCCGCGCAGCGCATCGCAGTGCTCGAAAACCTGGACCTCAGGAAGAGCCGCCCGACCTGGGATGCCATGAGGCCGGATGTACTGCACACTGACGTGCCGGTGATGAGCAGGAGCGTCTCCGAGCGCGAGCGGATGGGCTGGGCGCCGGTGGGGATCGACGCGTTATTGCCGGCCCATCTGGAAACGCCGAAGGTGGTGCATTCAGTATGGTTCTTCGGTGCGCCACTGTCGGATGCGTTCCGGCAGAACCTGCAGATCAGTGCAGTGCAGGTCCCCACGTTCTTGTTCGTCAATCTTCCGCGCGTTCGCGTGGAGGAAGCCATTGGTCGGCAGCCCACCGATCCGGCCGATCCGTTGACCGCGGTCTGGGATTTCGTGCGCTGGGCACAGGAAAGCGGCGTAATCCCGGTCAGCTTGGCGGAGGTATCAAACGCCGACACACCGTTCGATCTGGCCGAAGCGACTGCAACCGAAATGCTCAAGCTGGACGGGCCAGGCTGGGCGGCAGCCAGTGACAACGTTCGGATGTCGATCCTCAAGCGCTGGGGCGGGGCGTATCTCGACTCGGACAACCACGTGACCGACGTCGATCGGCTGTTCAGCGCCGTCAACACCCGCAGGGCCTTCGCGGTCAACATGGGAGTGGCGGGCGGAGACCCGAACAACGACGCGTGGGTGATGCCCAAGGGACACCCGGCAGCCGAGCTGTGGATCGCTCTACAGGCGCGGAACTATGACGCGACGCAGGCCGAGCTTTTTCCGGAAGCATTCATTGGCGCGGACTACCGGCAGCCGGGCGGTAACGCGATGCGCAACAGCGTGTTGTTCCGGACCGGGCCAGGGCTGTTCACCGATTTCGTGCAGCTACTCGGGTATCGCGACTGGCACGATCTCCCGCCGATCTCGGGAATCGAGCGGGGTGCCGCCCTCAGCTGGGGGCCCGAGTCCGCGACGCAACCGCAACTGTCTTCGGGAAGACAGGACACCCTGTTCGTGGCGAAGGCGGTCGTGGAAACCCTAGCCCGCGACTTGCTGAGCAACCGCAACGGTGATCTGCACCTGACAGCCGTGCGACGGGTCATCGATGTGCATCCGCAGCGTGATCTGTTGTGGAACGCCGTGGTGTCGTTCATCGCGTCGAGGCCTGACCTCGCCGGTGCGGTGCACTCGGTCACCTTGGAGGCGTTTTACCAGCACGGCGATGTCCGGGTGGAACTACCGGAGACCGCCAGCAAGCTGATTGAGATCGACGACGACCCCTTCGTGCTGCTCGGCGAGGCGGTGTATCCCGCCCACCTCAACGAGCCCGTCGGCGGCGACACCACCACCGGGCCTTCGCCGATTGATACGGCTACGTCCGAAACTCCTCACGTCGCCCCGGAGGAGTCTGCTGACGATGGGCGGTCGGAGACCGTTGGGGACACGCGGCCGGAGTCCACTACGCATGTGTCGGATGATGCGGCGACCGATGACACCGAGAGCGTCTTCGACGAGACGGTGCGGGCAGAGTTGCTGGAGCGGCTTCATCGTTTGAGCGAGGACACGGAGCCGTCTGGGGACCCGATGCCCGTCGCGGAGTCTGCCGTGGACGGTGGTGGTGCTGTTTGGTCGGGCGGCGACGTTGTTTCGCAGCAGGATGTCGCCGCAGGTGTGACGGACGGGCAGCGGGCCGACGGTGACGCCGTCGAGCGGACGGTGCCGTCTCGTACGGCGGATGAGTTTGAGGTTCGGTGGGCTGGTTATTTGGCTCGGGATCGGTTTGATGATCAGGTCGAAGGGCTGGCGGGCGCGGCAGCGGAGCAGAAGATGGGTGAGCGTCCGGAGGGGGTTACGGGGCGGGGCCCGTTGGTTGACGAGCAGGTGCAGTTGTGGAACTCGGTGCAATATGCGGTGAAGCAGGAGATCGCGCGTCGGGTCGACGCTAACGGTGTGGTCACGGCGCTTCGTGACGACTTTCGTGCGTTGCTCGATCCCGGGCTTGATTCCGGCGAAATGGCTGAGCGGATCGATGCCGCGATGGTGACGTGGGCGGAGCGGATCGGTGAGGCCGCGGATCGAGTGGAGCAGTGGGAGGCATCCGCCGGTGCGGCATCGGTAGCGACCGTCCACGAGTTTGCCGAGCCGATGGTGGCTCTGCTGCCGCAGACGAGGCCGGACACCATGCCTGAAGAGGTGCACCAGTTCTTCCACGACGGGCTTCGAACGATGGTGACCGACCTGCTGGCGGGTGGCGGGGAGGCGCGAGAAGTCGCACGCGGCCGGGATCTTGATGGTTTGATCAATGAGCTTCGTGACGACTTTGTCGCGATGCTTGATTTTGACGAAGTAGCTGCGCGGGGCGATGCCGCGTTGGAGCAGTGGGCTGAGCGGATCGGGGCGGCTGCGGATCGAGTGGAGCAGTGGGAGGCGTCTGCTGACCCGGCATCGGTGGCGGCTGTCAACGAGTTGGCGGAGGCGATGGTGGGGCCGTTGCCGCCGGCGATTCCGGGCACGGTGGCTGAAGAGACGCAGGAGTTCTTCCACGACGGCATTCGTGCCATGCTGGCCGATCAGTTGGCGGGTGGCGCGGCACGCCGTGATGCGTGGGAGCAGTTGGCGGAGGTACGTGCACTCGCCGAGCAATTGCGCACTCACACCCGTTACGGGGAGGTGGGGGTGCCGGCTGACGAGGGTTATCTGGTGCCGTGGTCGGTCATGCTGCAGCGGATCGGCGACACCGACGGGATGAACCTCATCCAGAGTTTCCAGCAGGACTGGCACCGTTTCCAGCTGTACGGGCACGCCGCGCTCCCGGACAGGGATTATGCGAAGTTCAACGAGTTGGAGGGCGCGGATCGCCGGGATGACCGGAATTATGTGCGGCAGACGGCTCGTGCGATCTTGGAGAACCTGCCGCTGAGCGAGTTGCTTGACGGCCCCGCGCGCGGTGTTGGGGAATTGGCGCCGGAGGTGGAGGGGCTGTATCGGCGTTTGTCGGTTGCGGTAACGGATCGGCTGATTCATGGGCTTGTGTCCAATGAGGAGATCAACGTAGCTGCCCAGCAAGCTCAGCGTATTGCCGAAGAATTGTTGACCGGCTCAGAGAACATGGCTGGTCTTGCCGACGTGGTGGATCTGCTGCGGCCTCCCCCGTCGTATGTGGATGCGCCGCCGTACACCGAAGGTCCGGCTGGTGGTGGGGAGCGGAGCGATCTTGTCGATCGGCCGTCGTCGGCTGATCAGCCGGTTCGCGGCTATGAGCGTTACGGGAGGCTTGCGGAGTCGGTGGTCGGTGAGTTGCCGACTGTGTCGGACTCCCGTGTCAACGAGTTGTTGCAGACAGTGGGGATCGCTCTTGCCCAGCGGCCGGATTCGGCGGAGTTTTCGGCGGCGGTGGCCGAGGCGTGGGCGGATTACGAGATCGTCGCGTTGGTCGATGCGGGTATGGACCCCGAGGTCGTTGATGGTGTGATTGCGGAGTTCCGGAGCACTGTTGATTCGGCGTGGGATAGCGCGCTTGCGGCTGCGGATGCGATTCGGGATGCCGGTGCGCCTTTGCCGGATGTGCCGTTGCGTGAGACTGCTGATCAGGCGAGTGATGTTGGTCCTGATGGTGCAGGGGACGGGGGCGACCCTGTTGAGCAGCAGTCGCCGCAGGATCTCGTTCGGGACCTTGCTCAGTCCGCAGATCGGCTGGCGGACTTTCCGGACGCGGAGGCGGAGCAGTTGCGGTTGCGGATGTTGCGTTGGGTGCAGCCCCCGCAAGGGGGATGGGCCAAATTCGACCTCGTTCAGGCGTTACCGGTGTATGAGACGGTGCTGAGTGCGTTGGCGTTCCATGCTGCGCAGAAAAATGGCACGTTTGCCGCGCAGCGGTTGGCGGAGTCGCTGGATCTGGGGCTGCTGGCGTCCATTGGGCGGGAGTTGGCGAATCGTCCTCAGACGGAGGATGCAGCGATCCGTTCTCTGCGGGAGCTTTTCCTGAACGCGAAGGCGGACATACCCGATACCGCTGCTGTGACGGACAACACCCCCGATGGTTTCTCGGGTTTCAGGCCGGAATCGGCTTCCGAGGGTTTGACTTCGGTTGAGAATGGTGGTCGGGATGCGGGGACGTTCCGCAACCGGAGTCCGGAGCCTGGGGATGGGGTTGGTTCGGGGCTGGGCGATGGCGATTCTGTCAGTGGTGATGGTGTCGAGTCGTTGGGTGATGATGGTTGGGATGTGGGGACGTTCGGGCGTCGGACTCCGGAGCCTGAGGTTGAGGTTGGTTCGAAGCTGGTCGATGGCGATTCTGTTAGCGGTGATGATGCCCGGTCGTTGGGTGATGGTTGGGATGCGGGGACGTTCGGGCGTCGGAGTCGGGTTGAGTCCGAGGACGGGGTCGACTCGTGGCTGAGCGATAGCGACTCTTTTAGCGGTGATGATGCCCGGTCGTTGGGTGATGGTTGGGATGCGGGGACGTTCGGGCGTCGGAGTCCGGAGCCTGGGGATGGGGTCGACTCGTGGCTGAGCGATAGCGACTCTGTCAGCGGCGATGGAGCCCAGTCGTTGGGTGGCGATGATGGCGAAGTACCGGCTGGTCAGGACGACGGCCCGAGGGCTCCTGGGCGGGATGCCGAGCCGGGCCCTGGCGAGCGCACTGAAAGCTCGGGCCGCACCAGTCGGTCTGAGGAGCGAGTATCGGAGCCCAGTGTGGGCAGTGGGACGAACCCTGATCCGTTGCAGGAGTCCTACAGGGTTGCGGTGAGTGAGTTGGCGGGGGCTGACTCGGACAGGCGGGACGAGGCGTTTGCGCGCGCGGACAGCATTTTGGGCCCGACGCTTCGGGAATACCAGATGGCTCGGGTGCTGATGGCGCATCAGTACCTGACTTCCCCGAATGATCGAATTGCTGCGGTGCGACTGCGTGTAGAACTGCAGCGCCAAATGAGCCGGCTGACGCACATAAGTGCGGGTGCGGGACCGGAGCCGGGTGCGGTTCCGCGACCGGAGGATCAGGCAGCGGGACGATCACGGGAGTCTGCTGCGGGAGCCGAGCTGAGTGCGTTGATCACCAACGCGAACGCTGGGTTGCAGAGGATGCGCGACGAGGAGCGGCCAGTTTACGTAGGCGGGTTGGATGTAGGCGTAGACGGTCTGATCGCTGATATGCGGGCGCGCGAGGAGGGCGTGGGAGCTTTTGGGGGTGATGACGGTCTCCGGGATGTGTTGGCTCATTACATGTTGAGTCATCCAGAAAATTTCCAGGGCACCCTGGAGTTCGAGCAGAAGCTACATGAGTTGACGGCTGCGGTGGGTTGGAATTCGGGCCAGCAGACGACCGGCAGATCTTCTCAGTCGAGTGCTGCGGTGCCGGGCAGCTATGACAGCCCAGCAGACTCACGGCCCCTTGCGATCGACGAGGCGTACAAGAAGGCAAGGAAAGCAGCAGCTTCGAGGAAGCTTCGGACCCGCAAGAAGGCGGCGCGGGAGGAGCGGGTTGCGCAGCTGAATATGTTGCTGGAGGGGGCTGAGGCTCGGCAGGGGGAGTTGGCGGGGTTGAAGGAGCGGGGGGAGTGGGATGCGGCTCGGCAGGGGGAGTGGGAGGCGTTGCCGGGGCGTATCGCGACGGTGCGGGCGGTGTTGGACACGATTGCGAAAGACGTGGCGGATAGGAAGGCAAGGAATGCAGCAGCTTCGAGGAAGCTTCGGACCCGCAAGAAGGGGGAGCAGGAGGAGCGGGTTGCGCAGCTGAATGTGTTGCTGGAGGTGGCTGAGGTTCGGCAGGGGGAGTTGGCGGGGTTGAAGGAGCGGGGGGAGTGGGATGCGGCTCGGCAGGAGGAGTGGGAGGCGTTGCCGGGGCGTATCGCGGCGGTGCGGAAGGAGTTGGACACGATTGCGAAAGACGTGGCGGATAGGAAGGCAAGGAATGCAGCAGCTTCGAAGAGGCTTGCGGACCGTAAGAAGGAGCGGGTTGCGAAGGAGCGGGCTGCGGCGTTGTCTGGTGGGGGTGGGTCTTCGTCTGCTGATGGGTCTGCTGCCGTTGTCGACGCCGTTGATCGTCGGGCTGCTGCGGAGCGGGAACTGCAGGCATTTAGCGATGACGCCAACTCGCAGTTGGCGACGCTGCCTGACTGGCAAGAGACCCTTTTGTTGGAGGACGCGTTTGAAGTGTTGGGTTCGCCTCTTAATTCCTCGCCGCAGTTATTGAGCGTGATGGCCCATCATTTGTTGTCTTCGGATGAGGCTGTGAAGTCTGTTGAAGCGGTGCGGGGAAGGCTGGCCGATATTTGGACAGCGATGATGGCTGTGAGTGCGGGCGCGGGGCCGGAGCCGGGTGGGGACGGGCTGTCGCAGTCCGCTGGCGATGCGGGGTCGGAGACCGTGGAGGCTATGCGGTCGGAGCACACCGAGGATGTGGTGGGTGACACCGAGAGCGGTGGTAATTGGGATGCGGGGACGTTCGGGCACCGGAGTCCGGAGTCCGAGGAAAGGTTCGATTCGTGGCGGGCCGATAGCGACTTCGCTAGTGACGGCGGTGTCGAGTCGTTGGACGGTGGTGGTTGGGATGCGGGGACGTTCGGGCACCGGAGTCCGGAGTCCGAGGACGGGTTCGACTCGTGGCTGTCCGGTATCGCCTTTGTCAGTGGTGACGGTGTCCAGTCGTTGGGTGACGGTGGCGAGGTACCGGCTGGTCAGGTCGGCGGCCCGAGGGCTCCTGCGTGGGACGCTGACTTCGATGAGGCCGAGTTCGAGAAGATGCGGGAAGGGTTGCTGGAGCGGCTTCGTCGTTTGGGCGAAGACGGGGAGCCGTCCGGGGGCACATTGCTTGCTGAGCAGTCTGTTGTGGACGGTGGCGCTGTCTTGGCGGGAGGCGACGTTGCTTCGCAGGATCAGGGTGGTGTGGTTGGTGTGACGGAGGGGTGGGGGGCCGAAGGTGATTCCGTCAAGCAGACCGTATCGGATAGCGATGTTCCCCACGTGGCGGTGCGGTCAAAGCAGGAAGCGTTGCCGGGCGAGGGCACAGTTTCAAGTGAAACTGTGGTCGCCAAAGAAGCGGCCGATGAGGGGGAGGGATCCACATCCACTGGTGAGAATGGTTCGCGTCGTCGTCAGGCTTGGCCTGGTGTGGGGACGGACAGGGATTATTCCGCTGGCGGTGGTGCCCGGGCGATTGGGGGATCGTCTGGTTCGGATGTTGATAGTAGCCGTCTGGTGGATCCAACTGATCGAACCGAACAGAGCGATCGAACCGAGACCAGCCTGACCGAGCAGTCCGATGGAACGGATCGGATCGAACGGCCAAGCGATTCGTCCAACGACAGCGAGCCACTGAACCAGCCGGCGGATTCTCGGGTGCGGGTCGATGGTGTTGATGCCGGCCAGGACAGTTCTCGGTTGCGGGTTCCTGGTTATCTCCGGCGTAGCGATTCGTTGGGTCCGGCGCGGCAGATTGCCCAGACGGTGGGGGCGGATCAGGTGATCGAGGCTGTGAAGGGTTTGGTGCCGGAGGGCACTGATCCGGTCGGTATCGACGAGGTGGAGTATGCCGTGCTCAACGAGATCGGCAGCTTGCTGGGTGGGGGCCTCCAGGAGTACCGCGAGGAGCGCTTCGGCGGTAGGGAGTTTGAGGTCGGTGGTGTGGCGGTGCGGGTGCAGGCCGAGTTCGACTTGAGGGGCAGCGAAGCGGTGGAGGGGAATGCTACCGAGCAGTCGGCGGCCTGGGCAGCGGATCATAAGGCGGGCGCGGCGAGTGGGTCGGGTCATCGGCCGCGCTTCCGGCAGTTGTTCTTTGTGCCTGCTGTGCCGGGTCTTTTCGCTTTGGGTGCTGTTGATGTGCCGACTGGTTTGGCCTCTCATCGTTCTACGAGCCGCACCGATACGCATAGTCGGTCGATGCGTATCGGGTTGCCGGAGCGTGCGACGCCGGGTGGTGACAGTGAATATGCGGGTGCGCGGTCGGTGTTCGTGCCGGTGACGTTCCGGGTTTCCCGGGTTGATGAGGATGGGCACAGCATTGGTCCTGTCACGGTCGTCGGTGGGCGTGATCGTCCTGACACCGACCCGGTGGGCACCACGTTGAGTGTGCCCACGGGTTTGCGGCCGACTACGCGTGAACGTGTTGTGCCGATGCCGCGGGAGTTGCCTGCTTCGGTGCTGGAGGGTGCTACGTTCCGGGGGTCGACGCGTGGTCGGTATCGGGGCAAACCGTTGCGGGCGAAGACGAAGTCCGGGCAGCCGCCGCGTATTTATGATCAGGTGGCGGCGCAGTTTGGGTCGCTGGACAAGGACTCGCGGAAAGCTCTGCGGAAGTTTCTGGGCCAGGGCAATGTCGAGCGGATGTTGCCGGATATGCGGGTGAGTGAGCAAGCAGCAGCCACCGATCGGGGCTGGGTTACGTTGGAGACGGCGCTGCGCTCGGGTAACCCGTTCAAGCGTTTGTTCTCAAGCCGTACTCAGGGTGTGCGGATGCGGGCGGTCTCCAGGCGGGTCGCTTATCTGGAGACGATCGATGACGCGCCGTGGGAGTCGGCTTTCGAGGGCGGCGCTGAAACGGTGAACGTTCACGGTTCGGGGCGTGCGGGTGAGGGTTCGGGGGCGGCGGGGCCTGGTGTGGATGTCGGGGTGGTCACCGCGGCGGCAGGGCCTTTTGTCGCGGCCGGTGCCGGTCGCAGCCATGACAAGGAGTTCGCGGCCTCGGGGAAGGCCGGCGACACCGTTGCCCGCAAGGTCCAGATCGTTCGTTATCGCACTGTTGACGACCTGCAGGTCAGCTTGCCGGGTCGGTCCCCGATCACGTTCCATGACGCCATTGATGGTGTGCACTGGACGCCGTCGGAGTCCGCGCGGGAGGCGGGTCTGCTGGGTGAGGATGGCCGGCCGCTCCCGGATCGTGTGGCCGGCATCACGAGTGCGGCGTTGGAGTCCAGTGGTGCGGGGGCGAAGCTGGCCAGGATCCTTCGGGACTCGGCGCATAAGATTCCGGGGCATCACCGGTGGTCTTGGCGGGATACCGATCTCGTGGCCGATTTTGATGACCCGAAGCTGGGCAAGGGAATCTCGGGCAAGGCTGGGGAGCAGCTGGCGCGGGGTCATGAGATCGATGGTTCGCTGGCGGGTAGCCATTTGTCGTCACCGCGGGTGGTCGAGGACATGCTCACCGATCAGGCCGCGTCGGTCGAGATGGTCGAGCATGGTCGGGGACACGACTATCACGTGTCGTTGAAGGTGGCGGCGGAGGTGGTGGGCGAGGTCCGGGATTTGGGTGCGGTCGACGAGGCCGATGCTGGGGTGACGATGTCGGAATCGGAGTCGGCCAAGCAGAGCAGGGGCGTTTCGTGGAGGGCCGGGGGCGGTTTCGTGGGCCGTGTCTACTCGGCGGTGGCCGGTAATTTCTCTCTTGTCACCAGTTATCACAAGTTCGGTTTCGACCGGAGCAAGTCCTCGGAGGTGGGGGAGTACACCTCGTTGTCCTTCGGCGGGGATCGGGGCAAGGAGCCGGCCACGGGTGGTGTGGGCACGCAGCCGCGTAAGCGGCTGGCTTTCCGGGTGCGGTACACGGCGTCGGGGACGCATTGGCAGGAATGGAACCAGCTGGTCAAGGGTGTGACGATCGGCAGGCCGGGGATGCACACGCCGGCGGTTGACCCGTTGCCGATGGTGGATGCGTCGGCCCAGGCGGAGGGCCGGGATCCGGGTGTGGTGGAGACCGACATCGTTGTGGAGCTGCCTGCGTGGCAGGCCGATCAGCTCAAGGCCGAGTTGGAGGAGTTGCGTGCCGCTGCCGTGGAACCCGTTGAGCGGACTGTGGTGTCTTATGATGATGAGACGATGCGGCAGGGTCTGTCCCGGGTTTTCGATGGTATGCCGGTGGTGTCGCTGCATGGTCTGAAGCATCTTCGGGAATCGGCGTATCGGCAGTTGCGGGAACTTTCCGGGCATTCGGTGTGGGAACTGGGCGGTAATGCGAACCTGATCGATCGCGGGATTTCGCTACATGAGGTGCGGGCGACTGCGCGTGCTTTCAGTAAGAAGTTCCGGGTGGACGGTCTGTCGGTGGAGAAGCGCCGCCGGGATCAGCATGGTGTGGTCGAGTATTCGTTCATGATGCGCAATCCCGAGCCGGTGCTGGATGGTGATGGTAATCCGGTCAAGGTCTGGGAGCAGCCGACGCGGTCGGTGACTGGTGGGCGCGCCACGGGCAGCAGCAAGGCCGGGACTTTCTTCTGGTCGAATTCCATCGAGCCCGCGATGGTGCCGGTGGATGAACACACTGGCGTCATATCGAGTTTGGCGATCCAGGAGTGGGTCCCGGGGGCGGGTAGCTACCGGCGGGAACGGGGACATGCGAGTGACAGCGCCCTCACCCGGTCGGAGATGGGTACACCGCGGGAACTTCACCTGGTCACGGTGGACCTCGAGGCTACCGTCGGCGCCGAGGTGAAGACCGTGGGCAAGATCGACAAAATCGGGTTGTTCAAGGGCAAGCCGCTCGCCCGTTCCGCCGAGCGGTTCACGCTGCCTGCGTCGACGACGGTGTGGGTGGACGACCGGCAACTGCAGGAGATCAAGACCAGGCAGGCCGAGTTCGAGGCGCAGCGAGCACGCGAAGCCGGCAAGGAACCGGTGGTGATTTCCACCGAAGCGGTGGACTCGCCTGCGGACGTGGCGAAGGTTCCCGCCGGGCACACGCTGGCCAGCCCGTCCTGGAGTCGGGGGGTTACCGAGCCGGTGGATTTGAGTGACCGGATTCCGGTGCTGCGCAAGCAGATTTCCGAGCGACCGGAACTCGGTCCTGACGCGGCTGATTGGTTGCTGCCGGTTTCCGCGCAGGGCACGCCTTTGGGTAATGATCGTACGGCTGAGCAGTTTTTGTCCAATGTGCAGGCCAAGCTCGGTGATCTCGCGAATGGGGGGGCCAGCACACAGCTGCGGTGGGAAGGCCGCTGGAAGGGGCACACTTACGAGCTTCATGTGGGGGCTGAGCTTTTGGGTGAGCCGGAGGTGGAAGGGGTCAAGCATGGTGGGCTTGCGGCGGCCAGTGTGGCGTCTATCGCCGTAAACAAGATCCGTAGCCTTACCACGGTTTTCCTTGAGGTGATGTCGGGTGCGGTCCCGGGTGTGGTGATGCACGGGTCCGATTCCCCGGGTGGAGTCGGGTCGGCGGGTGGCGAGTCGATTCCGCAGCACGGGCCGCCCTACGGCAGGTTGGGCTTGGGGTTCATCCACGTCGCCGAGTGGCTGAAGCAGGTCCGTAGTCGTACGCAGACTGCGACCGCGAGTTATTCGAGTTCGGAGACGGTTTCGGGTGCGTTGGCTTCGCATCGTGCGGAGGTGCTTTTCGATGTGCGTATCGAGCGTCAGGGGGAGCGGATCGCCGCGGGCCCGGACGTTCGCATGGTCGGGGTGAGTACGGCGGTGGAGGACACTCTGCCTGAGGATTTGGCTCAGCGGTCTGGTGTGGCTGAGATTACTGGTCTGACGGTGTCGCAGGTGACGGACGAGGCCATCCAGGGCTGGAAGTCTGATCAGGACGCTGAGGTTTTGCCCAGTGCCGAGGAGTTCCGGGCGGTGGAGTTCCGGGGGCGTGCCGGGGATCTGGTCGCCGCGGCGGAGGAAGCGATCACTTCGGCGGGGGGTTCGGTGACGGCGGAGGCGCGGCGGAGTTTGCGGGGGTGGTTCACCCCGCATCGTTTGGAGGCGCTGCTGGGCCCGTTGACGGATCCGAAACCCAAGACTGTGCCGGTGGAGTTGCCGCCTGAGCTGGGTGTGAACCTTGATCTGGATGTGAAGATTCCGGATCGGGGTGCGCTTTCCTCGACGAGTGGGCGAATCAAGCTGGATGGTTCGTCGAGTGATCGTTCAGCGGAGGAGAAGGAGACCGGTTCGGGCAGCGGGCATGCCGTTCTCGCCACACCGTTTTTCGCTGGGGGTGTGTCGCATCCTGAGGGTGCGAAGACTTACGAGGAGGGCCGTCACGAGTTCGGTCAGGGTGGTGACTGGAACATTCCGCTCATCTCCCGTGGCGGGCATGAGTCCGAAACCGAACACCAGGCGGGATCGGAGTCGGAGCGTGAATCGATTCCCAGCGAGGGTGCGGGTTCGTCGTTGAAGGACATCACCAGTACCTGGCTGCACGGCGCGGAGTTCCGCATGCTGGCTACTCCGGCTGAGCACAGCATCGGTAAGCGGCGGGCCGGTGTCAGTGCCAAGTTCGGGGCGGGTTATGTGATCCGCCGTAGCGATCGTGGTGGGGAGTTGCCGGCGGGGTTGGTGGCCGCGACGAGGGAGTTCGCTGAGCGGGACCGGGAATGGGCTTCCGCGAGTGACCGGCAACGCGCCGCGGGTTTCGAGTTGTCGCAGGCCACGCAGGCTGAAGCGCGGGCTGATGGTGGGGAGCGGCTGGCTGCGGCGGATCGTAGGGAGAGGGCGCAGCAGGTTTGGGACGAGGCGGATACGCGTGCACGGGACGCGGAAGAGAAGTGGTGGCAGGCCAAGCGGCATTACGAGACGCAACTTGCCCATGCCCGTACCGATCCCGCGCTGGCGGGTGCTCCCAGTGATGCGAGCCTGACCATCCGGGAGGATGCCCGGGTGCGGCCAGATAACCGTCTGGGCTTGTATCGGGTGGCGCAGAAGGCCGTCGCTGCGGTGCGGGAGGGACGCCGGCCCCGTGTCCGTTACGTTGTGCGGGGCGATCTTGATGGTAAGGCCGGTGGCGTGCCGCGGGCCGTGCATGATTTCTCTTTGGTCGCGCACGATCTGCGTCGCATGCTTGACCTTGCGCAGAGTGACCTGCCCCGCGATGCCCGTTTCAGGCCCGGTGATGTCGGGCTGGTGGCGGCGCCGCAGTTCCTGCACGCCGGGGGACCGACGCGGGTGGAGGTCTGGGTGGAGCCGGGCCCGGTCGTGCGTGATCCCGCGGTATCCGGGGTGAGTCCGGACGGTCTTGGGTGGACGCGTGAGGACTTGCGGGGTGAGGCGGAACGGTCGAGGCCGGTGTTCAGCAAGCTCGGTGCGCTGGAGCAGGAGTGGTTGCGGTGGCGGGCGGAGATGGTCCTGGCCAGGGACCATGATTTCCGTGCTCTGGACGGCCGGACGGCGGATGAGCTTCTGGCGTTGCGCAACGATATGGCGGCAGTGTTGGCGCGTCCGTTGTCACAGGACGACCAGCGGCTGGCTGACGAGTTGTCGCGGAACTTGGCACACGAGTTCCAGACCGCTCGGAGCGCATCGGTGCGCCCGGGTGTGAAACCGGATACGGCCAGGACGGTTCGGACGCCGGACAACGGTCCCGGAAAATCTGCCCGGCCGGGGTCGTCACACGCGACGGCCAAACCGGAGCTGGAACCGATCCAGGAAGAACAACCGAACCCGGACAGTGTGTCCCCTACCGACGGTGTGTCCCCTACCGACGGTGTGTCCCCTACGAACGGCGATCCAGTACGCAACGCGTCAACTTCGGACAACGCACAAACGCTCAAAGACCCGGAGACGGAACCGGAGGCGCCAGTGGCGTTACCAGCAGACGGTCCCGAGCTGCGGCGCCAGGGCTGGGGGGCTGGGCTGCCCACAGAGGTAACAGGTCCGAAGCGGCAGTCTGTGAAGAGGAGGCGGGAGGAGACAGGTGAAAGTTCTGGGGCGTCCAAGCGGCACAAGGGGAAAGTAACCGCTGCTGAGAAAAAGAAAGAAAACGCGGAGTATTATCAGAATAACAAGGACAAGTTTAAGGGCAAAAACGCGGACTACGTCCGAAAAAATCCGGACAAGGTTAAGCAGCTCGTCGCGGATTATTATCAGAATAATAAGGATGAGATTAACAGAAACCACGCGGACCGCCGTCGGCGGCCCGCGAAGATGATTGCGAAGTTGTCGGCATTGTCCGAGCGAAATTCGGATCAGCAGGCCGAGCTCGATTTGTGGCAGGAAGTAGAGGCCGACCGAAAGAAGGTCCATTCGCTGAGGCAGCGGGTATATGGTACGAAAAAACGGGCTGACGAGTGGGCTGCGGATATCCAGGCGTTGGAGAAGTCGCCGCGGCCGACCCGGGCTGAGCAACGCAGGCTGCGTACGTTGCGCGACCAGGTGAATAAGTTGGCTGATCTTAAGGAGCAGCTGGCGGACACGAACAAAAGGCTGAGCGAAAACAGGACGAAGCTGAAGTCGATGCAGGCCCCGGGGGAGGCTGGGTCGGGGCGGATTGCGGGCTTGGAGGCAAGTGGGCAGCAGGATGCGATGGTGCGGGGTGAGGTGGGGGAGTTTGGGGACGGTGAGATCGCGGAGTGGAATGGGGCTGGGCAGGGTGATCAGAACGCGGAGTTGGCTGACGCCGATGCCGATGCGTGGCGTGATGAGGCGTTGACGGGTGAGCAGGATGCGGTGGAAGGTGTGGCGGATGCTGGGGTAGTAGCCGGGGACAGGGGGGATGATTCCGGGAATCCGGGTGACGGCGAGAGTGGGGTGCTCACGTCGACGGATCAGGCAGCACAGCAGGACGAGCCGGCGGCGGAGCGGAAACGGAGAAGGAAGGAAAGGGAGGCGGAGCGGAAGGGGGAAAGGAAGGAAGAGGCTGCCCGGGTTGCGGAGTTGGAGGAGTTGAAGACGCAGAGGTCGCTGACGTCGGCGGAGGCGGACGAGCTGGGGGAGCTCCAGCAGAAAGTGGCGGAGCGGAAGCAGGAAGGGGAGGTGATGGAGACCGGGGTGAGTGGGGTCTCGGTGGTAGGGCGGGATGAGCGGGTTGCGGGGCCGGACGGGGTATCGGAGTGGACTGGGGCTCAGCAGGACGACCGTGGCCCGGGGTTGGCTGACTTCGATCTCGGTGCGCGGCTTGATCAGACGGTGGCTGATTCAGATGTGTCGCGGGAAGCGGGTGCGGCGGCGGAAGCGGTGTTGGGGGCGGCTGTTTATGCGGATTTTGTCGCGACCGAGCTGCCCGCGTTCAAGGAGGCCGGGGAGGGCGTGGGTGATGTAGGGGCGAGGGTTAGGGAGGGGGGCAATGATTTCGCTGCGTTCCTCCGTGACTATAACGACGGCGGGTTGTTTGCCGGCGAATGGGATGGGCTGCTTACTGGCGAGGCGGTTGTGGATAAGGGGTTGCCGGGGCGTGTGAAGCCCGCGGGGCTGGTGGCGGGTGAGTTGGGGGCTGGGTATCGGTTCCTGAAGGGGGCGAACCGGGCCAATTATCTCTCTGGTGATATGCGTTTTCGGGTGAATTGCCAGGAAGCGTTTGTGGCGTTTCATAATTCTCTGAAGTTCAACCAGCAGTTTGTGGCGGGGCCGGCTGGTGATGATCGGGATCCGGCTCGGTTGGTGGTGGCGTTCGGTCGGGAGGCCCGGCGGGTGGATGGTGTGGCTGGGCTTGAGTGGTATTTGGGGAGCGGGCCGGTGGGTGTTGCTGCGCCGGTGATTTACCAGCGAGCGGATCGTACTGCGCATGTGATCGCCGCGGTGCATGAACGAGACCGCGATGGGAAAGAGGTGGTCCTTCTGCTGGATCCGCAGAAGGGGGAGGTCGCTGAGAGGGATGATGTCCTGGCTGCGACCCGGATGTGGGTGATTCCGATGGCGGAGGTGGAACCGGATCCGGATCCGCCGGTGGTGTTGCCGGCAGGTGGTTCCAAGCTGCGGCGCGCGGGTTGGGGGGCTGGGCTGCCCACCGATGTGGCGGGTCCGAACAGTCAGCCTGGTGTGTCTGGGCCGGTGGCGGGCGAAGCCGGCACGAAGAGGACGCGGGAAGAGGCTGGCGAGAGTTCCGGGGGGGCCAAGCGGCGGAAGGTGGGATCAACCGCTGCTGGGGTCGATTCCGGGAGTCAAGGCGGCGGGGAGCCGACGCCGCAGGAACAGACGAACAAGGATAAGAAAAAGAAAATATCCGCCGCATATTACAAGAAGAACAAGGAGAGAATCAATAGAAATACCACGAAATATTACCAGGACAATAAGGATGATATAGCAGATTATAATGCAGGGTATTACCGGAATAATAAAGGCAGGATTAACAGAGGGAGGCAGGATCGCGTCCGGGCGGGAAAGGTCGCCGCCGCCGACGCGATTGCGGGGTTGGAGGGGTTGGAGGAGCAGGGGCTGCTGACTTCGGAGGGGCGGGCCGAGCTCGATTTGCGGCGGGAAATAGCAACGGACGAAACGAAAGAAAATAGCCTGAAATTCCGAGTGCAGAGAGAGAAAAAATCGACTGCGGAAATCGAGGCGTTGGAGGCGTCGCGGCAGCCGACCGAGGCTGATCAGGGCAGGTTGCGTGCGTTGCGGGACAAGGTGGCTAGCTTGGCTGGTTCTACGGAGCAGTTGAAGGAGACGCGGGAAAGGCTGAAGAAAAATAAGGCGGCGCTGAAGTCAATGCAGGCGCGGGCGGCGGCTGGGTCGGGGCTGAATGCGGGCGTGGGGGCAAGTGGGCAGCAGGACGAGCAGGATGCAATGGTGCCGAGTGGGGGTTCGGAGTCGGCTGGGGCTGATCGGGGCGAACACGATGATTGGGACGCGTGGTCGGATGGGGGCGTTGATCTTGGTGCGTCGTTTGATGAGGTGATGGGGGATTCGGGTGGGGAGGGGCGGGCTGCGGCATCGTCGTCCGATGAGGCGGGGCGTTCGGGGGAGTCCGCGGCGGGGTTGGGAACGGGTCGGCACACCAGCGATGGGCCTTCGCAGTCGGGTGCTGCGGGGAATCAAGGTGGCGAGGGCGATGGGTCCACGCTGACGGATCAGACAGCACAGCAGGACCCGCGGGCGGCGGAGCGGGAACGGAACGCGGAGCGGTACCGGGCGAGCAAGGCGGTCATCGACCGGGTTGCGGATTTGAAGGGGCGGGAGCAGCTGACTGAGGCGGAGGCGAAGGAGTTGGAGACGCTTGAGCCGAAGGTGGCGAAGTGGGAGCAGAAGCAGAGGAAAGGTCACGCGAGGGAGTACCAGGCGAGAAAGGACGGCGCCGCCCGGGTTGCGGATTTGAAGGGGCGGGAGCAGCTGACTGAGGCGGAGGCGAAGGAGCTGGAGACGCTTGAGCCGCAGGTGGCGAAGCGGAAGCAGATACAGAGAAAAGCTAACGCGAAGTATAAGCGGGCGAGAAAGGACGCCGCCGCCGACCGGGTTGCGGAGTTGAAGGAGTTGGAAGAGCAGGGGCAGCTGAATTCAGAGCAGCAGGCCGAGCTCGATTTGCGCCGGGAAATAGAAAAGGACGTAAAGGAGGAAAATCGGCTGAAGTTCCGAGTGTCGAAACTGAAAAATGAGGTTGCGAAAATCGAGGCGTTGAAGGCGTCGCCGCAGACTACCTGGATTGAGGCCAACCTGCGTACGTTGCCGGACAAGGTGGCTAGCTTGGCTGGCTATGCGGAGCAGTTGAAGGAGACGCGGGAAAGGCTGAAGAAAAATAGGGCGGTGCTGAAGTCGATGGAGGCCCGGGGGGAGGCTGGGTCGGGGCGGATTGCGGGCGTGGAGGCGTTGCGGGAGTCGTTGGAGGAGGCTGAGTCTGATCTGGCTTCGTTTGAGGTGTTGCCGGGTTGGGATGGGATTGTGGGGGCGGATTTGGCGGCGTTGCCGATGGTCGATCAGGGTTTGCGGGAGGGCTGGGAGGAGGCGCGGGGGCGTGTCGAGGCGTTGCGGGCGGAGTTGGCCGGGATGGTGGATGACGAGGGCGAACCGGCCGGGGAACACGTGGGTGAGTCTGGGGAGGGGTCGGGCGAGGCTGTGCAGGAGCAGGAGCAGGAGCAGGAGCAGGAGCAGGAGCAGGAGCAGGAGCAGGGGGTGGCTGGTGATGTGGGGCCGGATTTGCGGGTTGCGCAGTTGCGGGAGTCGTTGGAGGAGGCTGAGTCTCATCTGGCTTCGTTTGAGGAGGTGCCGGGTTGGGATGAGATTGTGGGGGCGGATTTGGCGGCGTTGCCGATGGTTGATCAGTGGGTGCGGTTGGATTGGGAGGCGACGCGGGGGCGTGTCGAGGGGTTGCGGGCGGAGTTGGCGGGGATGGTGGGTGACGAGGGTGAACCGGCCGGGGAACACGTGGGTGAGTTGGGGGAGCACGTGGGTGAGTTGGGGGAGGGGCGGGCTGCGGGATTCGTGCCGGCTGTGATTGTGACGTTGGCTGAGGTGACGGGTCGGATGGAGCGGCATTTGCGGGCGATGCCGCCGGAATTCAATCCGAATCGTGTGCGTGCGAATGTCGAGACCGCGAAGCAGTGGGTGCGGCAGGGGCAGTGGACTCCGGCGCAGTTGCAGACGGTTGAGTCGAGGTTGGGGGCGATGCAGGCGGCGGAGATGAAGTTGCGCAATGCTCGCCGGGCGAAGGTGAGTGAGGTGTATGTGCGGGCGAAGCACGCGATTGCGCAGGGGCGTGTTCCGGTCACGTATTTCGGGGATGGTGTGCCGGGTGGGGTGAGTTCCCGGCCGGATGTGCGTCTGGGGGTCGAGGTCGAGTTCAAGCTCCCGGGCGATAATTTCGGTGCGCGGGTCGACAGTCTGGGGGCGGAGCTCGAACGAGAGGGGCTGGTGGATTGGCGGACGGCCCATGGTTCGAAGCTGGTTTTCAAGAAGGACGCCGCGGCGATCGCGGCCGGCGGTAAGTGGGTGTTGCTCAAGGAGTCGAAGCCTTTCGAGGTGGAGGCGACATCGCCGGTCCTGCGTAATGACCGTGGTGACGGTGTGTGGCCCAGCATGGAGAAGTTGCTGAGCGCGGCACGGCGGCAGGGTGGTTATGGTTCGGAGTCAGGGGGGCATATCAATGTCAGTTTCGACTGGCCGTTGACCCCCCGGCAGCACGTGCGTGTGGCGCAGGTCGCGAAGGTCTTCGAGGCGTTGCTTTTCCGGTTGGGCAACGTTGCGGGCGGCGATGGGTCGAAGCAGCGTGAGGGCGGGTATGCGGGGCCGATTCCGCTCCCGTCGGATCCGTACACAGTGGACGAAGATGGTGGGAATGCCGACTCGTACTATCCCGTTCACGACCCGGACGACAAGTATCGTGCGGTGCGTGTTGAGGCTTTTGGGGCCGAGGGCGATCGGTTGGAGTTCCGGCTTTGGGCTGGGGACGCGGGTGAGCTGACCAGGAATCCCGGGTTGTGGCAGGTGCGTGCCGAGTTGAGCGCGGCGATCATGCTGGCCGGTACCGATCCGGCGATCTACCGGGAGCTGGATCGGTTGATGGGTGATCCGGATCTGCTGGGTTATGACGACCAGTCCAGGAATGAGGGGGCCTGGCTGGAGAAGCTGGCGGAGTTCCTGGAGTTGTTGCCGTTGAGCGAGTCCGCGCAGGCGCAGGTGGTGCAGCTTTTCGCCTGGACACGGCCGTGGAAGTTGACTGGTGACGATGCCGGTCATTCGGCGCTGGTCGTGGGCCTGCCCGAACAGTCGGTGTTGTTCCCGGGCCCGGATGTTTCGAAGGCGCAGGTCGTCGCCGAGGCGTACTCGTACCAGTTGTACAAGTACGCGAGTCTCGTCGTGGCCCGGTTGGCGCCGGACGGTAACGGGATTCTCCTCCGGAATGGCGTTATCGATTTCGAAAGTTTCGCCGGGTTGCTCGAAAAGCGCATGGTCGGGCGGGGGAACGATCTGTGGACGTTGCTGGCGATTCCCGGTGCTCCCGCTGCGTTGCTGGCGGAGGTGCTCGCGGTCGTTGAAGGACCGGTGTTGGCGACGGTGCAGGAGGTGTACAAGACCCCGGACGGTCGTCTGCTCGCCGGTGTTTACGAGACGGATCAAACCGGTCGTGTTCACTTCCGTCCCAGCAACGGTGGGTGGATGGAACTCACCGACGAGAACCCGTTCGGTGAGTTTACTGGTAAGGCTGATCTGGGCGAGGCGTTGACGGACTCCAGGACCAGACTGTATGGCGAACCCGCGGAGGCGTATCGGTACTGGCCCGCACGCGGAACGGAGAACCCGCATGTGCCGGAGGGTGCCGCGACGTCGGGAACAGCGCCGGTGGGAACAGCGCCGGCGGAGGGGTTTGCTGGTGGGGGCCTGGCCGGTCTGGCGGAGGCCTCGGCTGGTGTTCCGGCTGGTGCGGCGGCGTCGGGAACAGCGCCGGTGCGGCCGTGGTCGAGCTTGGGTGCGGTGCCGGCGGAGGAGAGGGCGTTGCACGACGCCGGCCTGCCGCAGGATGCGCAGGCGATCGGCGGGAGTGAGTTGGGGGCTGGGTATCGGTTCCTGAAGGGGGCGAACCAGGCCAATTACCTCTCTGGTGATGTGCGTTTCCAGGTGAATTGCCAGGAGGCGTTTGTGGCGTTCCATAATTCTTTGAAGTTCAACCGGCAGTTTGTGGCGGGGCCGGCTGGTGCTGATCGGGATCCGGCTCGGTTGGTGGTGGCGTTGGGTCGGGAGCCCCGGCGGGTGGATGGTGTGGCTGAGCTTGAGCGGTATGTGGGGAGCGGGCCGGTGGGTGTGGCTGTGCCGGTGATTTACCAGCGAGCGGACGGTAGTGCGCATGTGATCGCTGCGGTGCATGCAGGCGACCGCGATCGGCAAGGGCGGGTGGATCTGCTGGATCCGCAGACGGGGGAGCCCGTTGCGAAAGCTGATGTTTCCGCGGTGGCCGGGATGTGGGTGATTCCGGTGTCGGGGGTGGGACCGGATCGGGAGGTGGTGCTGCCGCCCAGTGGTTCCGGACTGCGGCACCTGGGCTGGGGCGCCGGGCTACCCACCGAAGTGGCAGGTCCCAAACGCGGGGGCGGTGTGTCTGGGCCGGTGGCGGGCGAAGCCGGCACGAAGGGCACGAAGGGCACGAAGAGGACCCGGGAGGCCGGCGAGAGTTCTTCCAGGGCGTCCAAGCGGCGGACGGTGGCAGGACCCGCTGGGGTTGCTTCCGGGAATCAAGGCGGCGAGGGCGATGGAACCGCGCCGACGGATCAAGCAGCACAACAGGACCCGCGGGCGGCAACGCAGACACGGAGACAGAAGCAAAAGGGCGTGGAGCAGTACCAGGCGCGGAAGGCCGAAGCCGACCGGGTTGCGGAGTTGCAGAGGCTGAGGCAGTTGGCTCTGAAGGAGGGGAGGGAGCTGACTGAGGCGGAGGCGAAGGAGCTGGCGCAGCTCGAGCCGAAGGTGGAGAAGCGGAAGCAGAACAAGAAGGAAGAGAACACGAGGGAGTACCAGGCGAGGAAGGCCGAAGCCGACCGGGTTGCGGAGTTGCAGAGGCAGAGGCAGTTGGCTCTGGAGGAGGGGAGAGAGCTGGCTTCGGAGGAGGCCGAGGAGCTGGCGCAGCTCGAGCCGAAGGTGGAGCAGCAGAAGCAGAACAAGAAGGAAAAGAACGCGAGGCAGTACCAGGTGAGGAAGGACACCACCGCCCGGGTTGCGGAGTTGCAGAGGCTGAGGCAGTTGGCTCTGGAGGAGGGGAAGGAGCTGACTGAGGCGGAGGCGAAGGAGCTGGAGCAGCTCGAGCCGGGGGTGGAGAAGCGGAGGCAGAAAGATAGGGAACGGAAGGCGACGAATTACTGGGCAGGAAAGGCCGAAGCCGACCGGGTTGCGGAGTTGCAGAGGCAGAGGCAGTTGGCTCTGGAGGAGGGGAGGGAGCTGACTGAGGCGGAGGCGAATGAGCTGGCGCAGCTCGAGTCGAGGGTGGAGCCGCGGAAGCAGAAGCACAGGAACGCTGTCAGCAATTCTAGAAAGGCGAAAAAGGACGCCGCCGCCGACGCATTTGCGGAGTTGGCGGAGTTGGAGGAGCAGGGGAAGCTGAATTCAGAGCAGCAGACCGAGCTCAATTTGCGGCGGGACATAGAAAAGGACGAAAAGGAGGCAAAACGGCTGGCGAATCGAGTAGCGAAACTGAAAGAAGAGGATGCGGAGATCGAGGCGTTGGAGGCGTTGCCGCCGAGCGCCGAGGTCGAGGACCAGCTGCGTGCGTTGCGGGACAAGGTGGCTGAGTCGGCTGGCTCTGCGGAGCAGTTGAAGGAGACGAGGGAAAGGCTGAAGGAAAATAGGGCGAAGCTGAAGTCGATGCAGGGGGCTGGGTCCGCGCCGGCGGATCAGGCAGCAGAGGACGCGCAGGCGGCGGGGCCGAAACGAGGGCAGAAGGAAAGGGACGCGGAGCGGTACCGGGAGAGGAAGGCCGCCATCGACCGGGTTGCGGAGTTGAAGGGGTGGGGGCCGCTGACTAAGGAGGATGCGGATGAGCTGGCGAAGCTCGAGCCGCAGGTGGCGGAGTGGAATCGGAAAAAGGCGGAAATTTCCGCGAACTATCGCAAGACGAGAAAGGCCGAAGCCGACCGGGTTGCGGAGTTGAAGGGGCGGAAGGAGCTGACTGCGGAGGAGGCGGAGGAACTGGAGAAGCTCCAGCCGAAGGTGCAGAAGCAGAAGCAGCAAGACCAGAAAAATAATCAGATTTATCGCGAGAAGATAAACGCCGAAGCCGACCAGGTTGCGGAGTTGAAGTTGAAGGGGCGGGAGGAGCTGACTGAGGCGGAGGTGGAGGCCCTGGCGAAGTTCCAGCGGAGGGTGGCGAAGCAGAAGGAGCAAAACCAGAAAGGTAAAGACCGCGAGGCGAGGAAGGGCGCCGCCGACCTTGTCGCGGAGTTGAAGGGGCGGGGGCAGCTGGCTGAGGAGGAGAAGAAGGCCCTGGCGACGCTCGAGTCGAAGGTGGCGAAGCATGAGGAGCAACGGAAGAAAGCTAACGCGAACAGGCGGGTGGGAAAGGACGCCGCCGCCGACGCGATTGCGGGGTTGGAGGGGTTGTTGGAGGAGCAGGGGCAGCTGACTTTGGAGCAGCAGGCCGAGCTCGATTTGCGGCGGGAAATAGTAACGGAGGGAAAGGAAGAAAATAGGCTGAATGCCCGAGCGTCGAGAGGGAGAAAATGGTCTGCGGAAATCGAGGCGTTGAAGGCATTGCCGCAGAGTGCCGCCATTGAGACCAAGCTGAGGGCGTTGCGGGACAGGGTGGCTAGGTTGGCTGGTTCTGCGGAGGAGTTGGCGGAGACGAGGCGAAGGCTGGCGGAAAAGAAGGAGAAGCTGAAGTCGATGCAGGCCCGGGGGAGGCTGGGTCGGGGCGGATTGCGGAGGCAAGTGGGCGGCAGGACGAGCAGGATGCAATGGTGCCGAGCGGGGTATCGGAGCAGGGTGGGGCTGATCGGGATGAACTGAATGAACGGGATGCGCGATCGGATGGGACCGTCGATCTCGGTGCGCTGCCTGATCGGGAGCTGGCGGATTCAGATGTGTCGCGGGATGTGGGTGCGGCGGAGCAGGGTGGGGCTGAACAGGACGCGTGGTCGGATGGGGGCGTTGATCTTGGTGCGTCTGTTGATGAGGTGATGGGGGATTCAGGTGGGGAGGGGCAGGCTGAGGCATTGCTGTCCGATGGGGACGAGGATCGGCAGGCGGAGTTGGAGGCGTTGCGGGAGTCGGATGCGGCTGTGCAGGGGGAGTTGGGGGAGGCGCGGGAGGGGCTGGGCGAGGTTGTGCAGGAGCAGGTGGAGGGGGTGGCTGGTGATGTGGGGCGGGATTTGCGGGTTGCGCAGTTGCGGGAGTCGTTGGAGGAGGCTGAGTCTTATCTGGCTTCGTTTGAGGAGGTGCCGGGTTGGGATGAGGTTGTGGGGGCGGATTTGGCGGCGTTGCCGATGTTCGATCAGGCTTTGCGGAGGGATTGGGAGCAGGCGCGGGGGCGTGTCGAGGCGTTGCGGGCGGAGTTGGCCGGGATGGTGGATGACGAGGGCGAACCGGCCGGGGAGCACGTGGGTGAGTCTGGGGAGGGATTGGGCGAGGCTGTGCAGGAGCAGGTGGAGGGGGTGGCTGGTGATGTGGGGCCGGATTTGCGGGTTGCGCAGTTGCGGGAGTCGTTGGAGGAGGCTGAGTCTTATCTGGCTTCGTTTGAGGAGGTGCCGGGTTGGGATGAGGTTGTGGGGGCGGATTTGGCGGCGTTGCCGATGTTCGATCAGGCTTTGCGGAGGGATTGGGAGCAGGCGCGGGGGCGTGTCGAGGCGTTGCGGGCGGAGTTGGCCGGGATGGTGGATGACGAGGGCGAACCGGCCGGGGAACACGTGGGTGAGTCTGGGGAGGGATTGGGCGAGGCTGTGCAGGAGCAGGTGGAGGGGGTGGCTGGTGATGTGGGGCCGGATTTGCGGGTTGCGCAGTTGCGGGAGTCGTTGGAGGAGGCTGAGTCTCATCTGGCTTCGTTTGAGGTGTTGCGGGGTTGGGATGAGATTGTGGGGGCGGATTTGGCGGCGTTGCCGATGTTCGATCGGGGTTTGCGGGAGGGCTGGGAGGAGGCGCGGGGGCGTGTCGAGGGGTTGCGGGCGGAGTTGGCGGGGATGGTGGGTGACGAGGGTGAACCGGCTGGGGAACACGTGGGTGAGTTGGGGGAGCACGTGGGTGAGTTGGGGGAGGGGCGGGCTGCGGGATTCGTGCCGGCTGTGATTGTGACGTTGGCTGAGGTGACGGGTCGGATGGAGCGGCATTTGCGGGCGATGCCGCCGGAATTCAATCCGAATCGTGTGCGTGCGAATGTCGAGACCGCGAAGCAGTGGGTGCGGCAGGGGCAGTGGACTCCGGCGCAGTTGCAGACGGTTGAGTCGAGGTTGGGGGCGATGCAGGCGGCGGAGATGAAGTTGCGCAATGCTCGCCGGGCGAAGGTGAGTGAGGTGTATGTGCGGGCGAAGCACGCGATTGCGCAGGGGCGTGTTCCGGTCACGTATTTCGGGGATGGTGTGCCGGGTGGGGTGAGTTCCCGGCCGGATGTGCGTCTGGGGGTCGAGGTCGAGTTCAAGCTCCCGGGCGATAATTTCGGTGCGCGGGTCGACAGTCTGGGGGCGGAGCTCGAACGAGAGGGGCTGGTGGATTGGCGGACGGCCCATGGTTCGAAGCTGGTTTTCAAGAAGGACGCCGCGGCGATCGCGGCCGGCGGTAAGTGGGTGTTGCTCAAGGAGTCGAAGCCTTTCGAGGTGGAGGCGACATCGCCGGTCCTGCGTAATGACCGTGGTGACGGTGTGTGGCCCAGCATGGAGAAGTTGCTGAGCGCGGCACGGCGGCAGGGTGGTTATGGTTCGGAGTCAGGGGGGCATATCAATGTCAGTTTCGACTGGCCGTTGACCCCCCGGCAGCACGTGCGTGTGGCGCAGGTCGCGAAGGTCTTCGAGGCGTTGCTTTTCCGGTTGGGCAACGTCGCGGGCAGCGATGGGTCGAAGCAGCGTGAGGGCGGGTATGCGGGGCCGATTCCGCTCCCGTCGGATCCGTACACAGTGGACGAAGGTGGTGGGAATGCCGACTCGTACTATCCCGTTCACGACCCGGACGACAAGTATCGTGCGGTGCGTGTTGAGGCTTTTGGGGCCGAGGGCGATCGGTTGGAGTTCCGGCTTTGGGCTGGGGACGCGGGTGAGCTGACCAGGAATCCCGGGTTGTGGCAGGTGCGTGCCGAGTTGAGCGCGGCGATCATGCTGGCCGGTACCGATCCGGCGATCTACCGGGAGCTGGATCGGTTGATGGGTGATCCGGATCTGCTGGGTTATGACGACCAGTCCAGGAATGAGGGGGCCTGGCTGGAGAAGCTGGCGGAGTTCCTGGAGTTGTTGCCGCTGAGCGAGTCCGCGCAGGCGCAGGTGGTGCAGCTTTTCGCCTGGACACGGCCGTGGAAGTTGACTGGTGACGATGCCGGTCATTCGGCGCTGGTCGTGGGCCTGCCTGAACAGTCGGTGTTGTTCCCGGGCCCGGATGTTTCGAAGGCGCAGGTCGTCGCCGAGGCGTACTCGTACCAGTTGTACAAGTACGCGAGTCTCGTCGTGGCCCGGTTGGCGCCGGACGGTAACGGGATTCTCCTCCGGAATGGCGTTATCGATTTCGAAAGTTTCGCCGGGTTGCTCGAAAAGCGCATGGTCGGGCGGGGGAACGATCTGTGGACGTTGCTGGCGATTCCCGGTGCTCCCGCTGCGTTGCTGGCGGAGGTGCTCGCGGTCGTTGAAGGACCGGTGTTGGCGACGGTGCAGGAGGTGTACAAGACCCCGGACGGTCGTCTGCTCGCCGGTGTTTACGAGACGGATCAAACCGGTCGTGTTCACTTCCGTCTCAGCAACGGTGGGTGGATGGAACTCACCGACGAGAACCCGTTCGGTGAGTTTACTGGTAAGGCTGATCTGGGCGAGGCGTTGACGGACTCCAGGACCAGACTGTATGGCGAACCCGCGGAGGCGTATCGGTACTGGCCCGCACGCGGAACGGAGAACCCGCATGTGCCGGAGGGTGCCGCGACGTCGGGAACAGCGCCGGTGGGAACAGCGCCGGCGGAGGGGTTTGCTGGTGGGGGCCTGGCCGGTCTGGCGGAGGCCTCGGCTGGTGTTCCGGCTGGTGCGGCGGCGTCGGGAACAGCGCCGGTGCGGCCGTGGTCGAGCTTGGGTGCGGTGCCGGCGGAGGAGCGGGCGTGGCACGACGCCGGCCTGCCGCAGGATGCGCAGGCGATCGGCGGGAGTGAGTTGGGGGCTGGGTATCGGTTCCTGAAGGGGGCGAACCAGGCCAATTACCTCTCTGGTGATGTGCGTTTTCAGGTGAATTGCCAGGAGGCGTTTGTGGCGTTCCATAATTCTTTGAAGTTCAACCGGCAGTTTGTGGCGGGGCCGGCTGGTGATGATCGGGATCCGGCTCGGTTGGTGGTGGCGTTGGGTCGGGAGCCCCGGCGGGTGGGTGGTGTGGCTGAGCTTGAGCGGTATGTGGGGAGCGGGCCGGTGGGTGTGGCTGTGCCGGTGATTTACCAGCGAGCGGACGGTAGTGCGCATGTGATCGCTGCGGTGCATGCAGGCGACCGCGATCGGCAAGGGCGGGTGGATCTGCTGGATCCGCAGACGGGGGAGCCCGTTGCGAAAGCTGATGTTTCCGCGGTGGCCGGGATGTGGGTGATTCCGGTGTCGGGGGTGGGACCGGATCGGGAGGTGGTGCTGCCGCCCAGTGGTTCCGGACTGCGGCACCTGGGCTGGGGCGCCGGGCTACCCACCGAAGTGGCAGGTCCCAAACGCGGGGGCGGTGTGTCTGGGCCGGTGGCGGGCGAAGCCGGCACGAAGGGCACGAAGGGCACGAAGAGGACCCGGGAGGCCGGCGAGAGTTCTTCTTCCGGGGCGTCCATGCAGTGGAAGGCGGTAGCAACCGCTGCTGGCGTTGATTCCGGGAATCAAGGCGGCGAGGGCGATGGAACCGCGCCGACGGATCAAGCAGCACAACAGGACCCGGGGGTTACGGAGCAGCAGAAGAAAAAGCGCAAAAAGCAGGAAAAGAACGCGAGGGAGCACCAGGCGTGGAAGGCCGAAGCCGACCTGGTTGCGAGGTTGCAGAGGGAGAGGCAGTCGGCTCTGGAGGAGGGGAAGCAGCTGGATCCGGAGAAGGCCAAGCAGCTGGCGCAGCTCGAGCCGAAGGTGAAGCAGCGGAAGAAGAAGCACAGCGACGTTGTCAGGAATTCTAAAAGGGCGAAAAAGGCCGCCGACGCCGACGCATTTGCGAAATTAAAGGAGTTGGAGGAGCAGGGGCAGCTGACTCCGGAGCAGCAGGCCGAGCTCAATTTGCGGCGGGAAATAAAAAAGGACGAAACGTTGGAAAGTCGGCTGGAGCGTCGAGCATCGAAACTGAAAAACGAGTCTGCGGAGATCGAGGTGTTGGAGGCGTTGCCGCAGAGCGCCGAGGTTGAGGACAGGCTGGGTGCGTTGCGGACGGTGATGCCTAGGTGGGCTGGTTCTGCGGAGCAGTTGAAGGAGACGAGGGAAAGGCTGAAGAAAAATAGGGCGGCGCTGAAGTCGATGCAGGCCCGGGGGGAGACTGGGCCCGGGCAGATTGCGGGCGTGGAGGCAAGTGGGCAGCAGAATGAGCAGGATGCAATGGTGTTGAGTGAGGGATCGGAGTTGGCTGGGGCTGATCGGGACGAACGGGACGCGCGGTCGGATGGGGGCGTTGATCTTGGTGCGTCTGTTGATGAGGTGATGGCGGATTCAGGTGGGAAGGGGCAGGCTACGGCATCGCTGTCCGATTTGGACGAGGATCGGCAGACGGCGTGGGAGAAGGAGTCTCGGGAGGGGCTGGGCGAGGTTGAGCAGGAGCAGGTGGGGGGTGTGGCCGGTGATGAGGGACGGGATTTGCGGGTTGCGCAGTTGCGGGAGAGGTTGGAGCAGGCTGAGTTTGATCTGGCTTGGTTTGAGGCGTTGCCAGGTTGGGCCGAGGTTTCGCAGGCGGATTTGGCGACGTTGCCGATGGCCGATCAGGGTTTGCGGCGGGATTGGGAGGAGGCGCGGGGGCGTGTCGAGGCGTTGCGGGCAGAGTTGGCCGGGATGCTGGATGACGAGGGCGAACCGGCAGGGGAACACATGGGTGAGTCTCGGGAGGGGCGGGCTGCGGCATTAGTACCGCCTGCGATTGCGAGGTTGGCGGAGCTGACGGGTCGAATGAAGCGGCATTTGCGGACGATGCCTCCGGAATTCAATCCGAATCGTGTGCGTGCGAACGTCGAAACTGCGAAGAACATGGTGCGGCAGGGTCATTGGACTTCCGCGGATTTGCAGAAGGTTGAGTCGAGATTGGGGGCGATGGAGGCGGCGGAGAGTGCGTTGCGCAATGCTCGCCGGGCGAAGGTGCGTGAGGTGTATGTGCAGGCGAAGCAGGCGATTGGGCAGGGGGGTGTTCCGATCACCTACCACAAGGACGGTGTGCCCGATGGGGTGAGCTCCCGGTCGGACGTGCGTCTGGGGTTCGAGGTCGAGTTCAAGCTCCCGGGCGATGATTTCGATGCGCGGGTCAACAGTTTGGGGGCGGCGCTCGAACAAGAGGGGCTGGTGGATTGGCGGACCGCTCACGGCTCGAAGCTGCTGGATGAAAAGCTGAAGGCCGAGGCGATTGTGGCCAACGGTAGGTGGGCGTTGCTCGTGGAGGGGGAGCGTTTCGAGGTGGAGGCGACATCGCCGATCCTACGTAATGACACTGAGCGGCCCGTCAGCGAGCAGGTGTGGCCCAGCATGGAGAAGTTGCTGAGCGTGGTACAGCGGCAGGGCGGTTTTGGTTCGGAGTCAGGGGGGCATATCAACGTCAGTTTCGACCGGCAGTTGACCCCTGTGCAGTACGTGCGTGTGGCGCAGGTCGCGAAGGTCTTCGAGGCGTTGCTCTACCGGTTGGGCAACGTTGCAGGCGGCGATGGGTCGAGGCAACGCGATGTCGCGCATGCGGCGCCGGTTTCGCTCCCGTCGGATCCGTACACAGTGGATGAAAACGGTGAGAATGCCGACTCGTACTATCCCGTTCCCGACGCGGGCGATAAGCACAGCGCGGTGCGTTTTGAAGTCTTTGGGGCTGAGGAACATCGGCTCGAGTTCCGGGTGTGGGCTGGGGACGCGGGTGAGCTGACCAAGAATCCCGGGTTGTGGCAGGTGCGGGCCGAGTTGAGCGCGGCGATGATGCTGGCCGGTACCGATCCGGCGATCTACCCGGAGCTGGATCGGTTGATGGGCGATCCGGATCTGCTGGGCTATGACGACCAGACGAGGGATGAGGGGGCCTGGCTGGAGAAGCTGGCGGAGTTCCTGGAGTTGTTGCCGCTGAGTGAGGTTGCGCAGGCGCAGGTGGTGCAGCTTTTCGCGTGGACACGGCCGTGGAAGTTGACTGGTCGCGTTGGCGACTACCCGGCGCTGATCGTGGGCCTGCCCGAACAGTCGGTGTTGTTCCCGGCCCCGGGTGCTTCGAAGGCGCAGGTTCTCGCCGAGGCGTACTCGTACCAGTTGTACAAGGACGCGAGTCTCGTCGTGGCCCGGTTAGGGCCGAACGGTGACGGGATTCTCCTCCGGAATGGCGACGAGATCGATTTCCAAGGGTTCGCACAGTGGCTCGAGTTCCGCCGTGTCGACCCAGCGCTGGCGCGCGGGCTCTCGCTACGCGACTTGTGGACGTTGCTGGCGATTCCCGGTGCTCCCGCTGGGCTGCTGGCAGAGGTGTGTGAGCTCATGAAGGGACCGGTATTGGCGACGGTGCAGCACTTGTACAAGACGGACGACGGGCGTCTGCTCACCGGCGTTTACGAAACGGATCAAACCGGTCACGTTCAATTCCGTCCCAGCAACGGTGGGTGGATGGAATTCACCGAGGAAAACCCGCTCGGCGAGCTTACTGGTAAGGCTGATCTGGGCGAGGCGTTGATGGTTTCCAGGACCAGGCGTTGGCCTGACAAGCCCGCGGAGGTTTATCCGTACTGGCCCGCACGTGGATCGGGGTCGTGATGTTTGATGAGCTGGGGGTGGTGCCCCATGGAAGGACGGAACGTGTCCGTTGGTGATGAGCGCGTGGTAGGGATGCATGATGTGTTGCTGGGGCTTGCCGGCCGGGTGTCGGATGAGTTTCTTGCGACGGCTCGGCAGCGGTTGGCGGAGGGCGCGATCGGCCAGGTTGCTGAGTCGGTGTGTCAGGAGTTGGCCGCTGGTGGTGTGGCGCTGTCCTTACGGCAGATGGGTGTACTGGCCGAGTTCTTGCCCGGCTCCGCGACCTCGATGTTCAGCCGTATCCCGATCGGTGATGAGCAGCGGGTTCTGGCGTGGCATTTCACCGGCACCCCGGCCGAGCCTGTGGGTGTCGATGGTGCGGGGGTGGCTGGGTTGGTGGCGGTGTTGTCGGATACCGCTGGTGTCCGGGGGTTGTGGTGTGCGTGGCGCGGCCCGGTCAGTGGTCAGGGGCCGTGGTTGCCGGTGTATGTGGTGGAGGCCGGAAGTGGCGTCGATCCGGTGGGGTTGACGGGTCGGCTTCAGCGGGCGCTGGTGGTGGCGGGTTCCGGTGTGCCGCGGGTGGAGGTGGTGGTGCCGGGTGGTGAGGTGCCGGTGTATCAGCGGGCGGCGCGGTCTTATGGCCGGTTGGTGTGGGCGGCGACTGAGCCTGTCGGGCTGAGCTTGGCGCGTGTCTTTGATGGTGTCGATGAGGCCGGGGAGCCGGTGTTCGAGGAGGATCACCTGCGGCTGCTCGATGCGGTGGAGCGGGACCGGGTGCTGGACTACCTTCGTGCCGGCACTGTGATCCTGGATACGGATTCCACAATGGATGATGTGGTGGATCGGTCGCGGGGGTCTGTGGTGCCGGTGAGTTTCCGTTCCGATGGGGTGTGGATCTGGCCGGACATCGTCTGTTACTACCTGGAGCAGCACGGGTTGGCTCCCGACGAACAGTTGCTGGCCCACATCCGCACCGCCGACCGCCTGCCTGCACCTCTGGATGCGGTAACCGTGCACCGTGTCCTGGAGTATCTGTCCGGCCCGCAGGATGTGTAGTCCTCGTCGTTAGCGACTCGGTGAACCGCCAGACGTGGTTGTCGGTGGTCGGGGCGTCGTCAAGAGCGCCCGGACAAGGACTGCGTACGGGTGGCCCGCCGGGATTGTTGGGGCGAGTAGCGTGACGATAAGACGGTGTTCGGCGTGCCGGATGACCACCGGCTGGTGTTCACCGCCGAGGAGTTCGGCGGTCGCCTACATCGCATAGGTTTTCCACCCGGCCGAAGGCCCAGTCACTATGTGGTGCCTGGGCCTTCAGGCTGGAGAAGGTTGTGCACATCCTCAGGAGGATCCCTCACCGGTGCCGACGCGCACTCACTGAGCGCGCAGGAGTCTCGCACTCACGGGCTCGCCGATCCAGGTCCGGTGTGCCCTCGTTGACGCTCAGCTCCTGGACCAGCTGCGTGATCGGCGTGCCCGCTTCCTGGGATTTCCGGACCGCACCCTTCCTGAACTGTTGATCAAAATGTCGCCGTTGCAGCGCCAGCACTCTCCATCGGCGGTGTCTCTTACGAGGAAGCCTAGTGGTCCGGGGGGGCAGGTTGTGGCTGACCTTCGGGTAAGTGGCTTGGAGGTTGGGTGTGGTGGGCTCATACTTCGCTGGAGATGGTCTGGCGGGTGAGGGGCGGAGCGGCATGAACGAGCTCGCGGAGCGGGCGCGCTCCTGGTTGCGCGGCACTTATGGGCAGGGTGTGGTGTTGAGGGGTGAGGAGGCGATCCTCTCGACGGAGCGGGCTGCGTTCTTCGGTTGCCGCTATGTGGAGTCTGACGAGCCGATGTTGGCGGCGACGATCTGCGTGCCGCTGGACGGGGCGGAGCCGTTTCCCGCGTCTAATGCCGGTCCGCTGGATGAGGCTCTCAATTTGTCGGGGTCTGAGCCGGGGTCGTGGCGCTGGCGGGTCAATGCGAGTAATTGTGTGATCGCGACGGATGCTGCGGTGAATTGCTGGCCTGCTTCGGCGTTGCCGTGGGATCCGGCTGGTGAGACGCCGGGTTGGTGGGATCGGCTGCTGGCGGCGTATTTCCCGGATGCGGAGGTGTTGACCTGCGCGACGTGGGAGGCTGCGAGAAGCGCCATTGCGGATGGGGGTGTGGGGACTCGGGCTGTGGTGTGGTTGCGTCGTCAGCTCGACGGGCGTGAACTGGCCGGTCACCTGTTGTATGCGGATTACGCGGATGACGCCGTGGTCTTTCTTGATGGTCTGCGGGGGACGTTCGCGGAGCAGAACGACGCCGAGGTAGCTGAGCTTGTGGTGGCGCGTTTCCGCTGCCCGCAAGGTGATTCGGTCGGCGGGCTGCTGCCGTGGGAAGTCGCGGCGGACGAATTCGCTGGGGCTGTTGAGAAGGCGGAGGCGTGGCTGGGATACCGCTATGACGGGGAGGTGGGGCTTGTCTCTCCTGATCCGGTCGATGAGACTGAGCGTGGCTGGTTGTTCGCTTGTACCACCCGGAGTTTCCAGGACAGTGGTGACTGGCGTGACCAGATGCTCGACGCGGCTGTGGTGGTCCCGAAAGCGGCTGGTGAAGAGCCGTTCGGTCTGCCCAACCGTGATCCGTGGGCGTGGCTGGATGACTGGAACGCCGGGAAGCCGGGGTTGATGCCGCCGCCGGAGCCCGCGCAGGCTGCGTGGTTTGGTCCGATGGTGGCTCAGCTCGGACCCGTGGTCGGTGTTAGCGTTCATGAGCATTGGTTCGGTGTTTTGGAGGAGATCGCTTCTTTTCCCGCGCAAACCCAGGTGCTGGTGTGGTTGCGCAGGAGGGATACCCGGGGCCGGGAGAGTGTCGGGCACCTGTTGGTGGCTGTGAACGCTACCGATGGTGTTCGGCTGTTTGATCCGATGGATGGGCGTGCTCAGCCGCTTATCGAAACCGCACCGTTTGAGCTCCGGGTCATGCGCTTTGGCTCGTGAGTACGAATACGTGCTGCAGTTCCCCTTTCACTCGCGAACATATCGTTGGTTTGGGTACCGGGCGGCTGAGGTCGCCCGGCTACCGGGTTTTTGTGTCTCACCACGCCGGTGGATCAAAAGGCTGATTCCCGTATACGTCGTTGCTGCCCTGGGTTGTGGCGGCGTCGGGGTTGGGTGGTTGTGATGTTTTCGTCGATCATGGTGCCGGAGGGGGTGAGGCGGCTTTTTCAGGTGTTGACGGGTGAGGATATGACGGATGCGGATGAGGGTGTGTTGTTCGCGGTGGCGGATGCGTTGGAGTCGGGTGCGGTGGGGGTGGGGGAGGTGGGGGGTTTTGTGGCGGAGTTGGTGGGGAAGGTGCGGACGGAGTTTTCGGGGAAGGCGGCGGACCGGTTCGCGGGGGGTTTGGAGGTTTTCGATGGGTTGTTGTCTTCGGGGGAGGGGGCGTTGCGGGAGTTGGCGGTGTTCGTGCGGGATCTGGCGCGGCAGGTGCGGTATTTGAAGTTGGTGACGATTTATGGTTTGGAATTGTTGTTGTTGGAGATGGCGTGGGCGGTGGCGATGGCGGGGGCGACCGGTGGTGCGTCGATGGCGTGGCTGGCGGCGCGGATGGCGGTGATGCGGTTGTTGTTGTCGCGGTGGTGGGGTCAGTTGTTCATGCGGTTGGCGATGGCGGCGGCCGGTGGTGTGGCGTTCAACGTGGTACCGGATCTGCAGGCCCAGTTGCAGATGCTGGGTGAGAAGTCGGGTGACAAGTGGGACGGGAAGCTGACCGAGCAGGCGGCGGGAATGGGGGCGTTTTCGGCGTTGGTGTCGCTGCCGATGTCGGCGCTGGGTGGTCTGGTGAGCAACGCGTTGACGACGGTGCTGGTGCGGGGGCTGGGCGATGAGGTGGACGCGGCGATTCTGGAGGCGGCGGTGAGGCGGGCGGTGGCCGAGCATGCGGAGTTGTATCCGGTGTCGGCGATGGCGCGCTTCGCGGATGTGGTGGGGGAGCATTTGGATGTTTATGCGGGGATGTCGGTGCGGGGCATGTGGTCGGCGCGGTTCGGCAGCGGGATCGGGGAGGCGTTGGAGAACGCGTTGTCGGAGTTGTTCGGGGAGGTGGGGTATCTGGTGGCCACGGGCCAGGAAGTGACCTGGAACCCGTTCTCGGTGACGGCGGGCTTCTTCGAGTCGGTGTTCTCCGGTGTGGGGAATCTGGCGGGTTTGGCGTGGCGGGGCAAGCTGCACCCGGAAGGCCCAAGCCCGTACCTCGAGGGCACCAGCCGGCGTGAGGGCACCACCACCGATGGTGGCGGGTTCGACGAGGAGAAAACCCCACTGCTGGGAACAGGGTCCGGGTCGCAGACAGGGAACACCCCTGGCTCCCCGGGCAAGGACAACACGTTCGATGCCTCCGATTCCTCGAAGCCCTCGGATGCCTCGAAGCCGTCTGATGTGGACTCTGTTTTCCCGGTCAGGCCGGTGGATTCGGCTGCGGTGTCGGTGCCCTCCCGCAAGGACCCCGTGGTGTCCGGTTCCTCTCCGGTGTCTGCCGTTGTTGTGGGTGGTACGGACGGTAAGAGGGGCGCCGATGACAGTGTGCCGGGCGGAAAGCCGGCTCGTGGTGTTCCGGTGGTGCCCGGTTCCGGGCAGGACCGGCCGGTGACGCCGCTGCCGGCGTATTCCGATGGGGTAGTGGGTTCCGGGCAGGATCGATCGGTGACGCCGCCGCCGGCGTACCGTCCGGTTGCCGGTGGCGATCCGGTGCCCGGAGGGCATGGTGTGGATGTGCCGGGGAACCGGCCGCTGGAGGTGCTTACCTCGCAGACACCGGACTCACCGGCGGTGACCCCACATGCTTCTGGTGTGCCCGCGGATACCGCGTTGCCGGAGACTGGCAGGCCCGGGTCTGCCGTGGACTCCGACACTGGTGTGCCCGCGGATGCCGCGTTGCCGGAGACTGTCAGGTCCGGGTCTGTCGTGGACTCCGGCAGTGGTGTGCCCGCGGGGCAGCCGACGTCGCCGAATGGGATGCCCGGCCGCGATGGGGATTCCCATGTGGACTTGGTTGCGGCGCATGGGGATTCGCATCGTGTGGATGGGGCTGCGGTGTCGCCGGATTCGGCGATGGTGCCGGTGGAGGGGTCGCAGGCGGTGCCGTATCTGCGGCAGGATCCGGCGGCGGTGCTGCCTGTGGGGTTGCCGGTGGACACGGTGCGGGTGCCGGTGCCCGCGGATGTGGTTGCTGGTGGCGGGTTGGTGGAGTTCGTGCGGGGCGGTGTGGCGGATTCAACGGGCGGGCCTGTGCTGCTGGTGTCCCCAGGCAATTCGACTGCGGGTGTGGTGGTATCGCCTGGTCAGGGTTCGGCCCTGGCGCAGGGTATGGGGCGTGATGTTGTCGCGATGACGCCGGGACAGGGCGGGCGCACACCGCAGTGGACGGTATTCGGTGCGGATGGATCGGCTAGGCCGCTGGCCGGGCCCGGTGCTCCGGTGCCGGCCGGGGGGCGTGGGGGCGTGGCCGGTCTGGCGGACGCCACGACTGCTGTTCCGGCTGGTACGGCAGCGTCGGGCACAGCGCCGGTGCGGGAGTGGTCGGACTCGGATGTGCGGGGGGAGATCGAGCGGGCGAGGCAGCTGGAGTTGTCCCCGGAGGACAAGGACGCGGTGCGGCTGATTGTGCAGGGCACGCATGACATCCGGAGGCTGGCTGGTCGGGGCGCTGCCGTGTCGCTGGACGAGGTGGTGGCGTTGGTCGCGGCCAAGCGCCGCGAGCTCGGCCGTGATCACCGGAACCAGCTCGGCCGTGATCATCGGGGCCAAGTGGTGGAGTTTTCCCGGGAGTTGGCGGACAGGCTGGGCACGGAGGGCAGCGGGCTGAGCATCCAGGCCGGGGCCGGGCCGGCGGATCAGGCGGGGCGTTCGGGGGAATCCGCGGCGGGATCGGGTCGGCACACCAGCGGTGGGCCTTCACTGTCGGGTGCTGCGGTGCCGGTGGATGACACCGCGGGCGCTGCCGGGGATCAGAGGGGGCCGGAGGAGCAGGCTGCGTCGACTGTGGTTGAGATTCGGGAGCGGATTGCGGCTTTGCAGGATGCGGTGGAGTTGCTTGAGGCGCAGAAGGCGGAGTTGGAGGCGGTGCAGGAGCGGGATGAGGATCGGCAGGCGTTGTGGGAGTCGGAGAGGGCTTTGCAGGCCGAGTTGGCGGTGTTGCGGGCCGAGTTGGCGAAGTTCGTGCCGGCTGGGATTGCGAGGTTGGCTGAGCTGACGGGTCGGATGGAGCGGCATTTGGGGGCGATGCCGTCGGATTTCGATCCGAACGGTGTGCGTGCGAACGTCGAAACTGCGAAGAACATGGTGCGGCAGGGGGACTGGACTTCGGCGGATTTGCACAAAGTTGAGGAGAGTTTTCCTGGAGCGGAGGCGGCGGAGAGGGCGTTGCGCAATGCTCGCCGGGCGAAGGTGCGTGAGGTGTATGTGCAGGCGAAGCGGGCGATTGCGCAGGGGCAGGGGCGTGTTCCGGTCACTTATTTCGAGGACGGTGTGCCGGGTGGGGTGAGCTCTCGGCCGGACGTGCGTCTGGGGTTCGAGGTCGAGTTCAAGCTCCCGGGCGATAATTTCGATGCGCGGGTCGACAGTCTGGGGGCGGAGCTCGAACAAGCAGGGCTGGTGGATTGGCGGGCCGCCCACGGCTCGAAGCTGGTTATTAAGAAGGAAGCGGAGGCGATTCTGTCCAACCATAGGTGGGTGTTGCTCAAGGAGTCGGAGCGTTTCGAGGTGGAGGCGACATCGCCGATCCTGCGTAATGACACTGAGCGGCCCGTCGGGGAGCAGGTGTGGCCCAGTATGGAGAAGTTGCTGGGCGCGGTACAGCGGCAGGGCGGTTTTGGCTCGGAGTCAGGTGGGCATATCAATGTCAGTTTCGTCTGGCAGTTGACTCCTGTGCAGTACGTGCGTGTGGCGCAGGTCGCGAAGGTCTTCGAGGCGGTGCTCTACCGGCTGGGTAACGTTGCAGGCGGCGACGAGTCGAAGCAACGCCACGTCGGGCACGCTGGGCCGATTTCGCTTCCGTCGGATCCGTACGCGGTGGACGGCACCGGTGCCGACGGGTACGACTCCCTTCCCAACCCGGACGATAAGTATCGTGCGGTGCGTTTTGACGCCGTTGGATTTGACAGCGATCGGCTTGAGTTCCGGGTGTGGGCTGGGGACGCGGGTGAGCTGACCGGGAATCCCGGGTTGTGGCAGGTGCGGGCCGAGTTGAGCGCGGCGATGATGCTGGCCGGTACCGATCCGGGGATCTACCGGGAGCTGGATCGGTTGATGGGTGATCCGGATCTGCTGGGTTATGACGACCAGACCAGGGATGAGGGGGCCTGGCTGGAGAAGCTGGCGGAGTTCCTGGAGTTGTTGCCGCTGAGCGAGGCCGGGCAGGTGCAGGTGGTGCAGCTTTTCGCCTGGACACGCCCGTGGAAGCTCAGCGATGTAGAAGAAGGCTACCCGGCGCTGATCGTGAGCCTGCCCCAACAGTCGGTGCTGTTCCCGGCCCCAGGTGCTTCGAAGGCGCAGGTCGTCGCCCAGGCGTACTCGTACCAGTTGTACAAGGACGCGAGCCTCGTCGTGGCCCGGATGACGTCAGACCGTTCCGGGATTCGCCTCCGGAATGGGCAGGCGATCAATTTTGCGGATTTCGCCCGTTTGCTCAACGCGTACCACGTCGGACGCGAGTCGTTATACAACGAAGAAATGTGGACGGTGCTGGCGATTCCCCGCGCCTCCAGTGAGCTGCTGGTAGCGGTGCTGCAGGCCGTTAACGGACCGGTATTGGCGACTATTTCGGACGTGTGCAGAACACCGGACGGGCGTCTGCTTGCCGGAGATTACGAACGGCAAAGCGATGGTCGCGTTCAATTCCGTCCCGCCAGAGATGGGTGGATCGAAGTCACCAACAACGAAGACGAGCCCGGCCGGTTTACTGGTAAGTTTGATCTGGGCGAGGCGTTGATGGATTGCAGGACCAGACTTTTGCCCGGCGATCCTGCTGAGGTTTATCGGTATTGGCCCGCACGTGGATCGGGGTCGTGATGTTTGATGAGCTGGGGGTGGTGCCCCGGGGAGGGACGGACGTGTCCGTTGGTGATGAGCGCGTGGTAGGGATGCATGATGTGTTGCTGGGGCTTGCCGGCCGGGTGTCGGATGAGTTTCTTGCAACGGCTCGGCAGCGGTTGGCGGAGGGCGCGATCGGCCAGGTTGCTGAGTCGGTGTGTCAGGAGTTGGCCGCTGGTGGTGTGGCGCTGTCCTTACGGCAGATGGGTGTGCTGGCCGAGTTCTTGGCCGGCTCCGCGACCTCGATGTTCAGCCGTATCCCGATCGGTGATGAGCAGCGGGTTCTGGCGTGGCATTTCACCGGCACGCCAAGCGAGCCTGTGGGTGTCGATGGTGCGGGGGTGGCTGGGTTGGTGGCGGTGTTGTCGGATACCGCTGGTGCCCGGTGGTGAGGTGCCGGTGTATCAGCGGGCGGCGCGGTCTTATGGCCGGTTGGTGTGGGCGGCGACTGAGCCTGTCGGGTTGAGCTTGGCACGTGTCTTTGATGGTGTCGATAAGGCCGGGGAGCCGGTGTTCGAGGAGGATCACCTGCGGCTGCTCGATGCGGTGGAGCGGGACCGGGTGCTGGACTACCTTCGTGCCGGCACTGTGATCCTGGATACGGATTCCACAATGGATGATGTGGTGGATCGGTCGCGGGGGTCTGTGGTGCCGGTGAGTTTCCGTTCCGATGGGGTGTGGATCTGGCCGGACATCGTCTGTTACTACCTGGAGCAGCACGGGTTGGCTCCCGACGAACAGTTGCTGGCCCACATCCACACCGCCGACCGCCTGCCTGCACCTCTGGATGCGGTAACCGTGCACCGTGTCCTGGAGTATCTGTCCGGCCCGCAGGATGTGTAGTCCTCGTCGTTGGGGGTGCGGCCGGGCGGTGTGTCGGAGGGACGTCCACTCCGCCCGACCGCTACGAATACGTGCTGTCGTTCCCCGTCACTCGCGAGCATATTCGTCGAATGTGACGTCTTCATGGATTCGAGTGGCGTGGTGAACCTTGCTGCTTGAAGGAGCCGTGTGTTCGTTGTGAGAAGCGTGTTGTGGTTCGGGTGCCGGGCGGCTGAGGTTGCCCGGCTATCGGGTTTTTGTGCGTCACCGCGCCGGTGGTTCCAAGGGCTGATTCCCGCATACATCGTTGCTGCCATGTGTTGTGGCGGTGTTGGGGTTGGGTGGTTGTGATGTTTTCGTCGATCATGGTGCCGGAGGAGGTGCGGCGGCTTTTTCAGGTGTTGACGGGTGAGGATATGACGGATGCGGATGAGGGTGGGTTGTTCGCGGTGGCGGATGCGTTGGAGTCGGGTGCGGTGGGGGTGGGTGAGGTAGGGGGTTTTGTGGCGGAGTTGGTGGGGAAGGTGCGGACGGAGTTTTCGGGGAAGGCGGCGGACCGGTTCGCCGGGGGTTTGGAGATTTTCGATGGGTTGCTGGCCTCGGGTGAGGGGGCGTTGCGGGAGTTGGCGGTGTTCGTGCGGGATCTGGCGCGGCAGGTGCGGTATTTGAAGTTGGTGACGATTTATGGTTTGGAATTGTTGTTGTTGGAGATGGCGTGGGCGGTGTATTGGGCGGGGGCGACCGGTGGCGCGTCGATGGCGTGGCTGGCGGCGCGGATGGCGGTGATGCGGATGTTGTTGTCGCGGTGGTGGGGCCAGTTGTTCATGCGGTTGGCGATGGCGGCGGCCGGTGGTGTGGCGTTCAACGTGCTGCCGGATCTGCAGGCCCAGTTGCAGATGCTGGGTGAGAAGTCCAGCGAGAAGTGGGATGGGAAGCTGACGGAGCAGGCGGCGGGAATGGGGGCGTTCTCGGCGTTGGTGTTGCTGCCGTTGTCGGCGCTGGGCGGTCTGGTGAGCAACGCGTTGACGAAGGTGCTGGTGCGGGGGCTGGGCGATGAGGTGGACGAGAAGATTCTGGAGGCGGCGGTGAAGAAGGCGGTGGCCGAGCATGCGGAGTTGTATCCGGTGTCGGCGATGGCGCGCTTCGCGGATGTGGTGGGGGAGCATTTGGATTTTTATGCGGGGATGTCGGTGCGGGGCATGTGGTCGGCGCGGTTCGGCGAGTGGGTCGGGGAGGCGTTGGAGAACGCGTTGTCGGAGTTGTTCGGGGAGGTGGGGTATCTGGCGGCCACGGGCCAGGAAGTGACCTGGAACCCGTTCTCGGTGACGGCGGGCTTCTTCGAGTCGGTGTTCTCCGGTGTGGGGAATCTGGCGGGTTTGGCGTGGCGGGGCAAGCTGCACCCGGATGGCCCGAGCCCGTACCTCGAGGGCACCGGCCGGCGTGAGGGCACCACCACCACCGATGGTGGCGGGTTCGACGAGGAGAAGACCCCGCTGCTGGGGATAGGGTCCGGGTCGCAGACAGGGGATATCCCTGGCTCCCCGGGCAAGGACAACACGTTCGATGCCTCGGATGCCTCGGATGCCTCGGATGCCTCGGATGCCTCGGATGCCTCGGATGGCTCGGATGTGTCTGATGTGGACCCTGTTTTCCCGGTCAGGCCGGTGGATTCAGCTGCGGTGTCGGTGTCCTCTGGTGATGACCTGGTGGTGTCCGGTTCCCCTCCGGTGTCTGCTGTTGTGGGCGGCACGGACGGTAAGAGGGGTGCCGATGGCAGTGTGCCGGGCGAGAAGTCGGCTCGTGGTGTTCCGGTGGTGCCCGGTTCCGGGCAGGACCGGCCGGGGACGCCGCTGCCAGTGTATTCCGATGGGGTAGTGGGTTCCGGGCAGGATCGATCGGTGACGCCGCCGCCGGCGTACCGTCCGGTTGCCGGTGGCGATCCGGTGCCCGGAGGGCATGGTGTGGATGTGCCGGGGAACCGGCCGCTGGAGGTGCTTACCTCGCAGACACCGGACTCACCGGCGGTGACCCCACATGCTTCTGGTGTGCCCGCGGATGCCGCGTTGCCGGAGACTGTCAGGTCCGGGTCTGTCGTGGACTCCGGCAGTGGTGTGCCCGCGGGGCAGCCGACGTCGCCGAATGGGATGCCCGGCCACGATGGGGATTCCCATGTGGACTTGGTTGCGGCGCATGGGGATTCGCATCGTGTGGATGGGGCTGCGGTGTCGCCGGATTCGGCGATGGTGCCGGTGGAGGGGTCGCAGGCGGTGCCGTATCTGCGGCAGGATCCGGCGGCGGTGCTGCCTGTGGGGTTGCCGGTGGACACGGTGCGGGTGCCGGTGCCCGCGGATGTGGTTGCTGGTGGCGGGTTGGTGGAGTTCGTGCGGGGCGGTGTGGCGGATTCAACGGGCGGGCCTGTGCTGCTGGTGTCCCCAGGCAATTCGACTGCGGGTGTGGTGGTATCGCCTGGTCAGGGTTCGGCCCTGGCGCAGGGTATGGGGCGTGATGTTGTCGCGATGACGCCGGGACAGGGCGGGCGCACACCGCAGTGGACGGTATTCGGTGCGGATGGATCGGCTAGGCCGCTGGCCGGGCCCGGTGCTCCGGTGCCGGCCGGGGGGCGTGGGGGCGTGGCCGGTCTGGCGGACGCCACGACTGCTGTTCCGGATTCCGGTCAGCAGGCAGTGGCCCCGGATGAGACACCGGCTGTCCAGACGGCATCTGCCCAGGCGAGGTCGGTGGCCGGGGAGGTACAGCCCGCGGTGACCACCACACACGATGTCGGGGCGGGCACGATGCGGGATTCCGGTGGGATACCGGTGGGGCAGTGGTCGCCGTCGGATTTGCGCCGCGAGATCGACCGGGCGAAGAAGCTGGACTGGTCCCGCGACAACAAGGACGCGGCGCGGCGGATTGTGCAGGGCACGCATGACCCCCGGAAGTTGCGTCGGAATGCCGACGTGTCGGTGAACGATGTGGTGGCGCTGGTCGCGGCCAAGCACCACGAACTCGGCGGGGATCACCAGGACCAGGTGGTGGAGTTTCCCCAGGCGCTGGCCGAAAAGCTGGGTACGCGGGGCAGCGGGCTGGCCATCCACGCCGGCGCCGGGCCGGTGGATCAGGCGGGGCGCTCAGGGGAGTCTTCTGCGGCGGGTTGGAGTTCGGGCCAAAGCGGCGGGCCTTCAGAGCCACATGCTGCGGTGCCGGTGGATGAAGCCGAGGGTGGTGCCGAGCACCAGCCCGTCGCGGAGTCTGTTGTGGATGGTGGTGGTGCTGCCTGGTCGGGCGGCGACGTTGTTTCGCAGGATGGTGTCGCTGTCGGTGTGACGGAGGGGCAGCGGGCCGACGGTGAATCCGTCGAGCGGACAGTGGACAGTTCGATGAACCCTGATCCGTTGGTGCAGAGCTTGCGGGAGTCCTACGGGGTTGCGCAGCGGGAGTTGGAGGAGGCTCGACAGGACCGCCAGCAGGATGTGGACGAGGCGTTTGCGCGCGCGGACAGCATTTTAGGCTCGACGATTCGGGAGTACCAGGTGGCTCGGGTGCTGATGGCGCACCAGTACCTGAATTTCCCGAATGATCGAGATGCTGCGTTGCGACTGCGTGCACAGTTGCAGCGCCAAATGAGCCGGCTGACGCAGATAAGTGCGGGTGCGGGTCCGGAGCCAGGTGCGGTTCCGGGACTGGAGGGTCAGGCAGCGGGGCGATCAGGGGAGTCTGCTGCGGCAGCCGAGTTGACGGCGTTGATCCGTGACGCGGACGCTGGGTTGCAGAGGATGCGCGATGATGGGCGGCCAGTTTACGTAGGCGGGGTGAATGTAGGCGTAGACGGTCTGATCGCTGATATGCGGGCGCGTGAGGAGCGCGTGGGAGTTTTTGGGGGCGATGACGGTCTCCGGAATGTGTTGGCTCATTACATGTTGAGTCATCCGGGAGATGGGGTCGGCACCCTGGAATTTGAGCAGAAACTTCGTGAGTTGGCGGTGCGGGACTGGAAAGAGCGGTATGACGGGGCCGTGGCGCAGTTGGATGAGTGGCGCAGGATTGCGGGTCCTTATGCTGTGGCCCGGTTGTTGGCTGATACGGACGGGATTTTGGGGCCATTGAAGGCGTCGAACCGGTTCGGGGTTGTGCTGGCGCAGTGGTTGGGTGAGCATTCGGGTAACTGGCGCGGTGCTCAGGCGGTGCGAGGGGAACTGGCTGGTTATCTGGCCGGTGACCCTGATATCGGCGTGGCGGTGAGTGGTTTGACTCGTGACGCGTTCGAGCAGGTGAGAGCGGAAGAGGAGCATTCGCAGGCAGATCGTGCTCAGAACCAGGCGGGGGATGCGGCAGCTGCTGCTCCGATGGTGCGCGGGGACCGTGATCCAGGTTTGAGGGTTATTTATCAGTTGGGCGAGGTAAAGGAGACGTTCGCGGATGCTGGTAGGGCACTGCGGCAGAAGGCCGTCGAACAAGGTCAAGCTGCGGTGGACCGTTGGTACGCTGCTGCGGACAAGATCTTGGGTCCCCTTAAGAAGTCGCGGCCCTTCCAAGATCTGATGGCACACGAGTTGATGACGATTCTGCAGGATGAGCAGCAGTTGCAGCAGTTGATGACGATTCTGCAGGATGAGCAGCAGTTGCAGCAGTTGATGACGATTCTGCGGGATGATCGGCAGTCGGAGCAGTCGGAGCAGTCGGAGCAGTCGGAGCAGTCGGAGCAGTCGGAGCAGTCGGAGCAGTCGGGGCAGTTGCGGGAGTTGCAGCAGTCGCCGCAGTTCCAGCAGTTGCGGAAGTCGCGGTGGAAACTGGTCCGTTACCTGGCTGGTGACATGAGTGGCGGCGCGGACACGAAAGCTGCCGACAACTTGCTTTCCGCTGCTCAGGTCGAGATTCCTGGAATCAGGGTATCTGAAGAGGTTCAGATGGCTAAGCTGCACGTGGCGATTGGCAAGGCGCTTACTGGTTTGACGGACGATGAGGTCGCCAAACTGGTGCTGCGAGAAGAGGCGCGGGAGGAGGTGCGGGGGAAGGCACTTCGCGGATATGACGCTAACAGGAGAGCTGTGGGAGCTCGGTTCAATAGGCATGACGGTTGGGGTGGAAAAATTATTGCGGATGTCAGGGGGCAGCTGACATCCGATTTGCAACATTCGGTGGATTCTCTGCGGCAGATTTTGGAGGATGTGGAGCCAAACGCTAACCTGCGGACCGAATATGAAGCCGAGATCGCGGAGTGGTTGCCTATTAATAGGCAGACGCGGCTCAAAGAGATCTGCAGCCGGGCACAGAAAGCTGCCGCTGCTGTTCAGGGGTTGCGGGAGCAGCGCCGAAATGACGCGAGGCGGAAATTGCGGGAGCTTCTCGCGACAGCGGACAGCGAGTTGCGGCAGTTGGAAGCTCAACACGGTCGAGGTGCTGTGGTCAACGTGTTGGCTGAGGTAGACCAGCACTTCGGGCGAATGCAGAATTCCTTGCGGAATGCGGTCGCGCATCGGCTGCTGACGAATGGAAATGATCAACCGGATGCTCGGGCGTTTCTGGAGCGACTGCGTCATCTGACGGTCATGGTGATGGCCGTGAGTGCGGGCGCAGGGCCGGAGCCGGGTGGGGACGGGCTGTCGCAGTCCGATGGCGATGCGCGCTCGGAGTCCACCGAGGTTGTGTCGGGTGATGCGGCGATCGATGACGCGGAGAGCGACTTCGATGAGGCCGAGTTCGAGAAGATGCGGGAAGGGTTGCTGGAGCGGCTTCGTCGTTTGGGCGAAGACGGGGAGCCGTCCGGGGGCACATTGCTTGCTGAGCAGTCTGTTGTGGACGGTGGCGCTGTCTTGGCGGGAGGCGACGTTGCTTCGCAGGATCAGGGTGGTGTGGTTGGTGTGACGGAGGGGTGGGGGGCCGAAGGTGATTCCGTCAAGCAGACCGTATCGGATAGCGATGTTCCCCACGTGGCGGTGCGGTCAAAGCAGGAAGCGTTGCCGGGCGAGGGCACAGTTTCAAGTGAAACTGTGGTCGCCAAAGAAGCGGCCGATGAGGGGGAGGGATCCACATCCACTGGTGAGAATGGTTCGCGTCGTCGTCAGGCTTGGCCTGGTGTGGGGACGGACAGGGATTATTCCGCTGGTGGTGGTGCCCGGTCGTCCTGGGGTTCGTCCAGTTCGGGGGCTGGTTCGGATTCTGATAGCGGTCGCTTGGTGGATCCGACTGATCGAACCGAGACCAACCTGACTGAGCTGTCCGAGCTGTCCGGTGGAACGGATCGGATCGAACGGCCAAGCGATTCGTCCAACGACAGCGAGCCGCTGAACCAACCGACGGATTCTCGGGTGCGGGTTGACGGTGTCGATGCCCGCCAGGACAGTTCTCGGTTGCGGGTTCCTGGTTATCTTCGCCGTAGCGATTCGTTGGGTCCGGCGCGGCAGATTGCCCAGACGGTGGGGGCGGATCGGGTCGTCGAGGCTGTGGAGGGTTTGGTGCCGGAGGGTACTGATCCGGTCGGTATCGACGAGGTGGAGTATGCCGTGCTCAATGAGATCGGCAGCTTGCTGGGTGGGGGCCTCCAGGAGTACCGCGAGGAGCGCTTCGGCGGTAGGGAGTTTGAGGTCGGTGGTGTGGCGGTGCGGGTGCAGGCCGAGTTCGACTTGAGGGGCAGCGAAGCGGTGGAGGGGAATGCTACCGAGCAGTCGGCGGCCTGGGCAGCGGATCATAAGGCGGGCGCGGCGAGTGGGTCGGGTCATCGGCCGCGCTTCCGGCAGTTGTTCTTTGTGCCTGCGGTGCCGGGTCTTTTCGCTTTGGGTGCTGTTGATGTGCCGACTGGTTTGGCCTCTCATCGTTCTACGAGCCGCACCGATACGCATAGTCGGTCGATGCGTATCGCGTTGCCGGAGCGTGCGACGCCGGGTGGTGACAGTGAATATGCGGGTGCGCGGTCGGTGTTCGTGCCGGTGACGTTCCGGGTTTCCCGGGTTGATGAGGATGGGCACAGCATTGGTCCTGTCACGGTCGTCGGTGGGCGTGATCGTCCTGACACCGACCCGGTGGGCACCACGTTGAGTGTGCCCACGGGTTTGCAGCCGACTACGCGTGAACGTGTTGTGCCGACGCCGCGGGAGTTGCCTGCTTCGGTGCTGGAGGGGGCTACGTTCCGGGGGTCGACGCGTGGTCGGTATCGGGGCAAACCGTTGCGGGCGAAGACGAAGTCCGGGCAGCCGCCGCATATTTATGATCAGGTGGCGGCCCAGTTTGGGTCGCTGGACAAGGACTCGCGGAAAGCTCTGCGGAAGTTTCTGGGCCAGGGCAATGTCGAGCGGATGTTGCCGGATATGCGGGTGAGTGAGCAAGCAGCAGCCACCGATCGGGGCTGGGTTACGTTGGAGACGGCGCTGCGCTCGGGTAACCCGTTCAAGCGTTTGTTCTCAAGCCGTACCCAGGGTGTGCGGATGCGGGCGGTCTCCAGGCGGGTCGCTTATCTGGAGACGATCGACAACGCGCCGTGGGAGTCGGCTTTCGAGGGCGGCGCTGAAACGGTGAACGTTCACGGTTCGGGGCGTCAGGGTGAGGGTTCGGGGGCGGCGGGGCCTGGTGTGGATGTCGGGGTGGTCACCGCGGCGGCAGGGCCTTTTGTCGCGGCCGGTGCCGGTCGCAGCCATGACAAGGAGTTCGCGGCCTCGGGGAAGGCCGGCGACACCGTTGCCCGCAAGGTCCAGATCGTTCGTTATCGCACTGTTGACGACCTGCAGGTCAGCTTGCCGGGTCGGTCCCCGATCACGTTCCATGACGCCATTGATGGTGTGCACTGGACGCCGTCGGAGTCCGCGCGGGAGGCGGGTCTGCTGGGTGAGGACGGCCGGGCGCACCCGGATCGTGTGGCCGGCATCACGAGTGCGGCGTTGGAGTCCAGTGGTGCGGGGGCGAAGCTGGCCAGGATCCTTCGGGACTCGGCGCATAAGATTCCGGGGCATCACCGGTGGTCTTGGCGGGATACCGATCTCGTGGCCGATTTTGATGACCCGAAGCTGGGCAAGGGAATCTCGGGCAAGGCTGGGGAGCAGCTGGCGCGGGGTCATGAGATCGATGGTTCGCTGGCGGGTAGCCATTTGTCGTCACCGCGGGTGGTCGAGGACATGCTCACCGATCAGGCCGCGTCGGTCGAGATGGTCGAGCATGGTCGGGGACACGACTATCACGTGTCGTTGAAGGTGGCGGCGGAGGTGGTGGGCGAGGTCCGGGATTTGGGTGCGGTCGACGAGGCCGATGCTGGGGTGACGATGTCGGAATCGGAGTCCGCTAAGCAGAGTAGGGGCGTGACGTGGAGGGCCGGGGGTGGGTTTGTGGCCCGCGTCTACTCGGCGGTGGCCGGCCATTTCTCTCTTGTCACCAGCTACCACAAGTTCGGTTTCGACCGGAGCAAGTCCTCGCACGTGGGGGAGGACACCTCGTTGTCCTTCGGCGGGGATCGGGGCAAGGAGCCGGCCACGGGTGGTGTGGGCACGCAGCCGCGTAAGCGGCTGGCTTTCCGGGTGCGGTACACGGCGTCGGGGACGCATTGGCAGGAATGGAACCAGCTGGTCAAGGGTGTGACGATCGGCAGGCCGGGGATGCACACGCCGGCGGTTGACCCGTTGCCGATGGTGGATGCGTCGGCCCAGGCGGAGGGCCGGGATCCGGGTGTGGTGGAGACCGACATCGTTGTGGAGCTGCCTGCGTGGCAGGCCGATCAGCTCAAGGCCGAGTTGGAGGAGTTGCGTGCCGCTGCCGTGGAACCCGTTGAGCGGACTGTGGTGTCTTATGATGATGAGACGATGCGGCAGGATCTGTCCCGGGTTTTCGATGGTATGCCGGTGGTGTCCCTGCATGGTTTGAAACATCTTCGGGAATCGGCGTACCGGCAGCTCAGGGAACTTTCCGGGCACCGGGTGTGGGAGCTCGGCGGTAACGCGAACCTGATCGATCGCGGGATCTCGCTTCATGAGGTGCGGGCGACTCCGCGTGCTTTCAGTAAGAAGTTCCGGGTGGATGGGTTGTTGTCGGAGAAGCGCCGCCGGGATCAGCATGGTGTGGTCGAGTATTCGTTCATGCCGCGCAATCCCGAGCCGGTGCTGGATGGTGAGGGTAATCCGGTCAGGATCTGGGAGCAGCCGACGCGGTCGGTGACCGGTGGCCGCGCCACGGGCAGCAGTAAGTCCGGGACTTTCTTCTGGTTGAATTCAATCGAGCCCGTGATGGTCCCGGTGGATGAACACACTGGCGTCATAGCGGGTTCCGTGCTCCAGGAGTGGGTCCCGGGGGCGGGTAGCTACCGGCGGGAACGGGGACATGCGAGTGACAGCGCCCTCACCCGGTCGGAGATGGGTACACCGCGGGAACTCCACCTGGTCACGGTGGACCTCGAGGCTACCGTCGGCGCCGAGGTGAAGACCGTGGGCAAGATCGACAAAATCGGGTTGTTCAAGGGCAAGCCGCTCGCCCGTTCCGCCGAGCGGTTCACGCTGCCTGCGTCGACGACGGTGTGGGTGGACGACCGGCAACTGCAGGAGATCAAGACCAGGCAGGCCGAGTTCGAGGCGCAGCGAGCACACGAAGTGGCGATGCCCACCGAAGCGAATGAGCCGCCCACGGGCGTGGCGAATGAGCCGCCCACAGGCGTGGCGGAGAAGCCGCCCACGGGCGTGGCGGGGGGTTTGTCTAGGGATGTGGCGGAGGGTTCGGCGGGGGGTTTGTCTAGCGATGTGGTGAGGGTTCCTTCTGGGCATAGGCTGGCTTCTCCGTCGTGGAGTCGGGGGGTTATCGAGCCGGTGGATTTGAGTGACCGGATTCGGGTGTTGCGCAAGCAGATTTCCGAGCGGCCCGGACTTGGTCCTGATGCGGCTGACTGGTTGCTGCCGGTTTCCGCGCAGGGCACGCCTTTGGGCAACGACCGTACGGCTGAGCAGTTTTTGTCCAATGTGCAGGCCAAGCTCGGTGATCTCGCGAATGGGGGGGCCAGCACACAGCTGCGGTGGGAAGGCCGCTGGAAGGGGCACACTTACGAACTTCATGTGGGCGCTGAGCTTTTGGGTGAGCCGGAGGTGGAAGGGATCAAGCACGGTGGGCTTGCGGCGGCCAGTGTGGCGTCTATCGCCGTAAACAAGATCCGTAGCCTCACCGGGGTGTTCCTCGAAGTGATGTCGGGCGCGATCCCGGGTGTGGTGATGCACGGGTCCGATTCCCCGGGTGGAGTCGGGTCGGTGGGTGGTGAGTCGATTCCGCAGCATGGGCCGCCTTATGGCAGGTTGGGCTTGGGGTTCATCCACGTCGCCGAGTGGCTGAAGCAGGTCCGTAGTCGTACGCAGACTGCGACTACGAGTTATTCGAGTTCGGAGACGGTTTCGGGTGCGTTGGCTTCGCATCGTGCGGAGGTGCTTTTCGATGTGCGTATCGAGCGTCAGGGGGAGCGGATCGCCGCGGCCCCGGACGTTCGCATGGTCGGGGTGAGCACGGCGGTGGAGGACACTCTGCCCGAGGATTTGGCTCAGCGGTCTGGTGTGGCTGAGATTACTGGTCTGACGGTGTCGCAGGTGACGGACGAGGCCATCCAGGGCTGGAAGTCTGATCAGGACGCTGAGGTTTTGCCCAGTGCCGAGGAGTTCCGGGCGGTGGAGTTCCGGGGGCGTGCCGGGGATCTGGTCGCCGCGGCGGAGGAAGCGATCACTTCGGCGGGGGGTTCGGTGACGGCGGAGGCGCGGCGGAGCTTGCGGGCGTGGTTCACCCCGCATCGTGTGGAGGCGCTGCTGGGCCCGTTGACGGATCCGAAACCCAAGACTGTGCCGGTGGAGTTGCCGCCTGGGCTGGGTGTGAACCTTGATCTGGATGTGAAGATTCCGGATCGGGGTGCGCTTTCCTCGACGAGTGGGCGAATCAAGCTGGATGGTTCGTCGAGTGATCGTTCAGCGGAGGAGAAGGAGACCGGTTCGGGTAGCGGGCATGCGGTGTTCGGTGCACCGTTTTTCGCTGGGGGTGTGTCGCATCCTGAGGGTGCGAAGACTTACGAGGAGGGCCGTCACGAGTTCGGTCAGGGTGGTGACTGGAACATTCCGCTCATCTCCCGTGGCGGGCACGAATCCGAAACCGAACACCACACGAAATCCGAGACGGTCCGCGAATCGATTCCCAGCGAGGGTGCGGGTTCGTCGTTGAAGGACATCACCAGTACCTGGCTGCACGGCGCGGAGTTCCGCATGCTGGCTACTCCGGCTGAGCACAGCATCGGTAAGCGGCGGGCCGGTGTCAGTGCCAAGTTCGGGGCGGGTTATGTGATCCGCCGTAGCGATCGTGGTGGGGAGTTGCCGGCGGGGTTGGTGGCCGCGACGAGGGAGTTCGCTGAGCGGGACCGGGAATGGGCTTCCGCGAGTGACCGGCAACGCGCCGCGGGTTTCGAGTTGTCGCAGGCCACGCAGGCTGAAGCGCGGGCTGATGGTGGGGAGCGGCTGGCTGCGGCGGATCGTAGGGAGAGGGCGCAGCAGGTTTGGGACGAGGCGGATACGCGTGCACGGGACGCGGAAGAGAAGTGGTGGCAGGCCAAGCGGCATTACGAGACGCAACTTGCCCATGCCCGTACCGATCCCGCGCTGGCGGGTGCTCCCAGTGATGCGAGCCTGACCATCCGGGAGGATGCCCGGGTGCGGCCAGATAACCGTCTGGGCTTGTATCGGGTGGCGCAGAAGGCCGTCGCTGCGGTGCGGGAGGGACGCCGGCCCCGTGTCCGTTACGTTGTGCGTGGCGATCTTGGTAGTAAGCCCGGTGGTATGTCGCAGGCCGGGCATGATTTCTCTTTGGTCGCGCATGATCTGCGTCGCATGCTTGACCTTGAGCAGAGTGATATTCTCCGTGGTGCTCGTTTCGGGGTCGGTGATGTCGGGTTGGTGGCAGCGCCGCAGTTCTTGCATGCCGGGGGACCGACGCGGGTGGAGATCTGGGTCGAGCCGGGTCCGGTCGTGCGTGATCCCGCGGTATCCGGGGTGAGTCCGGACGGTCTTGGGTGGACGCGTGAGGACTTGCGGGGTGAGGCGGAGCGGTCGAGGCCGGTGTTCAGCAAGCTTGGTGCGCTGGAGCAAGAGTGGTTGCGGTGGCAGGCGGGGCAGTCGGCTCCGGCGGAGGAGAAGGAAGAGCTGGCGGCGCTCCAGCAGAAGGCGGCGGACCGGAAGCAGAGAAGGGCGAGAAATCAGGCGAAGTATCGCAAGGGGTTGATGGACGCAGCTGACCGGGTTGCGGAGATGGAGGAGTTGGCGAGGCCGCTGACTGAGGGGCAGGCGGCGGAGCTGGCGAGGCTCCAGCCGAAGGCGCAACAGGAGCAGAAAAGGAAGGAAAGGGAGAGGGGCGGCCGGGGGAGGATGAACGAGGCTGCCCGGGTTGCGGAGTTAAAGGGGAAGGGGCAGCTGGATTCGGAGGAGGAGAAAGAGCTGGCGGAGCTCGAGCCGAAGGTGGAGCAGTGGAAGCGGATGAACAGGGAGGGTGAAGCAGCGAGAAGGGCCACCGCCGCCGCCGAGATTGCGAAGTTGGAGAAGTTGGGGCGGCTGACTTCGGAGAAGCAGACTGAGCTCAATTTGCGGCGGGAAATAGCAACGTACACAAAGAAGAAAAGGAATCTGAAGAGACAAGAATTGATAAGGAGTAGAGCTGCTGAGGAGATCAAGGCGTTGGAGGCGTTGCCGGAGAGTATCGAGGTTGAGGACAGGCTGGAAATGTTGCGGGAACAGGTGTTTAGGTTGGCTGATGTTGCGGAGCCGTTGAAGGAGACGATGGGAAGGCTGGCGGAAAAGAAGAAGAAGCTCAATGGGCTGGGGCGGATTGCGGGTTTGGAGGCAAGTGGGCGGCAGGACGAGCAGGATGCAATGGAGCTGAGCGGGGTATCGGAGTCGGCTGGGGCTGGACGGGAAGCGTCGCCGGTTGGGAGCGTCGATCTCGATGAGCGGCTTGAGCAGGCGAATGCGGATTTGGGTGTGTCGCGGGATGCGGGTTCGGCGGAGCAGAGTGGGGCTGATCGGGACGCGTGGTCGGATGGGGGCGTTGATGTCGGTGCGTCGTTTGATGAGGTGGTGGGGGATTCAGGTGGGGAGGGGCGGGCTGCGGCATCCTCGTCGGTTTCGGGCGAGGATGGGCAGACGGGATTGGGGGCGTTGCAGGAGTCGGATGCGGCTGTGCAGGCGGAGTGGGGGGAGACGCAGGGGGGGTTGGGTGAGGTTGAGCAGGAGCAGGTGGGGAGTGCGACCCGCGATGGGGGGCAGGATTTGCGGGTTGCGCAGCTGCGGGAGTCGCTGGAGGACGCTGAGTCTGAATTGGCTTCGTTGAAGGCGTTGCCGCGTTGGGACGAGGTTTTGCGGGCGGAGTTGGCGACGTTGCCGATGTTCGATCAGGGTTTGCGGGGGCGCTGGGAGAAGGCGCAGCGGCGTATCGAGGGGTTGCAGGCGGAGTTGGCCGAGATGACGGATGACGCGTCGGGGACAGCGCCGGTGTGGGAGTGGTCGGACTCGGATGTGCGGGGGGAGATCGAGCGGGCGAGGCAGCTGGACTTGTTCCCGGAGGACAAGGACGCGGTGCGGCTGATTGTGCAGGGCACGCATGACATCCGGAGGCTGGCTGGTCGGGGTGCTGCCGTGTCGGTGGACGAGGTGGTGGCGTTGGTCGCGGCTAAGCGCCGTGAGCTCGGTGGTGATCACCGGGGCCAGGTGGTGGAGTTTTCCCGGTTGTTGGCGGAGCGGCTGGGCACGAACGCGGCGAAGGGCGGCAGCGGGCTGAGCATTCAGGCCGGGGCCGGGCCGGCGGATCAGGGCGGGCGTTTGGGGGAGTCCGCGGCGGGATCGGGTCGGCACACCAGCGGTGGGCCTTCACAGTCGGATGCTGCGGTGCCGGTGGATGACACCGCGGGCGGTGCCGGGGATCAGAGGGGGCCGGAGGAGCAGGCTGCGTCGACTGTGGTTGAGATTCGGGAGCGGATTGCGGCTTTGCAGGATGCGGTGGAGTTGCTTGAGGCGCGGAAGGCGGAGTTGGAGGCGGTGCAGGGGCGGGATGAGGATCGGCAGGCGTTGTGGGAGTCGGAGAGGGCTTTGCGTGCCGAGGTGGCGGTGTTGCAGGCTGAGTTGGCGAAGTTCGTGCCGGATGGGATTGCGAGGTTGGCTGAGCTGACGGGTCGGATGGAGCGGCATTTGGGGGCGATGCCGTCGGATTTCGATCCGAACGGTGTGCGTGCGAACGTCGAAACTGCGAAGAACATGGTGCGGCAGGGTCATTGGACTTCCGCGGATTTGCAGAATGTTGAGGAGAGTTTGCCTGGGGTGGAGGCGGCGGAGGGGAGGTTGCGCAATGCTCGCCGGGCGAAGGTGCGTGAGGTGTATGTGCGGGCGAAGCGGGCGATTGCGCAGGGGCAGGGGCGTGTTCCGGTCACTTATTTCGGGGACGGTGTGCCGGGTGGGGTGAGCTCTCGGTCGGATGTGCGTCTGGGGTTCGAGGTCGAGTTCAAGCTCCCGGGCGATGATTTCGATGCGCGGGTCGACAGTCTGGGGGCGGAGCTCGAACGAGAGGGGCTGGTGGATTGGCGGACCGCCCACGGCTCGAAGCTGGTCGATATGTTAGATGAGGATGCTGTCGAGGAGATTCTGCTTGACGGTAGGTGGGCGTTGATCGAGGAGGCGGAGCGTTTCGAGGTGGAGGCGACATCGCCGATCCTGCGTAATGACACTAAGCGGCCCATCAGGGAGCAGGTGTGGCCCAGTATGGAGAAGTTGCTGAGCGCGGTACAGCGGCAGGGCGGTTATGGCTCGGAGTCAGGGGGGCATATCAATGTCAGTTTTGACTGGCAGTTGACTCCTGTGCAGTACGTGCGTGTGGCGCAAATCGCGAAGGTCTTCGAGGCGGTGCTCTACCGGTTGGGTAACGTTGCAGGCGGCGACGAGTCGAAGCAACGCGACGTCACGTACGCTGGGCCGATTCCGCTTCCGTCGGATCCGTACACAGTGGACGGCACTGGTTCCGACGGGTACCGATCCCTTCCCAATCTGAGGGACAAGAATCGTGCGGTGCGTTTTGACGTCCTCGGATTTGAGGACGATCGGTTGGAGTTCCGGGTGTGGGCTGGGGACGCGGGTGAGCTGACCAAGAATCCCGGGTTGTGGCAGGTGCGGGCCGAGTTGAGCGCGGCGATGATGCTGGCCGGTACCGATTCGGCGATCTACCGGGAGCTGGATCGGTTGATGGGTGATCCGGATCTGCTGGGTTATGACGACCAGACCAGGGACGAGGGGGCCTGGCTGGAGAAGCTGGCGGAGTTCCTGGAGTTGTTGCCGCTGAGCGAGGCCGCGCAGGTGCAGGTGGTGCAGCTTTTCGCCTGGACACGCCCGTGGAAGCTCAGCGATATCGAAGAAGGCTACCCGGCGCTGATCGTGAGCCTGCCCCAACAGTCGGTGTTGGTCCCGGCCCCAGGTGCTTCGAAGGCGCAGGTCGTCGCCCAGGCGTACTCGTACCAGTTGTACAAGGACGCGAGCCTCGTCGTGGCCCGGATGACGTCAGACCGTTCCGGGATTCGCCTCCGGAATGGGCAGGCGATCGATTTTGCGGAGTTCGCCCGCTTACTCGAGATTAACAAGGTCGGACACGGATGGTACGACGAAGAAATGTGGACTTTGCTGGCGATTCCCCGCGCCTCCGATGCGCTGCTGTCAGAGGTGCTGAGGGTCGTTAACGGGCCGGTATTGGCGACTAAGTCGGACGTGTACAGAACCCCGGACGGGCGTCTGCTTGCCGGCGATTACGAACGGCAAAGCGATGGTCGCGTTCAATTCCGTCCCGCCAGAGAGGGGTGGATCGAAGTCACCAACAACGAAGACGAGCCCGGCCGGGTTACCGGTAAGTTTGATCTGGGCGAGGCGTTGATGGTTTCCAGAACCGGACTTTTGCCCGACAATCCTGCTGAGGTTTATCGGTACTGGCCCGCACGCGCGGTGCCCGTGCCTGTGGGGTTGCCGGTGGACACGGTGCGGGTGGCGGTGCCGGCGGATGTGGTTGCTGGTGGCGGGTTGGCGGAGTTCGTGCGGGGCGGTGTGGCGGGTTCTACGGGTGGGCTGGTGGTGTTGGTGTCTCAAGGCAATTCGAATGTGGGTGTGGTGGTGTCGCCGGGTCAGGGGTCGGATCTGGCGCGGGGTCTGGGGCGTGTGGTGGTCGCGTTGACGCCGGGGCCGGGCGGGGGCACGCCACAGTGGACGGTGTTCGCGGCGGATGGTTCGGCTAGGCCGGTGACCGGGCCCGGTGCCCCGGTGCCGGCCGGGGGGCGTGCTGGCTTGGCCGGTCTGGCGGAGGCCTCGGCTGGTGTTCCGGCTGGTACGGCAGCGTCGGGCACAGCGCCGGTGCGGGAGTGGTCGGACGCGGATGTGCGGGGGGAGATCGAGCGGGCGAGGCAGGTGGACTTGTCCAGCGAGGAAAAGGACGCGGTGCGGCTGATTGTGCAGGGCACGCATGACCCCCGGAAGCTGGCTGGTCGGGGAGCTGCCGTGTCGGTGGACGATGTGGTGGCCTTGGTCGCGGCCAAGCGCCGTGAGCTCGGTGGTGATCACCGGGGCCAGGTGGTGGAGTTTTCCCGGTTGTTGGCGGAGCGGCTGGGCACGAACGCGGCGAAGGGCGGCAGCGGGCTGAGCATCCAGGCCGGGGCCGGGCCGGCGGATCAGGCGGGGCGTTCGGGGAATCCGCGGCGGGATCGGGTCGGCACACCAGCGGTGGGCCTTCACAGTCGGATGTTGCGGTGCCGGTGGATGACACCGCGGGCGGTGCCGCAGATCAGAGGGGCACGAAGGGCAGGAAGAGGACGAGGGGGGAGGCTGGCGTGAGTTCCCGGGCGTCCAAGCGGCGGAAGGCGGAAGCAACCGTTGCTGCTGGGATCGATTCCGGGAATCAAGGCGGCGAGGGCGATGGGTCCGCGCCGACCGATCAGGCAGCACAGGACGCGCGGATTGCGGAGCGGAAGCGGAAAAAGAAGGAAGAAAACGCGAGGCAGGTCCAGGCGAGAAAGGCTGACGTTGCCCGGGTTGCGGAGTTGAAGGGTAAGGGGCAACTGAATTCGAAGGAGAAGGAGGAGTTGGCGGAGCTCGAGCCGAAGGTGGAGCAGCGGAAGCGGAACAAGCAGGGAAAGAACGCGAGGCAGGCCCAGAAGAGAAAGAACTACGCTGCCCGGGTTGCGGAGTTGAAGGGGAAGGGGCAGCTGGATTCGGAGGAGAAGAAGGAGTTGGCGGAGCTCGAGCCGAAGGTGGAGCAGCGGAAGCAGCAACTGAGGGAATCTAACGCGAAGCGGTCCCAGGGGAAAAAGGCCGGCGTCGCCCGGGTTGCGGAGTTGAAGGGGAAGGGGCAGCTGGATTCGGAGGAGGAGAAAGAGCTGGCGGAGCTCGAGCCGAAGGAGGAGCAGTGGAAGCGGATGAACAGGGAGGGTCAAGCAGCGAGAAGGGCCACCGCCGCCGCCGAGATTGCGAAGTTGGAGAAGTTGGAGAAGTTGGGGCGGCTGACTTCGGAGAAGCAGACTGAGCTCAATTTGCGGCGGGAAATAGCAACGTACACAAAGAAGAAAAGGAATCTGCAGAAACAAGAATTGATAAGGAGTAGAGCTGCTGAGGAGATCAAGGCGTTGGAGGCGTTGCCGGAGAGTATCGAGGTTGAGGACAGGCTGGAAATGTTGCGGGAACAGGTGTTTAGGTTGGCTGATGTTGCGGAGCCGTTGAAGGAGACGATGGGAAGGCTGGCGGAAAAGAAGAAGAAGCTCAATGGGCTGGGGCGGATTGCGGGTTTGGAGGCAAGTGGGCGGCAGGACGAGCAGGATGCAATGGAGCTGAGCGGGGTATCGGAGTCGGCTGGGGCTGGACGGGAAGCGTCGCCGGTTGGGAGCGTCGATCTCGATGAGCGGCTTGAGCAGGCGAATGCGGATTTGGGTGTGTCGCGGGATGCGGGTTCGGCGGAGCAGAGTGGGGCTGATCGGGACGCGTGGTCGGATGGGGGCGTTGATGTCGGTGCGTCGTTTGATGAGGTGGTGGGGGATTCAGGTGGGGAGGGGCGGGCTGCGGCATCCTCGTCGGTTTCGGGCGAGGATGGGCAGACGGGATTGGGGGCGTTGCAGGAGTCGGATGCGGCTGTGCAGGCGGAGTGGGGGGAGACGCAGGGGGGGTTGGGTGAGGTTGAGCAGGAGCAGGTGGGGAGTGCGACCCGCGATGGGGGGCAGGATTTGCGGGTTGCGCAGCTGCGGGAGTCGCTGGAGGACGCTGAGTCTGAATTGGCTTCGTTGAAGGCGTTGCCGCGTTGGGACGAGGTTTTGCGGGCGGAGTTGGCGACGTTGCCGATGTTCGATCAGGGTTTGCGGGGGCGCTGGGAGAAGGCGCAGCGGCGTATCGAGGGGTTGCAGGCGGAGTTGGCCGAGATTGCGGATGACAAGCGGAGGCGCGAACAGGGAGGGGCGTCGCAGGATGCGGCTGTGCAGGCGGAGTGGGGGGAGACGCAGGGGGGGTTGGGTGAGGTTGAGCAGGAGCAGGTGGGGAGTGCGACCCGCGATGGGGGGCAGGATTTGCGGGTTGCGCAGCTGCGGGAGTCGCTGGAGGACGCTGAGTCTGAATTGGCTTCGTTGAAGGCGTTGCCGCGTTGGGACGAGGTTTTGCGGGCGGAGTTGGCGACGTTGCCGATGTTCGATCAGGGTTTGCGGGGGCGCTGGGAGAAGGCGCAGCGGCGTATCGAGGGGTTGCAGGCGGAGTTGGCCGAGATGACGGATGACGCGTCGGGGACAGCGCCGGTGTGGGAGTGGTCGGACTCGGATGTGCGGGGGGAGATCGAGCGGGCGAGGCAGCTGGACTTGTTCCCGGAGGACAAGGACGCGGTGCGGCTGATTGTGCAGGGCACGCATGACATCCGGAGGCTGGCTGGTCGGGGTGCTGCCGTGTCGGTGGACGAGGTGGTGGCGTTGGTCGCGGCTAAGCGCCGTGAGCTCGGTGGTGATCACCGGGGCCAGGTGGTGGAGTTTTCCCGGTTGTTGGCGGAGCGGCTGGGCACGAACGCGGCGAAGGGCGGCAGCGGGCTGAGCATTCAGGCCGGGGCCGGGCCGGCGGATCAGGGCGGGCGTTTGGGGGAGTCCGCGGCGGGATCGGGTCGGCACACCAGCGGTGGGCCTTCACAGTCGGATGCTGCGGTGCCGGTGGATGACACCGCGGGCGGTGCCGGGGATCAGAGGGGGCCGGAGGAGCAGGCTGCGTCGACTGTGGTTGAGATTCGGGAGCGGATTGCGGCTTTGCAGGATGCGGTGGAGTTGCTTGAGGCGCGGAAGGCGGAGTTGGAGGCGGTGCAGGGGCGGGATGAGGATCGGCAGGCGTTGTGGGAGTCGGAGAGGGCTTTGCGTGCCGAGGTGGCGGTGTTGCAGGCTGAGTTGGCGAAGTTCGTGCCGGATGGGATTGCGAGGTTGGCTGAGCTGACGGGTCGGATGGAGCGGCATTTGGGGGCGATGCCGTCGGATTTCGATCCGAACGGTGTGCGTGCGAACGTCGAAACTGCGAAGAACATGGTGCGGCAGGGTCATTGGACTTCCGCGGATTTGCAGAATGTTGAGGAGAGTTTGCCTGGGGTGGAGGCGGCGGAGGGGAGGTTGCGCAATGCTCGCCGGGCGAAGGTGCGTGAGGTGTATGTGCGGGCGAAGCGGGCGATTGCGCAGGGGCAGGGGCGTGTTCCGGTCACTTATTTCGGGGACGGTGTGCCGGGTGGGGTGAGCTCTCGGTCGGATGTGCGTCTGGGGTTCGAGGTCGAGTTCAAGCTCCCGGGCGATGATTTCGATGCGCGGGTCGACAGTCTGGGGGCGGAGCTCGAACGAGAGGGGCTGGTGGATTGGCAGACCGCCCACGGCTCGAAGCTGTTGCCTTACATGGAGGATTACGAGGAGATTCTGTTTGACGGTAAGTGGGCGTTGCAAGAGGAGGAGGAGCGTTTCGAGGTGGAGGCGACATCGCCGATCCTGCGTAATGACACTAAGCGGCCCGTCAGCGAGCAGGTGTGGCCCAGTATGGAGAAGTTGCTGAGCGCGATACAGCGGCAGGGCGGTTATGGCTCGGAGTCAGGGGGGCACATCAATGTCAGTTTCGACTGGCAGTTGACCCCTGTGCAGTACGTGCGTGTGGCGCAGGTCGCGAAGGTCTTCGAGGCGTTGCTTTTCCGGTTGGGTAACGTTGCAGGCGGCGACGAGTCGAAGCAACGTGACGTCACGTACGCTGGGCCGATTCCGCTTCCGTCGGATCCGTACGCGGTGGACGGCACCGGTGCCGACGGGTACGACTCCCTTCCCAACCCGGACGATAAGTATCGGGCGGTGCGTTTTGGAGCCGTTGGATTTGACAGCGATCGGCTTGAGTTCCGGGTGTGGGCTGGGGACGCGGGTGAGCTGACCGGGAATCCCGGGTTGTGGCAGGTGCGGGCCGAGTTGAGCGCGGCGATGATGCTGGCCGGTACCGATCCGGCGATCTACCGGGAGCTGGATCGGTTGATGGGTGATCCGGATCTGCTGGGTTATGACGACCAGAGCAGGGATGAGGGGGCCTGGCTGGAGAAGCTGGCGGAGTTCCTGGAGTTGTTGCCGCTGAGCGAGGCCGCGCAGGCGCAGACGGTGCAGCTTTTCGCCTGGACACGCCCGTGGAAGTTTACTGATCGCGTTAGCGACTACCCGGCGCTGATCGTGGGCCTGCCCCAACAGTCGGTGCTGTTCCCGGGACCGGATGCTTCGAAGGCGCAGATCGTCGCCAAGGCGTACTCGTACCAGTTGTACAAGGACACGAGCCTCGTCGTGGCCCGGATGACGTCAGACCGTTCCGGGATTCGCCTCCGGAATGGGGTGGTGATCGATTTTGAGCTGTTCGCCCGCTTCCTCGAGGCGTACAAGGTCGGAGACGGATGGTACGGCGAAGGAATGTGGACTTTGCTGGCGATTCCCCGCGCATCCGGTGCGCTGCTGTCAGCTGTGCTGAGGGTCGTTAAAGGGCCGGTATTGGCGACTAAGTCGGGCGTGTACAGAACCCCGGACGGGCGTCTGCTTGCCGGCGATTACGAACGGCAAGGCGATGGTAGCGTTCGATTCCGTCCCGCCGGATATGGGTGGATCGAGTTCATCAACAACGAAGACGATCCCAGCCAGGCTGAGCCCAGCCGGGTTACTTATAAGTATGATCTGGGCGAGGCGTTGATGGATTGCAGGACCAGACTTTTGCCCGACAATCCCGCGGAGGTTTATCCGTACTGGCCCGCACGTGGATCGGGGTCGTGATGTTTGATGAGCTGGGGGTGGTGCCCCATGGAAGGACGGAACGTGTCCGTTGGTGATGAGCGCGTGGTAGGCATGCATGATGTGTTGCTGGGGCTTGCCGGCCGGGTGTCGGATGAGTTTCTTGCGACGGCTCGGCAGCGGTTGGCGGAGGGCGCGATCGGCCAGGTTGCTGAGTCGGTGTGTCAGGAGTTGGCCGCTGGTGGTGTGGCGCTGTCCTTACGGCAGATGGGTGTACTGGCCGAGTTCTTGGCCGGCTCCGCGACCTCGATGTTCAGCCGTATCCCGATCGGTGATGAGCAGCGGGTTCTGGCGTGGCATTTCACCGGCACGCCAAGCGAGCCTGCGGGTGTCGATGGTGCGGGGGTGGCTGGGTTGGTGGCGGTGTTGTCGGATACCGCTGGTGTCCGGGGGTTGTGGTGTGCGTGGCGTGGCCCGGTCAGTGGTCAGGGGCCGTGGTTGCCGGTGTATGTGGTGGAGGCCGGAAGTGGTGTCGATCCGGTGGGGTTGACGGGTCGGCTTCAGCGGGCGCTGGTGGTGGCGGGTTCCGGTGTGCCGCGGGTGGAGGTGGTGGTGCCGGGTGGTGAGGTGCCGGTGTATCAGCGGGCGGCGCGGTCTTATGGCGGGTTGGTGTGGGCGGCGACTGAGCCTGTCGGGTTGAGCTTGGCGCGTGTCTTTGATGGTGTCGATGAGGCCGGGGAGCCGGTGTTCGAGGAGGATCATCCGCGGCTGCTTGATGTGGTGGAGCGGGACCGGGTGCTGGGCTATCTCCGTGCCGGCACTGTGATCCTGGATACGGATTCCACAATGGATGATGTGGTGGATCGGTCGCAGGGGTCTGTGGTGCCGGTGAGTTTCCGTTCCGATGGGGTGTGGATCTGGCCGGACATCGTCTGTTACTACCTGGAGCAGCACGGGTTGGCTCCCGACGAACAGTTGCTGGCCCACATCCACACCGCCGACCGCCTGCCTGCACCTCTGGATGCGGTAACCGTGCACCGTGTCCTGGAGTATCTGTCCGGCCCGCAGAATGTGTAGTCCTCGTCGTTGGGGGTGCGGCCGGGCGGTGTGTCGGAGGGACGTCCGTTCCGCCCGACCGCGCGGCTGGATGCCGCCGCGGGTGGGGGACGTCGCGGCATCGGGCTGGGTCTTCAGAGCGGGTGAAGGCGCTGGATGATTCGGTCTTTGAGTTCGTGGTCGATGCGGGCCCAGGCGGGCGACTCGGTGAACCGCCAGACGTGGTTGTCGGTGGTTGGGAGGGCTGCACCGAGGGGCTGTGCTGCGTGATCGGCGTGCCCGTTTCCCGGGAGTTCCGGATCGCGCCCTTCCTGAACTGTTGATCAAAACGTCGCTGTTCCGGCGCTATCACTGGCTGTCGGTGATGTCTCTAGGTATGAGGGAAGGCCGGTGGTCCGGGCGGGCAGGTTGTGCGTGACCTTCGGGTAAGCGGCTTGGAGGCTGGGTGTGGTGGGCTCATACTGCGCTGGAGATGGTTTGGCGGGTGAGGGGCGGAGCGGCATGAACGAGCTTGCGGAGCGGGCACGTGCCTGGTTACGCGACACCTATGGGCAGTGTGTGGTGTTGAGGGGTGAGGAGGCGATCCTCTCGACGGAGCAGGCTGCGTTCTTCGGTTGCCGCTATGTGGAGTCTGACGAGCCGATGTTGGCGGCGACGATCTGCGTGCCTCTGTATGGGGCGGAGCCGTTTCCGGCGTCTAATGGTGTTCAGCTTTTTGACCCGATGGATGGGCGTGCGCAGCCGCTTATCGAAACCGCACCGTTTGAGTTCCGGGTCATGCGCTTTGGCTCGTGAGTACGAATACGTGCTGCAGTTCCCCTTTCGCTCGCGAACATATCCCTGGTTTGGGTGCCGGGCGGCTGAGGTCGCCCGGCTATCGGGTTTTTGTGCGTCACCGCGCCGGTGGATCCAAGGGCTGATTCCCGTATACATCGTTGCTGCCATGTGGTGTGGCGGCGTTGGGGTTGGGTGGTGGTGATGTTTTCGTCGATCATGGTGCCGGAGGGGGTGAGGCGGCTTTTTCAGGTGTTGACGGGTGAGGATATGACGGATGCGGATGAGGGTGGGTTGTTCGCGGTGGCGGATGCGTTGGAGTCGGGTGCGGTGGGGGTGGGGGAGGTGGGGGGTTTTGTGGCGGAGTTGGTGGGGAAGGTGCGGACGGAGTTTTCGGGGAAGGCGGCGGACCGGTTCGCGGGGGGTTTGGAGGTTTTCGATGGGTTGCTGGCCTCGGGTGAGGGGGCGTTGCGGGAGTTGGCGGTGTTCGTGCGGGATTTGGCGCGGCAGGTGCGGTATTTGAAGTTGGTGACGATTTATGGTTTGGAATTGTTGTTGTTGGAGATGGCGTGGGCGGTGGCGATGGCGGGGGCGACCGGTGGTGCGTCGATGGCGTGGCTGGCGGCGCGGATGGCGGTGATGCGGTTTTTGTTGTCGCGGTGGTGGGGCCAGTTGTTCATGCGGTTGGCGATGGCGGCGGCCGGTGGTGTGGGGTTCAACGTGCTGCCGGATCTGCAGGCCCAGTTGCAGATGCTGGGTGAGAAGTCGGGTGACAAGTGGGACGGGAAGCTGACCGAGCAGGCGGCGGGAATGGGGGCGTTTTCGGCGTTGGTGTCGCTGCCGTTGTCGGCGCTGGGTGGTCTGGTGAGCAACGCGTTGACGAAGGTGCTGGTGCGGGGGCTGGGCGATGAGGTGGACGAGGCGATTCTGGAGGCGGCGGTGAGGCGGGCGGTGGCCGAGCATGCGGAGTTGTATCCGGTGTCGGCGATGGCGCGCTTCGGCGATGTGGTGGGGGAGCATTTGGATTTTTATGCGGGGATGTCGGTGCGGGGCATGTGGTCGGCGCGGTTCGGCGAGTGGGTCGGGGAGGCGTTGGAGAACGCGTTGTCGGAGTTGTTCGGGGAGGTGGGGTATCTGGCGGCCACGGGCCAGGAAGTGACCTGGAACCCGTTCTCGGTGACGGCGGGCTTCTTCGAGTCGGTGTTCTCCGGTGTGGGGAATCTGGCGGGTTTGGCGTGGCGGGGCAAGCTGCACCCGGAAGGCCCAAGCCCGTACCTCGAGGGCACCAGCCGGCGTGAGGGCACCACCACCGATGGTGGCGGATTCGACGAGGAGAAGACCCCACTGCTGGGAACAGGGTCCGGGTCGCAGACAGGGAACACCCCTGGCTCCCCGGGCAAGGACAACACATTCAGCCCTTCCGATGCCTCGAAGCCCTCTGATGCCTCGAAGCCGTCTGATGTGGACTTTGGTTTCCCGGTCGGGCCGGTGGATTCGGCTGCGGTGTCGGCGCCTTACGGCAAAGACCTGGTGGTGTCCGCTGTTGTGGACGGCAAGGACAGCAACGACGTCAAGGACGGTAAGGACGTTAAGGACGGTGCAGGTGGCGGCGTTAAGGGCGGTGCTGGTGGCAGTGTGACGGGCGGGGACGCGACGGGTGGTGTTCCGGCGGTGCCGGGTTCCGGTCAGAACCGGCCGGGAACGCCGCCACCTGCATATCCTTATGTGGCACTGGGTTTTGGTTCGGACCGGTCGGTGACGCCGCCTCCGCCGTACAGTCCGGTTGCCGGTGGCGATCAGGCCGTGCCCGGGCTGCATGGCGTGGCCGGGAAGTCTGGTGTGGATGGTTCTGGTGTGGACGTTCCCGGCGTGGCCGGGAAGTCTGGTGTGGATCGTTCTGGTGTGTTGGGGGGCCGGTCGCTGGATGTGCTGGCGTCGCAGACGCAGGATTCGGCGGGGGAGAGGTCATCGGCGGGTATCCGGCATGGTTCTGGTGTGTCCTCGGATGCCGCGTTACCGGAGACTGTCACACCCGGGTCTGGGGCGGTGGCGGATCCGGACAGTGGTGGTGCTGTGTCTCCGGGGCGTGAGTTCTCGCCGGGTGGCTTGACCGGCCGAGATGGGCCTTTCGGTGTGGATTCGGTTGCGGGGAGTGGGGTTTCGCATCGCGAGGATGCTGGAGCGGGTCTGCCGGGTTCGGTGGGGTCGCCGGCGGATGGGTCGCAGGTGGTGCCGTCTCTGCAGCAGGACCGGGTGGTGGCGTCGCTTGCGGGCTTGCTGGTGGACGCGGTGCGGGTGCTGGTGCCGGCGGGTGTGGTTGCTGGTGGCGGGTTGGTGGAGTTCGTGCGGGGCGGTGTTGCGGGTTCTGGTGGTGGGCCTGTGGTGCTGGTCGCGCAGGGTGTTCCGGGTGCGGGTGTGGTGGTGTCGTCGGGTCAGGGTTCGGCTCTGGCGCGGGGTGTGGGGCGGGATGTTGTTGCGTTGATGCCGGGGCGGGGTGGGCGTGGGCCGCGGTGGACGGTGTTCGCCGCGGATGGTTCTCGGCCCAGGCCGGTGGGCGGGCCCGCTGGCCTGGTGCCGGCTGGGGGAGGTCAGGGTATGGCCGGTCTGGCGGATTCGTCGGCTGCGGCTGCGGGCTCCGGTGAGAAGACGGTGGCTGCGGAAGAGACACCGGTTGCCCAGGGGGTATCTGGTCAGGTGGCGTCGGTGGTCGGGGACGCACAGCTCGGGGCGATGACCGGGTCTGGGGCGGACACCATGTGGGATACCGGTGGGATACCGGTGCGGCAGTCGTCGCCGCCGGATCTGCGCCGCGAGATCGACCGGGCGAGGCAGGGGGGCTGGTCTGGTGATGATGGGCTGGTGGCGGGGTGGATCGTGCGGGGCTGGCATAACCCCCGGAAGTTGGTGGGCCCGCTGGTGCGAGATCCTGCCGAACCCGTTGCCGGCCCGAGCGGCGTTGGGTGGTCCCGTGTGGAATTGCGGCGCGAGGCGGTGGGACCGGTGCCGGAGACGATTCACGAGGAACGTCCGGGGCGAGATGGCACACGGCGGCGCCTGTCGTGGCCTGGTGGTGGGCGGGCGGATGATGTCGCCTCCGCGGGTGGCGATGGGCGAGGCGTGGTGGATCTGCCGGGCACCGGGATGTGGGTGTTTCCGGTGTCGGGGGTGGAGGTGGATGGGGAGGGGGTGTTGCGGCCCGGTGGTTCCCGGTGGCGGGGCCAGGACGGGGGGTCCGGGTTGCCGTCCGTGGTGACGGGTCCGAAGCGTCGGGGTGGTGTGTCTGGGCGGGTGGCGGGGGGAGCCGGTGCGAGTGCGGGGAGTTCGCGGGGGGAGGCCGGCGAGAGTTCCAGGGCCTCCAAGCGGCGGAAGGTGGACGCATCTGTTGCTGCTGGGGCTGTTTCCGGGAGTCCGGGTGATGGTGGGAGTGAGGTGCTCACGCCGACGGATCAGGCAGCACAGCAGGACCCGAGTGCGGAGCGGAAACGAAAAAAGAAGGAAAAGAACGCGAAGCAGTACCAGGCGAGAAAGGCTGCTGCCGTCCGTGTTGCGGAGTTGGAGGCGTTGGCGAGGCCACTGACTGAGGGGCAGGCGGCGGAGCTGGAGAAGCTCCAGCCGAAGGCGCAGACGTGGCAGAAAAAGAAGAAATATGACGCGAAGTCTCGCAGGGTGGTAAAGGATGCTGCCGATCGGGTTGCGGTGTTGGAGGAGTTGGCGAGGCCACTGACTGAGGGGCAGGCGGCGGAGCTGGCGGAGCTCCAGCCGAAGGTGGCGCAGCGGAAGCAGAAAAGGAAGGAATCTGCCGCGAAGTATCAGCGGGCGGGAAAGGCTGCTGCCGATCGGGTTGCGGAGTTGGAGGAGTTGAAGGAGCGGGGGCGGCTGACTGAGGGGCAGGCGGGGGAGCTGGCGGCGCTTCGGCCGAAGGCGCAGCCGTGGCAGAAAAAGAAGGAAAGGGACGCGGATCGGTACCGGGCGGGAAAGGCTGCTGCCGCCGGTGTTGCGGAGTTGGAGGAGTTGAAGGAGCAGGGGCGGCTGACTGACGAGCAGGCGGCGGAGCTGGCGGAGCTTCGGCTGAAGGCGCAGCCGTGGCAGAGAAAGAAGGAAAGGTTCGTGGTTTGGTACCGGGCGGGAAAGGCTGCTGCCGCCGGTGTTGCGGAGTTGGAGGAGTTGAAGGAGCAGGGGCGGCTGACTGACGAGCAGGCGGCGGAGCTGGCGGAGCTTCGGCTGAAGGCGCAGCCGTGGCAGAGAAAGAAGGAAAGGTTCGTGGTTTGGTACCGGGCGGGAAAGGCTGCTGCCGCCGGTGTTGCGGAGTTGGAGGAGTTGAAGGAGCGGGGGCGGCTGACTGAGGAGCAGGAGGCGGAGTTGGCGGAGCTTCGGCTGAAGGCGCAGCAGTGGCAGAAACAGAAGGAAAGATTGGCGGCTTGGTACCGGGCGAGAAAGGCTGCCGCCCGGGTTGCGGTGTTGGAGGGGTTGAAGGAGCGGGGGCGGCTGACGGTGGAGCAGGGGGTGGAGTTGGCGGAGCTTCGGTCGACGGTGGTGGGGCGGGGGCGGAAGAAGAAGGTCCGGGAGGTGACGGAGACCGGGGTGGGTGGGGCCCTGGTGGTCGGGCGGGGTGCGGGGCCGGAGGGGGTATCGGAGCAGGCTGGGGCTGAACACGACCGGGACGCGTGGTCGGCTGACGTCGATCTGGATGCGTGGCTTGCTCGGGCGGTGGCGGATGTAGATGGGGCGCAGGTGCCCCCAGGTGCGGCGGATACTGGGGCGATGCTGGGCGCGGATGCTTATGAGGAGTTTGTCGCGACCGAGTTGCTCGCGTTCCTGGGACAGGATGCCGGGGACGATGCTGCGGGTGCCGACAGTGCCGGGCCGGTTGCCGGGGACGATGATTTCGCTGCGTTCCTTGATGAGTACGGGGGGGATTCCGTTGGGTGGTTTGGGGGTGAAGGCACTGACGGGCTGTTTTTCGGTGAGCCGTTTCCGGAGGATGCGGTGGGGCCGGATGCGGTGGGGTCTGGGGTGTGGGGGGTTTCAGATCCGGTAGCGGGGGGTGGGTCGATGGGGTCTGGGTATCGGTTCTTGCCGGGGGTGAATCAGGCCAATTATCGTTGCGGTGATGAGCGTTTCCGGGTGAACTGTTCGGAGGCGGTGGTGGCGTTTCACAATTCTTTGAAGTTCGGTCGGCAGTTCGTGGCGGGGCCGGCTGTTGGTGATCGGGATCCGGCTCGGTTGGAGGAGGCGTTCGGGGCGAAGGCCCGGCGGGTGGATGGTGTGGCCGGGGCTGAGCAGTATGTGCGGAGTGGGCCGGTGGGTGTGGCTGTGCCGGTGATTTACCAGCGAGCGGACGGTAGTGCGCATGTGATCGTTGCGGTGCATGGAGAAGACCGCGATGAGCAAGGGCGGGTCGTTCTGCTGGATCCGCAGAAGGGGGAGGAAGCCGAGGACGCGGATGTCCTGGCTGCGACCGGCATGTGGGTGATTCCGGTGCCGGTGCCGGTGCCGGTGCCGGGGGTGGGGGTGGAAGTGGATGGGGAGGTGGTGTTGCCGCCCAGTGGTTCCCGGTGGCGGGGCCAGGACGGGGGGTCCGGGTTGCCGACCGTGGTGACGGGTCGGAAGCGTCGGGGTGGTGTGTCTGGGCCGGTGGCGGGCGCGAGGGGCACGAAGAGGACGCGGGGGGAGGCTGGCGAGAGTTCCAGGGTCTCCAAGCGGCGGAAGGTGGACGCATCTGTTGCTGCTGGGACTGTTTCCGGGAGTCCGGCTGATGGTGGGAGTGAGGTGCTCACGCCGACGGATCAGGCAGCACAGCAGGACCCGAGTGCGGAGCGGAAACGGAAAAAGAAGGAACAGAACGCGAAGCAGTACCAGGCGAGAAAGGCTGCTGCCGAACGTGTTACGAAGTTGGAGAGGTTGAAGAAGCAGAGGCCGCTGTCGTCGGATGAGCAGAAGGAGCTGGAGAAGCTCCAGCCGAAGGCGCAGATGTGGCAGAAACAGAAGGAACAGTACGCGAAGCAGTACCGGGCGGGAAAGGCTGCTGCCGATCGGGTTGCGGAGTTGGAGGCGTTGGCGAGGCCGCTGACTGAGGGGCAGGCGGCGGAGCTGGAGAAGCTCCAGCCGAAGGTGGCGCAGCAGAAGCAGAAAAAGAAGGAATCTGCCGCGAAGTATCGCAGGGCGGGAAAGGCTGCCGCCGATCGGGTTGCGGAGTTGGAGGCGTTGGCGAGGCCACTGACTGAGGGGCAGGCGGCGGAGCTGGAGAAGCTCCAGCCGAAGGCGCTGACGTGGCAGAAAGAGAAGGAATCTGCCGCGATGTCTCGTAGGGCGGGAAAGGCTGCTGCCGATCGGGTTGCGGAGTTGGAGGCGTTGGCGAGGCCACTGACTGAGGGGCAGGCGGCGGAGCTGGCGGAGCTCCAGCCGAAGGTGGCGAAGCTGAAGCAGAAAAAGAAGGAAGATAACGCGAATCGGTACCGGGCGGGAAAGGCTGCTGCCGACCGTGTTGCGGAGTTGGAGAAGTTGAAGGAGCAGGGGCCGCTGACTGAGGGGCAGGCGGGGGAGCTGGCGGAGCTTCGGCCGAAGGCGCAGACGTGGCAGAAACAGAAGGAAGATAACGCGAATCGGTACCAGGCGGGAAAGGCTGCCGCCGATCGGGTTGCGGTGTTGGAGGCGTTGAAGGAGCAGGGGCCGCTGACTGAGGAGCAGGAGAAGGAGCTGGCAAAGCTTCGGCCGAAGGCGCAGCAGTGGCAGAAACAGAAGGAAAGGTTCGTGGATTGGTACCGGGCGGGAAAGGCTGCCGCCGACCGTGTTGCGGAGTTGGAGGAGTTGAAAGAGCAGGGGCAGCTGACTGATGAGCAGGAGACGGAGCTGGCGGAGCTCCAGCCGAAGGTGGCGAAGCTGAAGCAGAAAAAGAAGGAAGATAACGCGAATCGGTACCGGGCGGGAAAGGCTGCTGCCGACCGTGTTGCGGAGTTGGAGAAGTTGAAGGAGCAGGGGCCGCTGACTGAGGGGCAGGCGGGGGAGCTGGCGGCGCTTCGGCCGAAGGCGCAGACGTGGCAGAAACAGAAGGAAGATAACGCGAATCGGTACCAGGCGGGAAAGGCTGCCGCCGATCGGGTTGCGGTGTTGGACGGGTTGAAGGAGCGGGGGCGGCTGACTGAGGGGCAGGAGGCGGAGCTGGCGGAGCTTCGGCCGAAGGCGCAGCAGTGGCAGAAAAAGAAGGAAAGGTTCGTGGATTGGTACCGGGCGGGAAAGGCTGCCGCCGATCGGGTTGCGGTGTTGGAGGAGTTGAAGGAGCGGGAGCCGCTGACTGAGGGGCAGGCGGGGGAGCTGGCGGCGCTTCGGCCGAAGGCGCAGCCGTGGCAGAAAAAGAAGGAAAGGTTCGCGGATTGGTACCGGGCGAGAAAGGCTGCCGCCCGGGTTGCGGAGTTGGAGGAGTTGAAGGAGCAGGGGCAGCTGACTGAGGGGCAGGAGGTGGAGCTGGCGGAGCTCCGGTCGACGGTGGCGGGGCGGGGGCGGAAGAAGAAGGTCCGGGAGGTGACGGAGACCGGGGTGGGTGGGGCCCCGGTGGTCGGGAGGGGTGTGGGGCCGGAGGGGGTATCGGAGCAGCCTGGGGCTGATCAGGACGGCCGGGACGCGTGGTCGGCTGACGTCGATCTGGATGCGTGGCTTGCTCGGGCGGTGGCGGATGTAGAGGGGGCGCAGGTGCCCCAGGGTGCCGCGGATGCTGGCGTGATGCTGCTGGGCGAGGGTGCTTATGAGGAGTTTGTCGAGACCGAGTTGCTCGCGTTCCTGGGACAGGATGCCGGGGACGATGCTGCGGGTGCCGACGGTGCCGGGCCGGTTGCCGGGGACGATGATTTCGTTGCGTTCCTTGATGAGTACGGGGGAGATTCCGTTGGGTGGTTTGGGGGTGACGGCGCTGACGGGCTGTTTTTCGGTGAGCCGTTTCCGGAGGATGCGGTGGGGCCGGATGCGGTGGGGTCTGGGGTGTGGGGGTTTCAGATCCGGTAGCGGGGGGTGGGTCGGTGGGGTCTGGGTATCGGTTCGTGTCGGGGGTGAATCAGGCCAATTATCGTTGCGGTGATGAGCGTTTCCGGGTGAACTGCCTGGAGGCGGTGGTGGCGTTTCACAATTCTCTGAAGTTCGGTCGGCAGTTCGTGGCGGAGCCGGCTGTTGGTGACCGGGATCCGGCTCGGTTGGAGGAGGCGTTCGGGGCGAAGGCCCTGCGGGTGGCTGGTGTGGCCGGGGCCGAGCAGTATGTGCGGAGTGGGCCGGTGGGTGTGGCTGTGCCGGTGATTTACCAGCGTGCCGACGGTAGCGCGCATGTGATCGTTGCGGTGCATGGAGAAGACCGCGATGAGCAAGGGCGGGTCGTTCTGCTGGATCCGCAGAAGGGGGAGGAAGCCGAGCCCGCGGATGTCCTGGCTGCGACCGGGATGTGGGTGATTCCGGTGCCGGTGCCGGTGCCGGTGCCGGGGGTGGAAGTGGATGGGGAGGTGGTGTTGCCGGCCAGTGGTTCCCGGTGGCGGGGCCAGGACGGGGGATCCGTGCTGCCCGCCGTGGTGACGGGTCCGAAGCGTCGGGGTGGTGCGTCCGGGCCGGTGGCAGGCGCGAGGGGCACGAAGAGGACGCGCGGGGAGGCTGGCGAGAGTTCCAGGGTCTCCAAGCGGCGGAAGGTGGGCGCATCTGTTGCTGCTGGGGCTGTTTCCGGGAGTCCGGGTGATGGTGGGAGTGGGGTGCTCACGCCGACGGATCAGGCAGCACAGCAGGACCAGAGTGCGGAGCGGAAACGGAAAAAGAAGGAACAGAACGCGAAGCAGTACCAGGCGAGAAAGGATGCTGCCGACCGTGTTGCGGAGTTGGAGGGGTTGAAGAAGCAGAGGCCGCTGACGCCGGATGAGCAGAAGGATCTAGCGAAGCTCCAGCCGAAGGCGCAGACGTGGCAGAAACAGAAGGAACGGTACCGTGAGAAAACGGCTGCTGCCGCCCGTGTTGCGAAGTTGGAGGAGTTGAAGAAGCAGAGGCCGCTGACGCCGGATGAGCAGAAGGAGCTGGAGAAGCTCCAGCCGAAGGCGAAGCAGTGGCAGAAAGAGAAGAAATGTGCCGCGAAGTCTCGCAGGGCGGGAAAGGCTGCTGCCGATCGGGTTGCGGAGTTGGAGGCGTTGGCGAGGCCACTGACTGAGGGGCAGGCGGGGGAGCTGGCGGAGCTCCAGCCGAAGGTGGCGCAGCTGAAGCAGAAACAGAAGGAATATGCCGCGAAGTATCGCCGGGGAGGAAAGGCTGCTGCCGATCGAGTTGCGGAGTTGGAGGCGTTGAAGGAGCAGGGGCCGCTGACTGACGAGCAGGCGGGGGAGCTGGCGAAGCTCCAGCCGAAGGTGGCGAAGCTGAAGCAGAGAAAGAATGAAAGGTTCGTGGATTGGTACCGGGTGGGAAAGGCTGCTGCCGTCCGTGTTGCGGAGTTGGAGGAGTTGAAGGAGCAGGGGCAGCTGACTGACGAGCAGGCGGGAGAGCTGGCGGCGCTTCGGCCGAAGGCGCAGCAGTGGCAGAAACAGAAGGAAAGGTGGGCGGATTGGTACCGGGCGAGAAAGGCTGCCGCCCGGGTTGCGGTGTTGGAGGCGTTGAAGGAGCAGGGGCAGCTGGCTGACGAGCAGGCGGGGGAGTTGGCGGAGCTTCGGTCGACGGTGGTGGGGCGGGGGCGGAAGAAGAAGGTCCGGGAGGTGACGGAGACCGGGGTGGGTGGGGCCCCGGTGGTCGGGCCGGGTGTGGGGCCGGAGGGGGTATCGGAGCAGCCTGGGGCTGATCAGGACGGCCGGGACGCGTGGTCGGCTGACGTCGATCTGGATGCGTGGCTTGCTCGGGCGGTGGCGGATGTAGAGGGGGCGCAGGTGCCCCAGGGTGCCGCGGATGCTGGGGTGATGCTGAGCGAGAGTGCTTATGAGGAGTTTGTCGCGACCGAGTTGCTCGCGTTCCTGGGACAGGATGCCGGGGACGATGCTGCGGGTGCAGACAGTGCCGGGCCGGTTGCCCGAGGGGATGATTTCGCTGCGTTCCTTGATGAGTACGGGGGGGATTCCGTCGGGTGGTTTGGGGGTGAAGGCGCTGACGGGCTGTTTTTCGGTGAGGCGTTTCCGGAGGATGCGGTGGGGCCGGATGCGGTGGGGTCTGGGGTGTGGGGGGTTTCAGATCCGGTAGCGGGGGGTGAGTCGATGGGGTCTGGGTATCGGTTCCTGCGGGGGGTGAATCAGGCCAATTATCGTTGCGGTGATGAGCGTTTCCGGGTGAACTGCCTGGGGGCGGTGGTGGCGTTTCATAATTCTCTGAAGTTCGGTCGGCAGTTCGTGGCGGGGCCGGCTGTTGGTGATCGGGATCCGGCTCGGTTGGAGGAGGCGTTCGGGGCGAAGGCCCGGCGGGTGGATGGTGTGGCCGGGGCTGAGCGGTATGTGCGGAGTGGGCCGGTGGGTGTGGCTGTGCCGGTGATTTACCGGCGAGCGGACGGTAGCGCGCATGTGATCGCTGCGGTGCATGCAGAAGACCGCGATGAGCAAGGGCGGGTCGTTCTGCTGAATCCGCAGAAGGGGGAGGAAGCCGAGCCCGCGGATGTCCTGGCTGCGACCGGCATGTGGGTGATTCCGGTGCCGGGGGCGGGGGCGGTGCCGGGGGTGGGGGTGGAAGTGGTGTTGCCGCCCAGTGGTTCCGGGCTGCGGGGCCAGGACGGGGGATCCGGGCTGCCCGCCGTGGTGACGGGTCCGAAGCGTCGGGGTGGTGCGTCCGGGCCGGTGGCAGGCGCGAGGGGCACGAAGAGGACGCGGGGGGAGGCTGGCGAGAGTTCCAGGGTCTCCAAGCGGCGGAAGGTGGACGCATCCGCTGCTGCTGGGACTGTTTCCGGGAGTCCGGGTGATGGTGGGAGTGAGGTGCTCACGCCGACGGATCAGGCAGCACAGCAGGACCCGAGTGCGGAGCGGAAACGGAAAAAGAAGGAACAGAACGCGAAGAAGTACCGGGCGGGAAAGGCTGCTGCCGCCCGTGTTGCGGAGTTGGAGGCGTTGGCGAGGCCGCTGACTGAGGGGCAGGCGGCGGAGCTGGCGGCGCTCCAGCCGAAGGTGGCGCAGCAGAAGCAGAAAAAGAAGGAATCTGCCGCGAAGTCTCAGCGGGCGGGAAAGGCTGCTGCCGATCGGGTTGCGGTGTTGGAGGCGTTGGCGAGGCCGCTGACTGAGGGGCAGGCGGCGGAGCTGGCGGAGCTCCAGCCGAAGGTGGCGCAGCGGAAACGGAAAAAGAAGGAAAGAGACGCGGAGCGGTACCGGGCGGGAAAGGCTGCTGCCGTCCGTGTTGAGAAGTTGGAGGGGTTGAAGAAGCAGAGGCCGCTGTCGTCGGATGAGGAGAAGGAGCTGGAGAAGCTCCAGCCGAAGGCGCAGACGTGGCAGAAACAGAAGGAAAGGTTCGTGGATTGGTACCGGGCGGGAAAGGCTGCTGCCGCCCGTGTTGCGGTGTTGGAGGAGTTGAAGGAGCGGGAGCCGCTGACTGACGAGCAGGCGGGGGAGCTGGCGGAGCTTCGGCCGAAGGCGCAGCCGTGGCAGAAAAAGAAGGAAAGGTTCGCGGATTGGTACCGGGCGAGAAAGGCTGCCGCCCGTGTTGCGGTGTTGGAGGCGTTGAAGGAGCAGGGGCAGCTGGCTGACGAGCAGGCGGGGGAGTTGGCGGAGCTTCGGTCGACGGTGGCGGGGCGGGGGCGGAAGAAGAAGGTCCGGGAGGTGACGGAGACCGGGGTGGGTGGGGCCCCGGTGGTCGGGAGGGGTGTGGGGCCGGAAGGGGTATCGGGATGGACTGGGGCTGAACGGGACGGCCGGGACGCCTGGTCGGCTGACGTCGATCTGGATGCGTGGCTTGCTCGGGCGGTGCCGGATGTAGAGGGGGCGCAGGTGCCCCCAGGTGCCGCGGATGCTGGGGCGATGCTGGGCGCGGATGCTTATGAGGCGTATGTCGCGACCGAGTTGCTCGCGTTCCTGGGACAGGATGCCGGGGACGACGCTGCGGGTGCCGACAGTGCCGGCCCGGTTGCCGGGGGGGATGATTTCGCCGGTTTCCTCCCCGACTACCACGACTGGGAGGGGTCCGTCGGGTGGTTTGGGGGTGAAGGCGCTGACGGGCTGTTTTTCGGTGAGGCGTTTCCGGAGGATGCGGTGGGGCCGGATGCGGTGGGGTCTGGGGTGTGGGGGGTTTCAGATCCGGTAGCGGGGGGTGAGTCGATGGGGTCTGGGTATCGGTTCCTGCGGGGGGTGAATCAGGCCAATTATCGTTGCGGTGATGAGCGTTTCCGGGTGAACTGCCTGGGGGCGGTGGTGGCGTTTCATAATTCTTTGAAGTTCGGTCGGCAGTTCGTGGCGGGGCCGGCTGTTGGTGACCGGGATCCGGCTCGGTTGGAGGAGGCGTTCGGGGCGAAGGCCCGGCGGGTTGGTGGTGTGGCCGGGGCTGAGCAGTATGTGCGGAGTGGGCCGGTGGGTGTGGCTGTGCCGGTGATTTACCGGCGAGCGGACGGTAGCGCGCATGTGATCGTTGCGGTGCATGGAGAAGACCGTGATGAGCAAGGGCGGGTCGTTCTGCTGGATCCGCAGAAGGGGGAGGAAGCCGAGGACGCGGATGTCCTGGCTGCGACCGGGATGTGGGTGATTCCGGTGCCGAGGGCGGTGCCGGTGCCGGTGCCGGGGGCGGAAGTGGATGGGGAGGTGGTGTTGCGGCCCAGTGGTTCCGGGCTGCGGCGCCGGGACGGGGGATCCGGGTTGCCGTCCGTGGTGACGGGTCCGAAGCGTCGGGGTGGTGCGTCCGGGCCGGTGGCGGGGAAAGCCGGCGCGAAGGGCACGAAGAGGACGCGGGGGGAGGCTGACGAGAGTTCCAGGGTCTCCAAGCGGAGGAAGGTGGACGCATCTGTTGCTGCTGGGGCTGTTTCCGGGAGTCCGGGTGATGGTGGGAGTGAGGTGCTCACGCCGACGGATCAGGCAGCACAGCAGGACCCGAGTGCGGAACGGAAACGGAAACAGAAGGAAGCTAACGCGAAGCAGTACAAGGCGAGAAAGGACGATGCCGCCCGTGTTGTGGAGTTGGAGGGGTTGAAGACGCAGAGGTCGCTGACGTCGGATGAGAAGAAGGTGCTGGCGGAGCTCCAGCTGAAGGTGGCGAAGCTGAAGCAGCAAAAGAAGGAAGTTAACGCGAGGTATCGCAGGGCGAGAAAGGACGATGCCGACCGTGTTGTGGAGTTGGAGGGGTTGAAGACGCAGAGGTCGCTGACGTCGGATGAGAAGAAGAAGCTGGCGGAGCTCCAGCCGAAGGTGGCGAAGCTGAAGCAGAAACATAAGGAAGTGGTCGCGAAGCATCGCCGGGCGGGAAAGGATGCTGCCGATCGGATTGCGGTGTTGGAGGCGTTGAAGAAGCAGAGGCCACTGACCGACGAGCAGGCGGCGGAGCTGGCGGCGCTTCGGCCGAAGGCGCAGCAGTGGCAAAAAAAGAAGGAAGGGGACGTGAAGTATCTCCGGGCGGGAAAGGATGCTGCCGACCGGGTTGCGGTGTTGGAGGCGTTGAAGAAGCAGAGGCCACTGACCGACGAGCAGGCGGCGGAGCTGGCGGCGCTTCGGCCGAAGGCGCAGCCGTGGCAGAAAAAGAAGGAAAGGGACGCGGATCGGTACCGGGCGGGAAAGGCTGCTGCCGATCGGGTTGCGGAGTTGGAGGAGTTGAAGGAGCAGGGGCGGCTGACTGACGAGCAGGCGGCGGAGCTGGCGGCGCTTCGGCCGAAGGCGCAGCCGTGGCAGAGAAAGAAGGAAAGGTTCGTGGTTTGGTACCGGGCGGGAAAGGCTGCTGCCGCCGGTGTTGCGGAGTTGGAGGAGTTGAAGGAGCAGGGGCGGCTGACTGACGAGCAGGCGGCGGAGCTGGCGGAGCTTCGGCCGAAGGCGCAGCCGTGGCAGAAAAAGAAGGAAACGTTCGTGGATTGGTACCAGGCGAGAAAGGCTGCTGCCGCCCGTGTTGCGGAGTTGGAGGCGTTGAAGGAGCGGGGGCGGCTGACTGAGGAGCAGGAGGCGGAGTTGGCGGCGCTTCGGCTGAAGGCGCAGCAGTGGCAGAAACAGAAGGAAAGATTGGCGGCTTGGTACCGGGCGAGAAAGGCTGCCGCCCGTGTTGCGGTGTTGGAGGGGTTGAAGGAGCGGGGGCGGCTGACGGTGGAGCAGGGGGTGGAGTTGGCGGAGCTTCGGTCGACGGTGGTGGGGCGGGGGCGGAAGAAGAAGGTCCGGGAGGTGACGGAGACCGGGGTGGGTGGGGCCCTGGTGGTCGGGCGGGGTGCGGGGCCGGAGGGGGTATCGGAGCAGGCTGGGGCTGAACACGACCGGGACGCGTGGTCGGCTGACGTCGATCTGGATGCGTGGCTTGCTCGGGCGGTGGCGGATGTAGATGGGGCGCAGGTGCCCCCAGGTGCGGCGGATACTGGGGCGATGCTGGGCGCGGATGCTTATGAGGAGTTTGTCGCGACCGAGTTGCTCGCGTTCCTGGGACAGGATGCCGGGGACGATGCTGCGGGTGCCGACAGTGCCGGGCCGGTTGCCGGGGACGATGATTTCGCTGCGTTCCTTGATGAGTACGGGGGGGATTCCGTTGGGTGGTTTGGGGGTGAAGGCACTGACGGGCTGTTTTTCGGTGAGCCGTTTCCGGAGGATGCGGTGTGGCCGGATGCGGGGCGGTAACCGCGCACCGTGTCCTGGAGTATTTGTCCAGCCCGCAGGATGTGTAGCCCTTGTCGTTGGGGGTGCGGCCGGGCGGTGTGTCGGGGGGACGTCCGTTCCGCCCGGCCGCGCGGCTGGATGCCGCCGCGGGTGGGGGAGGTCGCGGCATCGGGCCGGGTCTTCAGAGCGCGCGAAGGCGCTGGATGATTCGGTCTTTGAGCTCGTGGTCGATCCGGGCCCAGACGGGCGACTCGGTGAACCGCCAGACGTGGTTGTCTGTGGTCGGGGCGTCGTCGGGTTCGGGGTTGACCGGGGTGCCGTCGGGCCAGCGCATGGGGGAGGTCACCGTGGCCGGCCCTTCATTTCTTTGAGCAGCGTGTTGCAGTCCTGGCATGTCTTGGCGTGAATCCAGTCCATTTCGGATGGGTTGGCCAGGGCGAAGGTGTTGCGGCGGAACGCTTCGTCGGCTGTGCCGGTGTCCAGGCGTGTGCCGGCGAAAGCGTGCCGCACGAGGCCGTAGGCGCTGGACTCGTCTGGCACTGGCAACCAGAAGTAGCGCTGCTGTGTCTGGGGCTGGGACATGAAGACTCCAGTGTTCGGGATTTGTAGGGGTGGCGGGCGGCGCGCGGAGCCCGAAGGGGCGCGCGGTGTCGGGGGCACCGCTCGGTCTCGACGCAGCGCCGCCCGCCTCATATGCCCGGCCTTTCCTGTCGGGAGGACACGGAACGGCCCGGGCGGGTCTCAGAGGTGTTGAAAGCCGCTGCTACAACAGCATTTCGCCTGATTGGGTGCGGATGCACCGGCGTGCCGAACATGGGCATATCGTGCTCCTTTATAAGGTGGTGTCGATCTCATCGAGATCTGGATCACTCCGGCTTGTTCATCTAAGCGTGATCTAAACAAGCTGAATAATCAAGTCTTCGGTATCCATCGGATCGAGTGGCTGTGGGCGATACCCTTTGTGACGAAGGGAGGTATCGCCTCGCTCGGCAACGCGGCTCGTCAATCACAGGAGAGGCAGCGCAGATGCCCGCAACTGTTCGCACGGCCAAGAAGCTGCTGCTTGGGCGCGAGATTGCCCACATGATCCAGAAGGCGGACTCGTCGCAGGCCGGGGCTGCCAAACTCATTGAGACGAGTCAGCCGCGCATCGCCAGCCTGATCAGTGGCGGGAGCAGCATCAGCCCCGGCGACCTCGTGCTTCTGGCGTCGAAGCTCGGCTTCACCGATGAGGGTTATCTGGAAGCATTGCGCGACCTGCGCCGGGACAACCACAAGCGGGGCTTCTGGTCAACTGGACACAACCGCGCGTACTCCGAGGACATCCGGCTACGAGTTGACCTGGAGAAGCACGCTGATCAAATCCGCTCAGTTGAGGTCGAGGTCGTACCGGGGCTACTGCAATGCGAGGCGTACGTCCGGGCGATGCATGCCGATCAGCCCGAGATCAACGGCGTGATGCTGGAAGATCGCATCCAGGCCAGGCTGGCGCGGCAGGACATCCTCGACAGGGACGAGCCACCAATGGTGCAGTTCGTGCTGTCGGAATCATGTGTCCGGCGAGTATGGGGCGACAAGTCGGTCATGCGCGCGCAGATCGACCACCTCATCAAGCTCAGCAACAGGCAGAACGTGCACCTACAGATTATGCCGTTCGACCGTCCGGCCGGTCGACGTTCGCCGATTTCGAGTCCGTTCGTGTTGATCCGTGTGCCTTCGCCCGGCGCGGCCGGGCCATTGGAACTGGCATACGTCGAGGGTGCAAACGAGATCTGGTACCTCGACGACAAGAAGGCGCTCAAAGCGTATGAGGCGGCGTGGGCACGTCTCGCGAACGCTGCGTTGACGTTCGCGGAGACCCGTCGGTTCCTGAAGGGCGTTGCCGCCGACGTCGCACGATCGTCCCTATCCAAGTGACACCCAAGGAGATTGCCGATGAACACAGCCCCGTCGTTGGCCTTCGCGGAGATTGACTTCCGGAAGGCCGGCAAAAGCGTTCCTGACAAGGACTGCGTGTGTGTCGCCCGCCGGGATGGTTGGGTCGAGTTGCGTGACGACAAGACGGTGTTCGGCGCGCCGGATGACCATCGGTTGGTTTCACTGCCGAGGAGTTCGACGCCTTCTTAGCCGGTGCCCGGGAGGGCTGCACCGAGGGGCTGTGCCTGGAGATCACCTGTCGCGGCGTGGACGGCATGTACGTGTTCCGCCGTCGCGGTTGGGCAGCCGTCGAGTTGGTGTTCAACGAAGCCGAGTTGCTGGCGTTCCGGGACGGCGTCGCCAACCGCGAATTCGACTCAATCGCTTACATCGCATAGGTTTTCCGCCGAGTGAAGGGCCCGTCACCACGTTGTGACGGGCCCTTCACGCCCCCAGGCCGGCTGCGTGATCGGCGTGCCCGTTTCCTGGGAGTTCCGGACCGCGCCCTTCCTGAACTGTTGATCAAAATGTCGCTGTTCTGGCGCTATCACTGCGCATCGGCGGTGTCTCTTACGAGGAAGTCTAGTAGTCCGGGCGGGCAGGTTGTGGCTGACGTTCGGGCAAGGGGCTTGGGGGCTGGGTGTGGTGGGCTCATACTGCGCTGGAGATGGTCTGGCGGGTGAGGGGCGAAGCGGTATGAACGAGCTCGCGGAGCGGGCGCGCTCCTGGTTGCGCGGCACTTATGGGCAGGGTGTGGTGTTGAGGGGTGAGGAGGCGATCCTCTCGACGGAGCGGGCTGCGTTCTTCGGTTGCCGCTATGTGGAGTCTGACGAGCCGATGTTGGCGGGGACGATCTGCGTGCCGCTGGATGGGGCGGAGCCGTTTCCCGCGTCTAATGCTGGTCCGCTGGATGAGGCTCTCAATTTGTCGGGGCCGGAGCCGGAGCCGGGGTCGTGGCGCTGGCGGGTCAACGCGAGTAATTGTGTGATCGCGACGGATGCTGTGGTGAATTGCCGGCCTGCCTCGGCGTTGCCGTGGGATGCGGTTGGTGAGACGCCGGGTTGGTGGGATCGGATGCTGGCGGTGTATTTCCCGGATGCGGAGGTGTTGACCTGCGCGACGTGGGGGGATGCGGCCGGGGCTGTTGTGGATGGGGGTGTGGGGACTCGGGCTGTGGTGTGGTTGCGTCGTCAGTTCGGTGGGCGTGAACTGGCTGGTCACTTGTTGTATGCGGATTACGCGGATGACGCTGTGGTCTTTCTTGATGGTCTGCGGGGGACGTTCGCGGAGCAGAACGACGCCGAGGTAGCTGAGCTTGTGGTGGCGCGTTTCCGCCGCCGGCAGGGTGATTCGGTCGGCGGGCTGCTGCCGTGGGAAGTCGCGGCGGGCGAATTCGCTGGGGCTGTTGAGAAGGCGGAGGCGTGGCTGGGATACCGCTATGACGGGGAGGTGGGGCTTGTCTCTCCTGATCCGGTCGATGAGACTGAGCGTGGCTGGTTGTTCGCTTGTACCACCCGGAGTTTCCAGGACAGTGGTGACTGGCGTGACCAGATGCTCGACGCGGCTGTGGTGGTCCCGAAAGCGGCTGGTGAAGAGCCGTTCGGTCTGCCCAACCGTGATCCGTGGGCGTGGCTGGATGACTGGAACGCCGGTAAGCCGGGGTTGATGCCGCCGCCGGAGCCCGCGCAGGCTGCGTGGTTTGGTCCGATGGTGGCTCAGCTCGGACCCGTGGTCGGTGTCAGCGTTCATGAGCATTGGTTCGGTGTTTTGGAGGAGATCGCTTCTTTTCCCGCGCAAACCCAGGTGCTGGTGTGGTTGCGCAGGAGGGATACCCGGGGCCGGGAGAGTGTCGGGCACCTGTTGGTGGCTGTGAACGATACCGATGGTGTTCGGCTGTTTGATCCGATGGATGGGCGTGCGCAGCCGCTTATCGAAACCGCACCGTTTGAGTTCCGGGTCATGCGCTTTGGCTCGTGAGTACGAATACGTGCTGCAGTTCCCCTTTCGCTCGCGAACATATCCCTGGTTTGGGTGCCGGGCGGCTGAGGTCGCCCGGCTATCGGGTTTTTGTGCGTCACCGCGCCGGTGGATCCAAGGGCTGATTCCCGTATACATCGTTGCTGCCATGTGTTGTGGCGGCGTTGGGGTTGGGTGGTGGTGATGTTTTCGTCGATCATGGTGCCGGAGGGGGTGAGGCGGCTTTTTCAGGTGTTGACGGGTGAGGATATGACGGATGCGGATGAGGGTGGGTTGTTCGCGGTGGCGGATGCGTTGGAGTCGGGTGCGGTGGGGGTGGGGGAGGTGGGGGGTTTTGTGGCGGAGTTGGTGGGGAAGGTGCGGACGGAGTTTTCGGGGAAGGCGGCGGACCGGTTCGCGGGGGGTTTGGAGGTTTTCGATGGGTTGTTGTCTTCGGGTGAGGGGGCGTTGCGGGAGTTGGCGGTGTTCGTGCGGGATTTGGCGCGGCAGGTGCGGTATTTGAAGTTGGTGACGATTTATGGTTTGGAATTGTTGTTGTTGGAGATGGCGTGGGCGGTGGCGATGGCGGGGGCGACCGGTGGTGCGTCGATGGCGTGGCTGGCGGCGCGGATGGCGGTGATGCGGTTTTTGTTGTCGCGGTGGTGGGGCCAGTTGTTCATGCGGTTGGCGATGGCGGCGGCCGGTGGTGTGGGGTTCAACGTGCTGCCGGATCTGCAGGCCCAGTTGCAGATGCTGGGTGAGAAGTCGGGTGACAAGTGGGACGGGAAGCTGACCGAGCAGGCGGCGGGAATGGGGGCGTTTTCGGCGTTGGTGTCGCTGCCGTTGTCGGCGCTGGGTGGTCTGGTGAGCAACGCGTTGACGAAGGTGCTGGTGCGGGGGCTGGGCGATGAGGTGGACGAGGCGATTCTGGAGGCGGCGGTGAGGCGGGTGGTGGCCGAGCACGCGGAGAAGTATCCGGTGTCGGCGATGGCGCGCTTCGCGGATGCGGTGAGCAAGAGTCTGGATGATTATGCGGGGATGTCGGTGCGGGCGATGTGGGCGGCGCGGTTCGCGGATGAGCTGGGGGATGCGTTCGAGGGTGCGTTGTCGGAGCTGTTCGGGGAGGTGGGGTATCAGGCGGCCACGGGTGCGCCGGTGGACTGGAACTTGTGGGCGCTGACGGCGGGAGCGTCGGAGTCGGTGTTGAGCGCGCTGGGCACGGTGGCGGGTTTGTTGTGGCGGGGCAAGCTGCACCCGGATGGCCCGAGCCCGTATCTCGAGGGCACCGGCCGGCGTGAGGGCACCACCACCGATGGTGGCGGATTCGCCGAGGAGAAGACCCCGCTGCTGGGGACAGGGTCCGGGTCGCAGACAGGGAGGAACATCCCTGGCTCCCAGGGCAAGGACAACACATTCAGCCCCCCGATGCCTCGAAGCCGTCTGGTGTGGACTCTGTTTTCCCGGTCGGGCCGGTGGATTCGGCTGCGGTGTCGGCGCCTTACGGCAAAGACCTGGTGGTGTCCGCTGTTGTGGACGGCAAGGACAGCAACGACGTCAAGGACGGTAAGGACGTTAAGGACGGTGCCGGTGGCGGCGTTAAGGGCGGTGCTGGTGGCAGTGTGACGGGCGGGGACGCGACGGGTGGTGTTCCGGCGGTGCCGGGTTCCGGTCAGCACCGGCCGGGAACGCCGCCACCTGCATATCCTTATGTGGCACTGGGTTTTGGTTCGGACCGGTCGGTGACGCCGCCTCCGCCGTACAGTCCGGTTGCCGGTGGCGATCAGGCCGTGCCCGGGCTGCATGGCGTGGCCGGGAAGTCTGGTGTGGATGGTTCTGGTGTGGACGTTCCCGGCGTGGCCGGGAAGTCTGGTGTGGATCGTTCTGGTGTGTTGGGGGGCCGGTCGCTGGATGTGCTGGCGTCGCAGACGCAGGATTCGGCGGGGGAGAGGTCATCGGCGGGTATCCGGCATGGTTCTGGTGTGTCCTCGGATGCCGCGTTACCGGAGACTGTCACACCCGGGTCTGGGGCGGTGGCGGATCCGGACAGTGGTGGTGCTGTGTCTCCGGGGCGTGAGTTCTCGCCGGGTGGCTTGACCGGCCGAGATGGGCCTTTCGGTGTGGATTCGGTTGCGGGGAGTGGGGTTTCGCATCGCGAGGATGCTGGAGCGGGTCTGCCGGGTTCGGTGGGGTCGCCGGCGGATGGGTCGCAGGTGGTGCCGTCTCTGCAGCAGGACCGGGTGGTGGCGTCGCTTGCGGGCTTGCTGGTGGACGCGGTGCGGGTGCTGGTGCCGGCGGGTGTGGTTGCTGGTGGCGGGTTGGTGGAGTTCGTGCGGGGCGGTGTTGCGGGTTCTGGTGGTGGGCCTGTGGTGCTGGTCGCGCAGGGTGTTCCGGGTGCGGGTGTGGTGGTGTCGTCGGGTCAGGGTTCGGCTCTGGCGCGGGGTGTGGGGCGGGATGTTGTTGCGTTGATGCCGGGGCGGGGTGGGCGTGGGCCGCGGTGGACGGTGTTCGCCGCGGATGGTTCTCGGCCCAGGCCGGTGGGCGGGCCCGCTGGCCTGGTGCCGGCTGGGGGAGGTCAGGGTATGGCCGGTCTGGCGGATTCGTCGGCTGCGGCTGCGGGCTCCGGTGAGAAGACGGTGGCTGCGGAAGAGACACCGGTTGCCCAGGGGGTATCTGGTCAGGTGGCGTCGGTGGTCGGGGACGCACAGCTCGGGGCGATGACCGGGTCTGGGGCGGACACCATGTGGGATACCGGTGGGATACCGGTGCGGCAGTCGTCGCCGCCGGATCTGCGCCGCGAGATCGACCGGGCGAGGCAGGGGGGCTGGTCTGGTGATGATGGGCTGGTGGCGGGGTGGATCGTGCGGGGCCGGCATAACCCCCGGAAGTTGGTGGGCCCGCTGGTGCGAGATCCTGCCGAACCCGTTGCCGGCCCGAGCGGCGTTGGGTGGTCCCGTGTGGAATTGCGGCGCGAGGCGGTGGGACCGGTGCCGGAGACGATTCAGGAGGAACGTCCGGGGCGAGATGGCACACGGCGGCGCCTGTCGTGGCCTGGTGGTGGGCGGGCGGATGATGTCGCCTCCGCGGGTGGCGATGGGCGAGGCGTGGTGGATCTGCCGGGCACCGGGATGTGGGTGTTTCCGGTGCCGGGGGTGGAGGTGGATGGGGAGGGGGTGTTACGGCCCGGTGGTTCCCGGTGGCGGGGCCAGGACGGGGGGTCCGGGTTGCCGTCCGTGGTGACGGGTCCGAAGCGTCAGCCTCGCGTTGGGCCGGTGGCGGGGGGAGCCGGCGCGAGTGCGGGGGGGACGCGGGGGGAGGCCGGCGAGGGTTCGCGGGGGTTAAGCGGCGGAAGGTGGAAGTATCCACTGCTGGGGCTGTTTCCGGGAATCCGGGTGATGGCGGGCGTGAGGTGCTCACGCCGACGGATCAGGCAGCACAGCAGGACCCGAGTGCGGAGCGGAAACGGAAAAAGAAGGAAGATAACGCGAAGCAGTATCAGGCGAGAAAGGCTGCTGCCGCCCGTGTTGCGGAGTTGAAGAAGCAGGGGCCGCTGACTGAAGAGCAGGAGAAGGAGCTGGCGAAGCTCCAGCCGAAGGCGCAGACGTGGCAGAAAAACAAGGAAAATAAAGCGGAACGGTACCGTGAGAAAACGGCTGCTGCCGCCCGTGTTGCGGAGTTGGAGGGGTTGAAGACGCAGAGGTCGCTGACGTCGGATGAGGAGAAGGAGCTGGCGAAGCTCCAGCCGAAGGCGGCGCAGGTGAAGCAGGAAACGAAGGAATATAACGCGAAGCAGTACCAGGCGAGAAAGGCTGCTGTCGCCCGTGTTGAGGAGTTGGAGGCGTTGGCGAGGCCGCTGACTGAGAGGCAGGCGGCGGAGCTGGAGAAGCTCCAGCCGAAGGCGCAGACGTGGCAGAAACAGAAGGAAAATAAAGCGGATTGGTACCGGGTGGGAAAGGCTGCTGCCGCCCGTGTTGCGGTGTTGGAGGGGTTGAAGGAGCGGGGGCGGCTGACTGAGGGGCAGGGGGCGGAGCTGGCGGCGCTTCGGCCGAAGGCGCAGACGTGGCAGAAAGAGAAGGAAAGGTGGGCGGATTGGTACCGGGTGGGAAAGGCTGCTGCCGTCCGTGTTGCGGTGTTGGAGGGGTTGAAGGAGCGGGGGCGGCTGACTGAGGGGCAGGGGCGGAGCTGGCGGCGCTTCGACCGAAGGCGCAGACGTGGCAGAAAAAGAAGGAAAGGTGGGCGGATTGGTACCGGGTGGGAAAGGCTGCTGCCGCCCGTGTTGCGGTGTTGGAGGCGTTGGAGAAGCGGGGGCAGCTGACTGAGGAGCAGGGGGTGGAGTTGGCGGAGCTCCGGTCGACGGTGGCGGGGCGGAGGCGGAAGAAGAAGGACCGGGAGGTGACGGAGACCGGGGTGGGTGGGGCCCCGGTGGCCGGGCGGGGTGCGGGGCCGGAGGGGGTATCGGGGTGGACTGGGACTGAACACGACCGGGACGCGTGGTCGGCTGACGTCGATCTGGATGCGTGGCTTGCTCGGGCGGTGGCGGATGCAGACGGGGCGCAGGTGCCCCCAGGTGCGGCGGATGCTGGGGTGATGCTGAGCGAGAGTGCTTATGAGGAGTTTGTCGCGACCGAGTTGCTCGCGTTCCTGGGACAGGATGCCGGGGACGATGCTGCGGGTGCCGACAGTGCCGACAGTGCCGACAGTGCCGGCCCGGTTGCCGGGGACGATGATTTCGCTGCGTTCCTTGATGAGTACGGGGGGGATTCCGTCGGATGGTTTGGGGGTGAAGGCACTGACGGGCTGTTTTTCGGTGAGCCGTTTCCGGAGGATGCGGTGGGGCCGGATGCGGTGGGGTCTGGGGTGTGGGGGGTTTCAGATCCGGTAGCGGGGGGTGAGTCGATGGGGTCTGGGTATCGGTTCTTGCCGGGGGTGAACCAGGCCAATTATCGTTGCGGTGATGAGCGTTTCCGGGTGAACTGCCTGGGGGCGGTGGTGGCGTTTCACAATTCTTTGAAGTTCGGTCGGCAGTTCGTGGCGGGGCCGGCTGTTGGTGACCGGGATCCGGCTCGGTTGGAGGAGGCGTTCGGGGCGAAGGCCCGGCGGGTGGCTGGTGTGGCCGGGGCTGAGCAGTATGTGCGGAGTGGGCCGGTGGGTGTGGCTGTGCCGGTGATTTACCGGCGAGCGGACGGTAGCGCGCATGTGATCGCTGCGGTGCATGCAGAAGACCGCGATGAGCAAGGGCGGGTCGTTCTGCTGGATCCGCAGAAGGGGGAGGAAGCCGAGGACGCGGATGTCCTGGCTGCGACCGGCATGTGGGTGATTCCGGTGCCGGTGCCGGTGCCGGTGCCGGTGCCGGTGCCGGGGGTGGGGGTGGGGGTGGAAGTGGATGGGGAGGTGGTGTTGCCGCCCAGTGGTTCCCGGTGGCGGGGCCAGGACGGGGGGTCCGGGTTGCCGACCGTGGTGACGGGTCGGAAGCGTCGGGGTGGTGTGTCTGAGCCGGTGGCGGGGGGAGCCGGCGCGAGTGCGGGGAGGACGGGGGCGGAGGCCGGCGAGAGTTCGCGGGGGGTTAAGCGGCGGAAGGTGGAAGTATCCGCTGCTGCTGGGGCTGTTTCCGGGAGTCCGGGTGATGGCGGGAGTGAGGTGCTCACGCCGACGGATCAGGCAGCACAGCAGGACCCGAGTGCAGAGCGGAAACGGAAACAGAAGGAAGATAACGCGAAGCGGTACCGGGAGAGAAAGGCTGCTGCCGCCCGTGTTGCGGAGTTGAAGAAGCAGGGGCCGCTGACTGACGAGCAGGAGAAGGATCTGGCGAAGCTCCAGTCGAAGGCGCAGACGTGGCAGAAACAGAAGGAAAATAACGCGGAACGGTACCGTGAGAAAACGGCTGCTGCCGCCCGTGTTGTGGAGTTGGAGGGGTTGAAGACGAAGAGGCGGCTGACGTCGGATGAGGAGAAGGAGCTGGCGAAGCTCCAGCCGAAGGCGAAGCAGCTGAAGCAGAAAGAGAAGGAATCTGCCGCGAAGTATCGCAGGGCGGGAAAGGCTGCTGTCGCCCGTGTTGCGGTGTTGAAGAAGCAGGGGCCGCTGACTGACGAGCAGGAGAAGGAGCTGGCGGCGCTCCAGCCGAAGGCGCAGGCGTGGCAGAAAAAGAAGGAATGGGACGCGGATTGGTACCGGGCGGGAAAGGCTGCTGCCGCCCGTGTTGAGGAGTTGGAGGCGTTGAAGGAGCAGGGGCGGCTGACTGACGAGCAGGAGAAGGAGCTGGCGGCGCTTCGGCCGAAGGCGCAGGCGTGGCAGAAAAAGAGGGAATGGGAAGCGAAGTACCGCAGGGAGGTAAAGGCTGCTGCCGATCGGGTTGCGGTGTTGGAGAAGTTGAAGAAGCAGGGGCCGCTGACTGACGAGCAGGAGAAGGAGCTGGCGGCGCTTCGGCCGAAGGCGCAGCAGTGGCAGAAAAAGAAGGAATGGGACGTGGATCGGTACCGGGCGGGAAAGGCTGCTGCCGATCGGGTTGCGGAGTTGGAGACGTTGAAGGAGCGGGGGCCGCTGACTGAGGAGCAGGCGGGGGAGCTGGCGGCGCTTCGGCCGAAGGCGCAGCAGTGGCAGAAAAAGAAGGAAAGGATGGCGGATTGGTACCGGGCGGTAAAGGCTGCTGCCGCCAGTGTTGCGGTGTTGGAGAAGTTGAAGGAGCAGGGGCGGCTGACTGACGAGCAGGAGGCGGAGCTGGCGGCGCTTCGGCCGAAGGCGCAGACGTGGCAGAAAAAGAAGGAAAGGTTCGTGGCTTGGTACCGGGCGAGAAAGGCTGCCGCCCGTGTTGCGGAGTTGGAAGGGTTGAAGGAGCAGGGGCGGCTGACTGAGGAGCAGGGGGTGGAGTTGGCGGAGCTCCGGTCGAAGGTGGCGGGGCGGGGACGGAAGAAGGACCGGGAGGTGACGGAGACCGGGGTGGGTGGGGCCCCGGTGGTCGGGCGGGGTGCGGGGCCGGAAGGGGTATCGGAGCAGGCTGGGACTGAACACGACCGGGACGCGTGGTCGGCTGACGTCGATCTGGATGCGTGGCTTGCTCGGGCGGTGGCGGATGTAGATGGGGCGCAGGCGCCCCCAGGTGCGGCGGATGCTGGGGTGATGCTGAGCGCGGATGCTTATGAGGAGTTTGTCGAGACCGAGTTGCTCGCGTTCCTGGGACAGGATGCCGGGGACGATGCTGCGGGTGCAGACAGTGCCGGCCCGGTTGCCCGAGGGGATGATTTCGCTGCGTTCCTTGATGAGTACGGGGGGGATTCCGTCGGATGGTTTGGGGGTGAAGACACTGACGGGCTGTTTTTCGGTGAGCCGTTTCCGGAGGATGCGGTGGGGCCGGATGCGGTGGCGTCTGGGGTGTGGGGGGTTTCAGATCCGGTAGCGGGGGGTGAGTCGATGGGGTCTGGGTATCGGTTCTTGCCGGGGGTGAACCAGGCCAATTATCGTTGCGGTGATGAGCGTTTCCGGGTGAACTGCCTGGGGGCGGTGGTGGCGTTTCACAATTCTCTGAAGTTCGGTCGGCAGTTCGTGGCGGGGCCGGCTGTTGGTGACCGGGATCCGGCTCGGTTGGAGGAGGCGTTCGGGGCGAAGGCCCGGCGGGTGGATGGTGTGGCCGGGGCTGAGCAGTATGTGCGGAGTGGGCCGGTGGGTGTGGCTGTGCCGGTGATTTACCGGCGAGCGGACGGTAGCGCGCATGTGATCGCTGCGGTGCATGCAGAAGACCGCGATGAGCAAGGGCGGGTCGTTCTGCTGAATCCGCAGAAGGGGGAGGAAGCCGAGGACGCGGATGTCCTGGCTGCGACCGGCATGTGGGTGATTCCGGTGCCGGTGCCGGGGGTGGAAGTGGAGGGGGAGGTGGTGTTGCCGCCCAGTGGTTCCCGGTGGCGGGGCCAGGGTGGGGGATCCGGGTTGCCGACCGTGGTGACGGGTCCGAAGCGTCGGGGTGGTGTGTCTGGGCGGGTGGCGGGGGGCGCCGGCGCGAGTGCGGGGAGGACGGGGGCGGAGGCCGGCGAGAGTTCGCGGGGGGTTAAGCGGCGGAAGGTGGAAGTATCCGCCGCTGCTGGGGCTGTTTCCGGGAGTCCGGGTGATGGCGGGAGTGGGGTGCTCACGCCGACGGATCAGGCAGCACAGCAGGACCCGAGTGCAGAGCGGAAACGGAAACAGAAGGAAGCTAACGCGAAGCGGTACAAGGCGAGAAAGGCCGCTGCCGCCGGGGTTGTGGAGTTGGAGGGGTTGAAGACGAAGAGGCCGCTGACGTCGGATGAGGAGAAGGATCTGGCGAAGCTCCAGTCGAAGGCGCAGACTTGGCAGAAACAGAGGGAAAATAGCGCGAATCGGTACAAGGCGGGAAAGGCTGCTGCCGCCCGTGTTGCGGTGTTGGAGGGGTCGAAGACGCAGAGGTCGCTGACGCCGGATGAGGAAAAGGAGCTGGCGGAGCTCCAGCCGAAGGCGCAGCAGTGGCAGAAACAGAAGGAAGATAACGCGGAACGGTACCGTGAGAAAACGGGTGCTGCCGCCCGTGTTGTGGTGTTGGAGGGGTTGAAGACGCAGGGGCGGCTGACGTCGGATGAGGAGAAGGAGCTGGCGAAGCTCCAGCCGAAGGCGCAGCAGTGGCAGAAAGAGAAGGAAAATAAAGCGGATCGGTACCAGGTGGGAAAGGCTGCTGCCGCCCGTGTTGCGGTGTTGGAGGGGTTGAAGACGCAGAGGTCGCTGACGTCGGATGAGGAGAAGGAGCTGGCGAAGCTCCAGCCGAAGGCGCAGCAGTGGCAGAAACAGAAGGAAAGGTGGGCGGTTTGGTACCGGGCGGTAAAGGCTGCTGCCGATCGGGTTGCGGTGTTGGAGAAGTTGAAGGAGCAGGGGCGGCTGACTGACGAGCAGGAGGCGGACCTGGCGGAGCTTCGGCCGAAGGCGCAGACGTGGCAGAAACAGAAGGAAAGGTTCGCGGATTGGTACCGGGCGAGAAAGGCTGCCGCCCGTGTTGCGGTGTTGGAGGCGTTGGAGAAGCGGGGGCGGCTGACTGAGGGGCAGGGGGTGGAGTTGGCGGAGCTCCGGCCGACGGTGGCGGGGCGGGGGCGGAAGAAGAAGGACCGGGAGGTGACGGAGACCGGGGTGGGTGGGGCCCCGGTGGCCGGGCGGGATGCGGGGCCGGAAGGGGTATCGGAGCAGGCTGGGGCTGAACACGACCGGGACGCGTGGTCGGGTGACGTCGATCTGGATGCGTGGCTTGCTCGGGCGGTGGCGGATGTAGAGGGGGCGCAGGTGCCCCCAGGTGCGGCGGATGCTGGGGTGATGCTGAGCGCGGATGCTTATGAGGAGTTTGTCGAGACCGAGTTGCTCGCGTTCCTGGGACAGGATGCCGGGGACGATGCTGCGGGTGCCGACAGTGCCGGCCCGGTTGCCCGAGGGGATGATTTCGCCGGTTTCCTCCCCGACTACCACGACGGGGAGGGGTCCGTCGGGTTGTTTGGGGGTGAAGGCGCTGACGGGCTGTTTTTCGGTGAGGCGTTTCCGGAGGATGCGGTGGGGCCGGATGCGGTGGGGTCTGGGGTGTGGGGGGTTTCAGATCCGGTAGCGGGGGGTGAGTCGATGGGGTCTGGGTATCGGTTCTTGTCGGGGGTGAACCAGGCCAATTATCGTTGCGGTGATGAGCGTTTCCGGGTGAACTGTTCGGAGGCGGTGGTGGCGTTTCACAATTCTCTGAAGTTCGGTCGGCAGTTCGTGGCGGGGCCGGCTGGTGATCGGGATCCGGCTCGGTTGGAGGAGGCGTTCGGGGCGAAGGCCCGGCGGGTTGGTGGTGTGGCCGGGGCTGAGCAGTATGTGCGGAGTGGGCCGGTGGGTGTGGCTGTGCCGGTGATTTACCGGCGAGCGGACGGTAGTGCGCATGTGATCGCCGCGGTGCATGGAGAAGACCGCGATGAGCAAGGGCGGGTCGTTCTGCTGAATCCGCAGAAGGGGGAGGAAGCCGAGCCCGCGGATGTCCTGGCTGCGACCGGCATGTGGGTGATTCCGGTGCCGGTGCCGGGGGTGGAAGTGGATGGGGAGGTGGTGTTGCCGCCCAGTGGTTCCCGGTGGCGGGGCCAGGGTGGGGGGTCCGGGTTGCCGTCCGTGGTGACGGGTCCGAAGCGTCGGGGTGGTGTGTCTGGGCGGGTGGCGGGGGGCGCCGGCGCGAGTGCGGGGAGGACGGGGGCGGAGGTTGGCGAGGGTTCGCGGGGGGTTAAGCGGCGGAAGGTGGAAGTATCCGCTGCTGCTGGGGCTGTTTCCGGGAGTCCGGGTGATGGCGGGAGTGGGGTGCTCACGCCGACGGATCAGGCAGCACAGCAGGACCCGAGTGCAGAGCGGAAACGGAAAAAGAAGGAAGATAACGCGAAGCAGTACAAGGCGAGAAAGGCCGCTGCCGCCGGGGTTGCGAAGTTGGAGAGGTTGAAGACGAAGAGGCGGCTGACGCCGGATGAGGAGAAGGAGCTGAAGAAGCTCCAGCCGAAGGCGAAGCAGTGGCAGAAACAGAAGGAAAATAACGCGAATCGGTACCAGGCGGGAAAGGATGCTGTCGCCCGTGTTGCGGAGTTGGAGGCGTTGGCGAGGCCGCTGACTAAGGGGCAGGCGGCGGAGCTGGCGAAGCTCCAGCCGAAGGCGGCGCAGCTGAAGCAGAAAAAGAAGGAATCTAACGCGAAGTATCGCAGGGAGGTAAAGGCTGCTGCCGATCGGGTTGCGGTGTTGGAGAAGTTGAAGAAGCAGGGGCCGCTGACGCCGGATGAGGAGAAGGAGCTGGCGGCGCTTCGGCCGAAGGCGCAGCAGTGGCAGAAAAAGAAGGAAAGGTTCGTGGCTTGGTACCGGGAGGGAAAGGCTGCTGCCGCCCGTGTTGCGGTGTTGGAGAAGTTGAAGAAGCAGGGGCGGCTGACTGACGAGCAGGAGGCGGAGCTGGCGGCGCTTCGGCCGAAGGCGCAGACGTGGCAGAAACAGAAGGAAGGGCTCGTGGCTTGGCGCTGGGCGAGAAAGGCTGCCGCCTGTGTTGCGGTGTTGGAGGCGTTGGAGAAGCAGGGGCGGCTGACTGAGGCGCAGGGGGTGGGGTTGGCGGAGCTCCGGTCGACGGTGGCGGGGCGGGGGCGGAAGAAGAAGGTCCGGGAGGTGACGGAGACCGGGGTGGGTGGGGCCCTGGTGGTCGGGCGGGATGCGGGGCCGGAAGGGGTATCGGAGCAGGCTGGGGCTGATCAGGACGGCTGGGACGCGTGGTCGGCTGACGTCGATCTGGATGCGTGGCTTGCTCGGGCGGTGCCGGATGTAGAGGGGGCGCAGGTGCCCCCAGGTGCCGCGGATGCTGGGGCGATGCTGGGCGCGGATGCTTATGAGGCGTATGTCGCGACCGAGTTGCTCGCGTTCCTGGGACAGGATGCCGGGGACGACGCTGCGGGTGCCGACAGTGCCGGCCCGGTTGCCGGGGGGGATGATTTCGCCGGTTTCCTCCCCGACTACCACGACTGGGAGGGGTCCGTCGGGTGGTTTGGGGGTGAAGGCGCTGACGGGCTGTTTTTCGGTGAGGCGTTTCCGGAGGATGCGGTGTGGCCGGATGCGGTGGGGTCTGGGGTGTGGGGGGTTTCAGATCCGGTAGCGGGGGGTGAGTCGATGGGGTCTGGGTATCGGTTCCTGCGGGGGGTGAATCAGGCCAATTATCGTTGCGGTGATGAGCGTTTCCGGGTGAACTGTTCGGAGGCGGTGGTGGCGTTTCATAATTCTCTGAAGTTCGGTCGGCAGTTCGTGGCGGGGCCGGCTGTTGGTGACCGGGATCCGGCTCGGTTGGAGGAGGCGTTCGGGGCGAAGGCCCGGCGGGTGGATGGTGTGGCCGGGGCTGAGCAGTATGTGCGGAGTGGGCCGGTGGGTGTGGCTGTGCCGGTGATTTACCAGCGAGCGGACGGTAGCGCGCATGTGATCGCTGCGGTGCATGGAGAAGACCGTGATGAGCAAGGGCGGGTCGTTCTGCTGAATCCGCAGAAGGGGAGGAAGCCGAGGACGCGGATGTCCTGGCTGCGACCGGCATGTGGGTGATTCCGGTGCCGGTGCCGGGGGCGGAAGTGGATGGGGAGGTGGTGTTGCCGCCCAGTGGTTCCCGGTGGCGGCGCCAGGACGGGGGATCCGGTCTGCCCGCCGTGGTGACGGGTCCGAAGCGTCGGGGTGGTGCGTCCGGGCCGGTGGCGGGGGGCGCCGGCGCGAGTGCGGGGAGGACGCGGGGGGAGGCCGGCGAGAGTTCGCGGGGGGTTAAGCGGCGGAAGGTGGAAGTATCCGCTGCTGCTGGGGCTGTTTCCGGGAGTCCGGGTGATGGTGGGAGTGAGGTGCTCACGCCGACGGATCAGGCAGCACAGCAGGACCCGAGTGCAGAGCGGAAACGGAAACAGAAGGAAAAGAACGCGAAGCAGTACCAGGCGAGAAAGGCTGCTGCCGTCCGTGTTGCGGAGTTGGAGGCGTTGGCGAGGCCACTGACTGAGGGGCAGGCGGCGGAGCTGGAGAAGCTCCAGCCGAAGGCGCAGACGTGGCAGAAAAAGAAGAAATATGACGCGAAGTCTCGCAGGGTGGTAAAGGCTGCTGCCGATCGGGTTGCGGTGTTGGAGGAGTTGGCGAGGCCACTGACTGAGGGGCAGGCGGCGGAGCTGGCGGAGCTCCAGCCGAAGGTGGCGCAGCGGAAGCAGAAAAGGAAGGAATCTGCCGCGAAGTATCAGCGGGCGGGAAAGGCTGCTGCCGATCGGGTTGCGGAGTTGGAGGAGTTGAAGGAGCGGGGGCGGCTGACTGAGGGGCAGGCGGGGGAGCTGGCGGAGCTTCGGCTGAAGGCGCAGCAGTGGCAGAAAAAGAAGGAAAGGTTCGTGGATTGGTACCGGGCGGGAAAGGCTGCCGCCGATCGGGTTGCGGTGTTGGACGGGTTGAAGGAGCGGGGGCGGCTGACTGAGGGGCAGGAGGCGGAGCTGGCGGAGCTTCGGCCGAAGGCGCAGCAGTGGCAGAAAAAGAAGGAAAGGTTCGTGGATTGGTACCGGGCGGGAAAGGCTGCCGCCGATCGGGTTGCGGTGTTGGAGGAGTTGAAGGAGCGGGAGCCGCTGACTGAGGGGCAGGCGGGGGAGCTGGCGGCGCTTCGGCCGAAGGCGCAGACGTGGCAGAAAAAGAAGGAAAGGTTCGCGGATTGGTACCGGGCGAGAAAGGCTGCCGCCCGGGTTGCGGAGTTGGAGGCGTTGAAGGAGCAGGGGCAGCTGGCTGACGAGCAGGCGGCGGAGTTGGCGGAGCTCCGGTCGACGGTGGCGGGGCGGGGGCGGAAGAAGAAGGTCCGGGAGGTGACGGAGACCGGGGTGGGTGGGGCCCCGGTGGTCGGGCCGGGTGTGGGGCCGGAGGGGGTATCGGAGCAGCCTGGGGCTGATCAGGACGGCCGGGACGCGTGGTGGGCTGACGTCGATCTGGATGCGTGGCTTGCTCGGGCGGTGCCGGATGTAGAGGGGGCGCAGGTGCCCCCAGGTGCCGCGGATGCTGGGGTGATGCTGAGCGCGGATGCTTATGAGGAGTTTGTCGCGACCGAGTTGCTCGCGTTCCTGGGACAGGATGCCGGGGACGATGCTGCGGGTGCAGACAGTGCCGGGCCGGTTGCCGGGGACGATGATTTCGCTGCGTTCCTTGATGAGTACGGGGGGGATTCCGTCGGGTGGTTTGGGGGTGAAGGCACTGACGGGCTGTTTTTCGGTGAGCCGTTTCCGGAGGATGCGGTGTGGCCGGATGAGGGGCGGTAACCACGCACCGCGTCCTGGAGTATTTGTCCAGCCCGCAGGATGTGTAGTCCTTGTCGTTGGGGATGCGGCCGGGCGGTGTGTCGGGGGACGTCCACTCCGCCCGGCCGCGCGGCTCGATGCCGCCGCGAGTGGGGGAGGTCGCGGCATCGGGCCGGGTCTTCAGAGTGTGTGAAGGCGCTGGATGATTCGTTCTTTGAGCTCGTGGTCGATCCGGGCCCAGGCGGGCGACTCGGTGAACCGCCAGACGTGGTTGTCTGTGGTCGGGGCGTCGTCGGGTTCGGGGTCGACTGGGGTGCCGTCCGGCCAGCGCATGGGGGAGGTCACCGTGGCCGGCCCTTCATTTCTTTGAGCAGCGTGTTGCAGTCCTGGCATGTCTTGGCGTGAATCCAGTCCATTTCGGATGGGTTGGCCAGGGCGAAGGTGTTGCCGCGGAACGCTTCGTCGGCTGTGCCGGTGTCCAGGCGTGTGCCGGCGAAAGCGTGCCGCACGAGGCCGTAGGCGCTGGACTCGTCCGGCACTGGCAACCAGAAGTAGCGCTGCTGTGTCTGGGGCTGGGACATGAAGACTCCAGTGTTCGGGATTTGTAGGGGTGGCGGGCGGCGCGCGGAGCCCGAAGGGGCGCGCGGTGTCGGGGGCACCGCTCGGTCTCGACGCAGCGCCGCCCGCCTCATATGCCCGGCCTTTCCTGTCGGGAGGACACGGAACGGCCCGGGCGGGTCTCAGAGGTGTTGAAAGCCGCTGCTAAAAGCAGCATTTCGCCTGATCGGGTGTGGATGCACTGGGGTAGTTCAGGGCGGGCGCATCCGCGGCCTCGGCAAGAACCTTCTGCATCTCATGTCCTCAATCTCATCTCGCGTATGGCCATGAGATGAAGATATCGTGATAATCACCATTTCCTTACCCGTCTGATCGGGTAGCACCGAGCGATACCCTTCGTGGTGGAAAGGAGGGGTGCTCGCTCGGTACCAACGCCGGCACGACGCAGGGAGAGCGCCCAATGCCAATGGTCAAGATGCGTACCGCCAGGAAGCTTCTGCTGGGCCGCGAGATCGCCCACATGATCGAGACTGCCGGCATCTCGCAAGCCGACGCGGCGAAGATCATCTAGTCGAGTCAGAGTCGTATCGCTGGGTTGATCAGCGGCATGGGGACGATCTCCGTTGGTGATCTGGACCTGCTGGCGACGCGCCTCGGATTCACTGACGATGGCCACCGGGAAACGGTGCGCGAGCTGCGCCGGGACAACCACAAGCGTGGCTTCTGGTCAACCGGCCACAATCGCGCGTACGCAGAGGATCTACGACTCCTGATCGACCTGGAGAAGCACGCGGACCAGATCCGGCAGGCTGAGGTCGAGGTCGTGCCCGGCCTGCTGCAGACCGAAGCCTACGCACGCGCCATGCATGCGGACCAACCAGAGATCGATGGCGTGACCGTCGAAGACCGCGTGGCGGCGCGAGTCGCGCGCCAGGACATTCTCGACAAGCCCGAGCCGCCCACGATCCAGGTTGTCATGAGTGAGTCGTGCTTGCGCCGCATGTGGGCCCCGGCAGACGTGATGCAGCAGCAGATCGAGCATCTGATCAAGTTGTCGAACCGGCCGAACGTGATGATTCAGGTGGTGCCGTTCCAGGCTGCGCCTGGCCGCCGGTCTCCGCTCGGCACCCGCTTCACCCTGGTTCGCGTCCCTTCCCCGGGTGCCGCAGGACCACTCGAACTTGCGTATACCGAAGGTCAAGGCGAGGTTCGCTACCTGGACGACAAGAAGGCGCTTGCGGCCCATGAGACAGCCTGGGCGCGCATCACGAACGCGGCCCTGCGGTTCGATGAGAGCCGGAAGTTCATGAAGGCGATATCACGCGACTACGCTGAACAGGCGAAAAACACCACCAGCTAGGGAGTTTGCACATGAGCACGGTCCCACGACCGCAATTTGCCGAGCGGGATTTCCGCAAGGCAACCCGAAGTGAGCCAGACAAGCAGTGTGTACGGGTGGCTCGCCGGGATGGTTGGGTCGAGTTGCGTGACGACAAGACGGTGTTCGGCGCGCCGGATGACCACCGGCTGGTGTTCACCGCCGAGGAGTTCGACGCCTTCTTAGCCGGTGCTCGGGAGGGCTGCACCGAGGGGCTGTGCCTGGAGATCACCTGTCGCGGCGTGGACGGCATGTACGTGTTCCGCCGTCGCGGCTGGGCAGCCGTCGAGTTGGTGTTCACCGAAGCCGAACTGCTGGCGTTCCGGGACGGCGTCACGAACCATGAATTCGACGCGGTCGCCTACACCGCATAGGTTTTCCACAGACCGAAGGCCCAGTCACCGCGTGGTGACTGGGCCTTCATGCTCTCGCGACGGCGGCGTGCCGATGGTCGGTGAGACTTTCTGCGAACGCGTCATCGCCCTCGGCGTCGCCCACGCGGGAATGTCCCTTCGCGGGACTCGCTGACATACCGGCCGGATCAGTTGATCCGTTCGCGGGCGTAGTCGTCGAGGACGTCGGCGGCGTGCTGCACGTCCAGGTCGAGTGGACGGTCGGGGTCGATCGGGGGTACTTCGGCGATCAACCTGTCCATCACGGCGGAGCAGGCCGGGGCAGTCGGCCGGCGGTCACCGACGTGCACGGCCTGGCGCAGCGCGACCGCCAACGCGCCGTGCAGCCAGCGCAGTGAACGGGATTGATCGAGCGCGTTGAGCGCGGCCTGGGTGCCGAACGGGACAATATCCTGGTTGTGGAGATTGGTGGGCAGGCTCTGCATCGCGGCCGGGGTGGCGTTGCGTCGCATGTCGGCGACGGTGGCCGTGGCGGCGAGCTGGACACCCTGGACGCCGTGCTGTTCACCGGGGATCGTTGCCAGGACGGGTGGCAGACCGCTGTTGCGGTGCGGGTCGACCATGAGGTCCAATTGCCGCTCGGCGAGGTTGCCCATTTGGACAGTGGTGTTGGTGAGCAGGTCGGCGGCGGGATCAACTCAGTGGTCCGGTGTCAGCTCTTGCCGGATGCCGAAGTCGACGTGTTCGTCGAGTACGTCTTGCTGTCGAAGGCGCCGCTGACACCCACCCTCCGGCATGCACTTCCAGACGCCTTCGACGACAGCTTCGTGACACGATGGACCCCTCCGGCTCACTCATGGCAGCAGGCGTGTACGAGGCGCGCCGCAATTTCACCGCCGCGGCAGGGGATTTGGCGCCAGGGCTGCGGCTCGACGAGGTCGATGACTACGTGTCGGTCAGTCTCGAGTCCGCAGTGGAAAGCATCGGACTTTCCCGGACGGACTTCTTCTCCGGTTCAAAGCCTTCTCTCCACGACGTGATGCGGCGTGCAGTCGCCCACTGGCATCCCGGGTTGCGGTACCTGGTGGCCAACGTCCTGCCAAGCTCGATCGTGCCCAAGACCAACCGTGTTGTCCGGCCTGTCGCGGCTTGGCGGCTGAGCAACGTCACTGTTCTCGGCGACGCCATCCACGCGATGCCACCCATGCTTGGCGACGGCGCCAACAGCGCCCTCCGAGACGCCGGTTCCCTCGCCACAGCGCTGATCGACGCAGCCGCTGGCCGGGTGGGCCTGATCGAGGCGATCGAAGGATACGAGGACGAAATGCGCACAAGAACGTACCCCTTGCTGAAATCGGCCGGCATCTGATCATCGATGTCTGGGCACGGCCGGCGCCGCGGCGTGACCACCTCGCCACGCATCGGTGGGGTCCACAGTTTCAATTGAAACGGGTTATGAAGCAGCGGCCCATCTCGCGAGATCCGCCGCATAATGGTCTTGATCAAAATAAACGCCTTGATCCGTGCACACGCACTGTAACGGCTGATGTGAACAAGCCGCGTGATGCGTTCAAGGCGAACACGGGTGCAGATGCGGCGATGCCCCGCACCGGGGGTGCGGGGCATCGCCGCTGAGCTATCGTGTTCGGCTGTGGGGTAGACCTAGCCAGGGTGGCGGCTCACGCCACGTGGTGGCCGTTGTGCCGGCCTTCACGGCCGTTGGTGCCGGTGAGCCTGGTGGAGTCCGCCCGCTTCCATTCCTTCACGGTGCCGTTGATCAGCTTGCGGACGTGTTCGACGTGTTCGGCCAGATCAACCGCTGTTCGGGTAGCTCGCTGGTCAGTGGCCGCAGCACTCGCACCACGCCCGAGTCCTTTTTCTACGAAGTCGGTTCGCTTGAACGTCCGGTTGGTGATCAGGTGGGACACGTACGCCTCTACGGACGGGCGGGCGACTTCCACCAGGTCCAACGCCATTGATCGTAGGTAGTCGTCGGAGTGGCATACGCCCGAGTTCGGATCAATCCCGGTGACGTAGCACGCCAACACCGTTTCGGCTTTCGCCACTTCATAGCAGTAGTTCAGCATGGCGTTAGTCGGGTTGGTGGCGTTGCGGTTCGCGGTCTGCTTGGCGTTGGCGTTGTGATTGAGTTCGCTGGTGCGGGAGTCGAAGAAACGCCAGTGGTAGGGCACCTGCCCGTCGAATTGCAGCTCTAGCAGTCGCCATGAGTCGAAGTACGCTCGCGCCTCTTCCGCTTCCACGCTGCGGCACTGCCGTTGAGTCGTGCAGCCGTCGAGCCGGTGAATCCAAGTAGCCGCGTCCCATTCCGGTATCACCTGTGTGTGTCCGAGAAACTTAGCGGCCAACAGGTATTTGGTGATGTCGAGCCCCACAGAGCTATCACGCACGCACGCTTGCGCACTGTGCAGTTTGGTGTCTCGCATCGATTGTGCCGATGTGCTCATGAGCTCACCTTCGGGGTTGACCACCCGCCGCGATGACCGTGCGGCAGGATCAGGCTGCTGAGCGGGCTGGCCGGGCCTGTCGGATGAAGTGGACACGTCTATCAGGATCTCCGATCCCGCCCTCGCTCCGGTACCCGGCACTCACACCAGGTGTCTCATCTCATCCTGACAAAGAGGGGACCGCCAGAGGTCCGGGTGGTCTGGACTGACCATCTCGGGTTCGCACACGAACGCAAGCCCGGCACCATCGCGACGTCGCGATGCGGGCTCAACATGGGCAAGTCCAATACGCCACCGGCCGCGAGAGCGTGCCCCGACTGCCTAGTCCGGGCATTGCGGGAAGAGTCACCGGCCGAGGTAATGAGCGGACGTCACAGGCGCACCGCTTAACCCCAGGCACGGCCCGGTGCTGTGTCTGCTCCGACCGGAGCAGCCCCCCGACCCGGCACCGGTCCGTCGCGGACGGTTGGCGTCGTGATCCCCTCCCGCCGCCAACCGTCCGCATCCATTACGGCCCTCAAGAGGTGATAGCCAGATGGCCGATTGACCAGGTCACCACATGTCTAGAGCCTCTATCACGGTAAGGTGAGGGGAGGTGTTCAACCGTCGTGCCGACCCGAGGAGTAGCCCGATATGGCGCAAGTCCGCGTGCACCCGATACAGCTTGAGTACAGCGTTGCGAAAGACGACACGCAGAAATGCAACCTGTGTGGCGCTGAGGAACGCTGGACGTCGAAGCACCAGCCTACGGTGTTCGGAGACGCAATGAAGCGATCATTGCACCTGGTGCACCTGGTGCACCTGGTGAAGAACCACCTGCCGGACGTCCAAGCCACCTTCAGCCCCGCAGAGCGGCAGAAGGAGAAGTGGATTGATGCTGGGCAAACGACCGCCACTGTCGGGCAAGCCGAAGGATGAGTTCGATCGGGACGCCGACACGGAGCAGGACGACGCCGAGGTAGCTGAGCTTGTGGTGGCGCGTTTTCACCGCCCGCAAGGTGATTCCGTCGGCGGGCTGCTGCCGTGGGAAGTCGCGGCGGACGAATTCCTCCGGGCCGTCGAGAAAGCGGACGCGTGGCTGGCGTACCGCTACGATGGCGAGGTGGAGCTTGTTTCTCCTGATCCGGCCGACGAGACCGAGCGTGGCTGGCTGTTCGCCTGCACCACCCGGAGTTTCCAGCAGAGTGGCGACTGGCGCGATCAAATGCTCGACGCGGCCCTGGTGGTTCCGAAAGCAGCTGGTGAAGAGCCGTTCGGCCTGCCCAACCGTGATCCGTGGGCGTGGCTGGACGACTGGAACGCCGGAAAACCGGGGTTGATGCCACCGCCGGAACCCGCGCAGGCTGGGTGGTTCGGCCCTATGGTGGCCGAGCTCGGCCCCGTGGTCGGTATCAGCGTCCAAGAGCATTGGTTCGGGGTTCTGGAGGAGATCGCCTCTTTTCCCGCGCAAACCCAGGCGCTGGTGTGGCTGCGCAGGAAGGACACCCGGGGCCGGGAGAGCGTCGGCCACCTGTTGTTGGCTGTGAACGATACCGACGGTGTTCAACTCTTTGATCCGATGGACGGGCGTGCTCAGCCGCTCATCGAGACCGCACCGTTCGAGTTCCGGGTCATGCGCTTTGGCTCGCGAGTACGGATACGTGTTGTAGCTCATCTTTCGCTCACGTGCATAGCCCGTCGCGAGTGACATCTTCGTGGATTCGAGTGGCGTGGTGAACCTTGCTGCTTGAAGGAGCCGTGTTTTCGTTGTGGGAGGTGTGACTTGGTTTCGGTGCCGGGCGGCTGAGGCCGTCCGGCTACCAGGTTTTTGCGCGTCACCGCGCCGGTGGATCAAAAGGCTGATTCCCGCGTTCGTCGTTGCTGCCTTGGATTTTGGCGGCGCTGGGGTTGGGTGGTTGTGATGTTTTCGTCGATCATGGTGCCGGCGGAGGTGCGGCGGCTTTTTCAGGTGCTGACGGGTGAGGATATGACGGATGCGGATGAGGGTGTGTTGTTCGCGGTGGCGGATGCGTTGGAGTCGGGTGCGGTGGGGGTGGCGGAGATTGAGGGGCTTTTGCGGGAGTTGGTGGGGAAGGTGCGGACGGAGTTTTCGGGGAAGGCGGCGGACCGGTTTGCGGGGGGTTGGAGGGTTTTGATGGGTTGTTGTCTTCGGGTGGGGGGGCGTTGCGGGAGTTGGCGGTGTTCGTGCGGGATCTGGCGCGGCAGGTGCGGTATTTGAAGTTGGTGACGATTTATGGTCTGGAATTGTTGTTGTTGGAGATGGCGTGGGCGGTGGCGATGGCGGGGGCGACCGGTGGCGCGTCGATGGCGTGGCTGGCGGCGCGGATGGCGGTGATGCGGTTTTTGTTGTCGCGGTGGTGGGGCCAGTTGTTCATGCGGTTGGCGATGGCGGCGGCCGGTGGTGTGGCGTTCAACGTGCTGCCGGATCTGCAGGCCCAGCTGCAGATGCTGGGTGAGAAGTCGGGTGACAAGTGGGATGGGAAGCTCAGCGAGCAGGCGGCGGGAATGGGGGCGTTTTCGGCGTTGGTGTCGCTGCCGTTGTCGGCGGTGGGTGGTCTGGTGGGCAACGCGTTGACGAAGGTGTTGGTGCGGGGGCTGGGTGATGAGGTGGATTCGGCGATTCTGGAGGCGGCGGTGAGGCGGGCGGTGGCCGAGCACGCGGAGAAGTATCCGGTGTCGGCGATGGCGCGCTTCGCGGATGCGGTGAGCAAGAGTCTGGATGATTATGCGGGGATGTCGGTGCGGGCGATGTGGGCGGCGCGGTTCGCGGATGAGCTGGGGGATGCGTTCGAGGGTGCGTTGTCGGAGCTGTTCGGGGAGGTGGGGTATCAGGCGGCCACGGGTGCGCCGGTGGACTGGAACTTGTGGGCGCTGACGGCGGGAGCGTCGGAGTCGGTGTTGAGCGCGCTGGGCACGGTGGCGGGTTTGGTGTTGCGGGGCAAGCTGGTGCCGGAAGGCCCGAGCCCGTACCTCGACGACACCGGCCACGACGGTCGGGACAGTGATAGCGGTGATGCGGCGGGTGGGGAGAAGACCCCGCTGCTGGAGAACGCTTCCGGGTCGCAGACAGGTGAGGTTCCTGGCTCCTCGGGCAGTGTGTTCACCGCCTCCGACGCCTCCGACGGATCGGATGGATCGGATGGATCGGATGCCTCCTCGGATGTCTCGGATGTGGACTCTGTCTTTTCGGCCGGGTCGGTGGATTCGGATGCGGTGTCGGTGCTTTCCGGTGGGGTTCCGGTGGTGTCGGGTTCGGTTCCGGCCCCTGATGGCGTGGTCGTCAAGGACGGCAAGGACGGCGTGTTCGACCCATCCGGAACCTCGGATATGTCTGATGTGGACTCTGTTTTCCCGGTGCCGGGCACCGGGAAGGTGGACTCGGACGCGATGTCGGTGCCCTCCGGCAAAGACCCCGTGGTGTCCGCTGTTGAAGACAGCAAGGACGGCACACACAGCGCGCACGGCGCGTACAGCAAGGACGGCGCGTACAGCAAGGACGGCGCGTACAGCAAGGACGGCGCGTACAGCACGGACGGCGCGTACAGCACGGACGGCGCGTACGGCAAAGACGGCGCGTACAGCACGGACGGCGCGGGCAGGCCGGGCGGGGACGCGACCGGTGGTGTTCCGGTGGTGCCGGGTTCCGGGCGGGACCGGCCGGGTACGCCGCCGCCGGCATATTCGTATGAGACACCGGGTTCTGGTCCGGACAGGCCGGTGACGCCGCCTCCGCCGTACAGTCCGGTTGCCGGTGGCGATCAGCGCGTGCCCGGCGATCGGGCTATGCCCGGGGTGTCTGGTGTGGATGGTCACGGTGTGGATGGTCGTGGTGTGGCTGGGGACCGGCCGGTGGATGTGCTGGACTCGCAGGCGCCGGATTCGGTGGGGGAGAGGTCCCCGACGGGTATCCCGCATGGTTCTGGTGTGGATTCGGTTGCGGGGCGTGGGGATTGGCATCGCGGGGATGCTGGGGCGGGTTTGCCGGATTCGGCGGTGTTGCCGGCGGATACGGGGTCGCAGGCGGTGCCGTCTCTGCAGCAGGACCCGGTGGCGGTACTGCCTGCGGGCCTGCCGGCGGACGCGGTGCGGGTGCCGGTGCCGGCGAGTGTGGTTGCCGGTGGCGGGTTGGTGGGGTTCGTGCGGGATGGTGTTGCGGGCTCTGCGGGCGGTCCTGTGGTGCTGGTCGCCCACGGTGGTGCGGGTGCGGGTGTGGTGGTGTCGTTGGGTCAGGGTTCGGCTCTGGCGCGGGGCCTGGGGCGGAATGTTGTCGCGGTGGCGCCGGGGCCGGAGGGGCGCGGGTCGCGGTGGACGGTGTTCGCGGCGGATGGTTCTCGTCCCAGGCCGGTGGGCGGGCCTGGTGTTGTGGTGCCGGCCGGGGGACGCGAGGAGTTGTCCGGTCTGGCGGAGGCCTCGGCAGCGGTTCCGGATTCCGGTGAGAAGACGGTGGCCCCGGACGAGACACCGGCCGCCCAGACGACCTCGGTGGTCGGGGAGGTACAGCCCGCGGCAACGGCCACGTCCGGGGCGGACATGACGCGGGATACCGGTGGGATACCGGTGGGGAAGTGGTCGCCGTCAAATTTGGGCCGCGAGATCGCCCGGGCGAAGCACGAGGGCTGGTCGGATGATGACAAGACGGCGGCGGCGCGGATTGTGCAGGGCACGCATGACGTCCGGCGGTTGGCTCGTGGGGATGCTGCCGTGTCGCTGCGGGATGTGGTGGCGCTGGTCGCGGCCAAGTACCACGAGCTCGGCCGGGATCACGAGGACCAGGTGGTGGAGTTTTCCCGGGCGTTGGCGGACGGGCTCCGTATGCGGGGCAGCGGGCTGAGTGTCCGAGCCGGGGCAGGACAGGAGGATCAGGCAGCGGGACGATCAGGGGAGGATTCCGCTGAGGATGGGTCGGAGTCCGCCGAGGTTGACATCGATCGATTCTTGGATGAGCAACAGGCAGAGTTGCTGGAGCGGCTTGATCGCTTGAGAGGAGACGCGGAGCCGTCCGGGGGCACATTGCCCGCCGAGGGGCCTGCTGTGGACGGTGGTGCTGTCTCGGTGGGGGGCGACGTTGCCGCGCAGGATCAGGATGGTGTCGCTGTCGGTGTGACGGACGGGCAGCGGGCCGACGGTGACGCCGTCGAGCGGAGCGTGCCATCCCGTACGGCGGATGAGTTTGTGACGGACAACATCCCCGATGGTTTACCCGATACCGCTGTTGTGAAGGACAACACCCCCGATGGTTTCAACGGTTATGGCGTTGGCAGATCGGGCCCGATGCCTGGTGTCAGGCCGGATCCGGATTCCAAGGATTTGAGTTCGATTGAGAAAGGCGGTCGGGATGCCGGGACGTTCGGGGATCGCAGTCCGGTTGAGCCCAACGACGGGATCGACTCTCGGCTGACCAATAGCGACTCCGCGAGCGACGATGGCGCCCAGTCGTTGGATGGCGACGATGGCGAGATACCGGCTGTTCAGGACGACGCCCCGAGGGCTCCTGCACGGGATGCCCAGCCGAGCCCTGGCGGGCGCACTGAAAGCTCGGGCCGCACCAGCCGGTCCGAGGACCAAGTATCCGCGTCCAGTGTGGACAGTGGGACGAACTCTGATCCAGGTGCGGTTCCGCGACCGGAGGATCAGGGATCAGGGGAGTCTGCTGCGGCAGCCGAGCTGAGTGCGTTGATCACTAACGCGAACGCTGGGCTCGACTCTGTCAGCGGTGATGGTGCCCGGTCGTTGGACGGTGGTGGTTGGGATGCGGGGACGTTCGGGAGCAGCAGTCGGGTTGAGTCCGATGATGGGGCCGACTCGTGGCTGACCAGTATCGATTCTGTCAGTGGTGATGGTGCCGGGTCGTTGGACGGTGGTGGTTGGGATGCGGGGACGTTCGGGCGTCGGAGTCCGGAGCCTGGGGATGGGGTCGGTTCGGGGGTGGGCGATGGCGATTCTGTCAGTGGTGATGGTGCCCGGTCGTTGGACGGTGGTGGTTGGGATGCGGGGACGTTCGGGCGTCGGAGTCCGGAGCCTGGGGATGGGGTCGGTTCGGGGGTGGGCGATGGCGATTCTGTCAGTGGTGATGGTGCCCGGTCGTTGGACGGCGACGATGGGGTACCGGCTGTTCAGGACGACGCCCCAAGGGCGCCTGCGCGGGACGCCGAGCCGGGCCCTGGCGGGCGCACTGAAACCCCAGACCGCACCAGCCGGCCCGAGGAACAAGTATCCGCGTCCAGTGTGGACGGTAGGACGAACCCTGATCCGTTGGTGCAGAGCTTGCGGGAGTCCTACGAGGTTGCGCAGCGGAAGTTGGAGGAGGCTCGACAGGACCGCCAGCAGGAGGTGGACGAGGCGTTTGCTCGCGCGGACACCATTTTGGGTCCGACGCTTCGGGAGTACCTGATGGCTCGGGTGCTGATGGCGCATCAGTACCTGACGTCCCCGAATGATCGAGTTGCTGCGGAGGGACTGCGTGTAGAGCTGCAGCGCCAAATGAGCCGGCTGACGCAGATAAGTGCGGGCGCGGATCCGGAGCCAGGTGCGGTTCCGGGACCGGAGGGGCAGGCAGCGGGGCGGACGCCTTGGGCGAGCAGAAAGAAGGCGCGGGAGCAGCACGTTGCGGAGCTGAATGCGTCGCTGAAGGAGCTGGTGGATCGGCAGGGGGATTTGGAGGCGTTGAAGAAGCGGGGGGAGTGGGATGAGGCTCGGCGGGCGGAGTTGGATGCGCTGCCGGGGCGTATCGCGACGGTGCAGGCGGAGTTGGACACGATTGCGAACGACGAGGCGAACAGGAAGGCAAGGCGTGCAGAAGCTGAGAGGAAGCGTTGGGTCCGTAAGAAGGGGGAGCTGGAGAAGCGGGTTGCGGAGCTGAATGCGTCGCTGAAGGAACTGGAGGCTCAGAAGGCGACGTTGGAGGAGTTGCAGGGGCGGGAGTGGGATGAGGCTCGGCAGGCGGAGTGGGATGCGCTGCCGGGGCGTATCGCGACGGTGCAGGCGGAGTTGGACACGATTGCGAACGACGAGGCGAACAGGAAGGCAAGGCATGCAGCAGCTGATAGGAAGCATCGGGCCCTTACGCACGGGGAGCTGGAGGCGCGGGTTGCGGAGCTGAATGCGTCGCTGAAGGAGCTGGAGGATCGGCAGGCGAGGTTGGAGGCGTCGAAGAAGCGGGGGGAGTGGGATGAGGCTCGGCGGGCGGAGTGGGATGCGCTGCCGGGGCGTATCGCGACGGTGCGGGCAGGGTTCGACACGATTGCGAACGAGGCGAACAGGAAGGCAGGGATTGCAGCAGCTGCGAGCAGGCGTTACGTCCGTAAGAAGGGGGAGCTGGAGGGGCGGGTTGCGGAGCTGAATGCGTCGCTGAAGGAGCTGGAGGCTCAGAAGGCGAGGTTGGAGGCGTCGAAGAAGCGGGGGGAGTGGGATGAGGCTCGGCAGGCGGAGTGGGATGCGCTGCCGGGGCATATCGCGACGGTGCGGACGGAGTTGGACACGATTGCGAACGACGAGAAGAACAGGAAGGAAAGGGATGCAGCAGCTACGCGGAGACGTTACGCCGGTACGAAGGGGGAGCTGGAGGAGCGGGTTGCGGAGCTGAATGCGTCGCTGAAGGAGCTGGAGGCTCAGAAGGCGACGTTGGAGGTGTCGTTGCAGGGGCGGGCGTTCGATCCGGTTCGGGATGCGATTTTGGAGGCGCTGCCGGGGCGTATCGCGACGGTGCGGACGGAGTTGGACACGATTGCGAACGGCGAGAAGAACAGGAAGGAAAGGAAGGCAGCAGCTACGAGGGAGCGTTGGGTCCGTAAGAAGGGGGAGCTGGAGGAGCGGGTTGCGGAGCTGAATGCGTCGCTGAAGGAGCTGGAGGCTCAGAAGGCGACGTTGGAGGAGTTGCCGGGGCGGGGGGAGTGGGATGAGGCTCAGCAGGCGGAGTGGGATGCGCTGCCGGGGCGTATCGCGACGGTGCGGACGGAGTTGGACACGATTGCGAACGACGAGAAGAACAGGAAGGAAAGGAGTGTAAGGAATACAGCAGCTTCGAGGGCCCGTAAGAAGGCGGCGCGGGTTGCGCAGGCGCGGGCTGCGGAATTGTCTGGTGGGGGTGGGTCTTCGCCTGCTGGTGGGCCTGCTGCCGTTGTCGACGCTGTTGATCCTCGGGCTGCTGCGAAGCAGAACCTGCAGCCCTTGAGCCACGAGGCCCCAAGGGCTTCTGCGTGGGACGCCGAGCCGGGCCCTGGCGGGCGCACTGAAACCCCAGACCGCACCAGCCGGCCCGAGGAACAAGTATCCGCGTCCAGTGTGGGCGGTGGGACGAACCCTGATCCGTTGGCGCAGAGCTTGCGGGAGTCCTACGGGGTTGCGCTGAGTGAGTTGGCGGAGGCTGACGAGGACAGGCGGAACGAGGCGTTTGCTCGCGCGGACAGCATTTTGGGTCGGACGCTTTGGGAGTACCGGCCGGCTCGGGTGCTGATGGCGCATCAGTACCTGACGTCCCCGAATGATCGAGTTGCTGCGGAGGGACTGCGTGTAGAGCTGCAGCGCCAAATGAGCCGGCTGACGCAGATAAGTGCGGGCGCGGGTCCGGGGCCAGGTGCGGTTCCGGGACCGGAGGGGCAGGCAGCGGGGCGGACGCCTTGGGCGAGTAGAAGGGAGGCGCGGGAGCAGCACGTTGCGGAGCTGAATGCGTCGCTGGAGGAGCTGGAGGCTCAGAAGGCGACGTTGGAGGAGTTGCCGGGGCGGGGGGAGTGGGATGAGGCTCGGCAGGCGGAGTGGGATGCGCTGCCGGGGCGTATCGCGACGGTGCGGACGGAGTTGGACACGATTGCGAACGAGGCGAACAGGAAGGACAGGTATGCAGCAGCTCGGAGGAGGCGTTACGCCGGTACGAAGGGGGAGCTGGAGGCGCGGGTTGCGGAGCTGAATGCGTCGCTGGAGGAGGTGGAGGCTCAGAAGGCGAGGTTGGAGGAGTTGCCGGGGCGGGGGGAGTGGGATGAGGCTCGGCAGGCGGAGTGGGATGCGCTGCCGGGGCGTATCGCGACGGTGCGGACGGAGTTGGACACGATTGCGAACGACGAGAAGAACAGGAAGGAAAGGAATTCAGCAGCTGGGAGGAGGCGTTACGCCGGTACGAAGGGGGAGCTGGAGGCGCGGGTTGCGGAGCTGAATGCGTCGCTGGAGGAGGTGGAGGCTCAGAAGGCGAGGTTGGAGGCGTCGAAGAAGCGGGGGGAGTGGGATGAGGCTCGGCAGGCGGAGTGGGATGCGCTGCCGGGGCGTATCGCGACGGTGCAGGCGGAGTTGGACACGATTGCGAACGACGAGAAGAACAGGAAGGACAGGATTGCAGCAGCTACGAGGAAGCATCGGGTCCGTACGAAGGGGGAGCTGGAGGGGCGGGTTGCGGAGCTGAATGCGTCGCTGAAGGAGCTGGAGGCTCAGAAGGCGAGGTTGGAGGCGTCGAAGAAGCGGGGGGAGTGGGATGAGGCTCGGCAGGCGGAGTGGGATGCGCTGCCGGGGCATATCGCGACGGTGCGGACGGAGTTGGACACGATTGCGAACGACGAGAAGAACAGGAAGGAAAGGGATGCAGCAGCTACGCGGAGACGTTACGCCGGTACGAAGGGGGAGCTGGAGGCGCGGGTTGCGGAGCTGAATGCGTCGCTGAAGGAGCTGGAGGCTCAGAAGGCGACGTTGGAGGTGTCGTTGCAGGGGCGGGCGTTCGATCCGGTTCGGGATGCGATTTTGGAGGCGCTGCCGGGGCGTATCGCGACGGTGCGGACGGAGTTGGACACGATTGCGAACGGCGAGAAGAACAGGAAGGAAAGGAAGGCAGCAGCTACGAGGGAGCGTTGGGTCCGTAAGAAGGGGGAGCTGGAGGAGCGGGTTGCGGAGCTGAATGCGTCGCTGAAGGAGCTGGAGGCTCAGAAGGCGACGTTGGAGGAGTTGCCGGGGCGGGGGGAGTGGGATGAGGCTCAGCAGGCGGAGTGGGATGCGCTGCCGGGGCGTATCGCGACGGTGCGGACGGAGTTGGACACGATTGCGAACGACGAGAAGAACAGGAAGGCAAGGAATGTAAGGAATACAACAGCTTCGAGGGCCCGTAAGAACGCGGCGCGGGTTGCGCAGGCGCGGGCTGCGGAATTGTCTGGTGGGGGTGGGTCTTCGCCTGCTGGTGGGCCTGCTGCCGTTGTCGACGCTGTTGATCCTCGGGCTGCTGCGAAGCAGAACCTGCAGCCCTTGAGCCACGAGGCCCCAAGGGCTTCTGCGTGGGACGCCGAGCCGGGCCCTGGCGGGCGCACTGAAACCCCAGACCGCACCAGCCGGCCCGAGGAACAAGTATCCGCGTCCAGTGTGGGCGGTGGGACGAACCCTGATCCGTTGGCGCAGAGCTTGCAGGAGTCCTACGGGGTTGCGCTGAGTGAGTTGGCGGAGGCTGACGAGGACAGGCGGAACGAGGCGTTTGCTCGCGCGGACAGCATTTTGGGTCGGACGCTTTGGGAGTACCGGCCGGCTCGGGTGCTGATGGCGCATCAGATCCTGAATTTCCCGAATGATCGAGTTGCTGCGGTGCAACTGCGTGTAGAGCTGGAGCGCCAAATGAGCCGGCTGACGCAGATAAGTGCGGGCGCGGGTCCGGAGCCGGGTAGGGACGCGATGGGCGTCGCGGAGTCTGCTGTGGACGGTGGTGGTTGGGATGCGGGGACGTTCGGGAACCGCGGGCGGGTTGAGTCCGATGATGGGGTCGGTTCGTGGCCGGGCGATAGTGACTCTTCCAGCGGTGATGGTGTCCAGTCCTCGGGTGATGGTGGTTGGGATGCGGGGACGTTCGGGCGCCGGAGTCCGGAGTCCGATGACGCGGAGAGCGACTTCGATGAGGCCGAGTTCGAAGAGACGGTAGGGCCAGCGTTGCTGAAGCGGCTTGAACGCTTGAGGACTTCGGACGATGACGGGGAGCCGTCCGGGGACCCGACGCGTGCCGCGGGGTCTGTTGTGGACGGTGGTGCTGTCTCGGCTGGTGAGAATGGTTCGCGTCGTCGTCAGGCTTGGCCTGGTGTGTGGGCGGACCAGGATTTCTCCGCTGACGGTGGTGCCCGGTCGTTTTGGGGTTCGTCCGGTTCGGATGCCGGTCGAACCGAGACCGAGCTGACCGAGCAGACCGAGCTGACCGAGCAGACCGAGCAGACCGAGCTGTTCGATGGGACGGATCGGATCGAACAGTCCCGCGTTTTCTCCGATGACAGCGAGCCGCCAAACCAACCGGCGGTTGCTCAGGCGCGGGTTGACGGTGTCGATGCCGACCGGGACAGACCTCGGTTGCGGATTCCCGGTTATCTCCGCCGTGGCGAGTCGCTGGGCCCGGCGTCGCAGATCGCTGAGACGGTCGGAGCGGGTCGGGTCGTGGAGGCGGTGGAGGGTGTGGTGCCCGAGGGCATCGATCCGGTCGGTATCGAGTGGGTGGAGCATGTCGTGCGGAAGCAGATCCGCAGCTTGGTTGGTAAGGGCGGGGTGTTCGAGGTCGGTGGTGTGTCGGTGCGGGTGCAGGCGGAGGAGTTCGACTGGCGAGGCAGCGAAGCTGTGGATGCAGAGGCCGCCGAGCAGTCGGCGACTTCGGCTGCCGATCACAAGGCGGGCACGATGAATGCGTCTAGTCATCGGCCGCGTTTCCGGCAGTTGTTCTTCGTGCCCGCCGTGCCGGGTCTTTACGCTTTGGGTCTTGTCGACGTGCCGACTGGCTTGGCTTCGAACCGCGTCACGAGCCATGCCGAAACGCACAGCCAGTCGATGCGCATCGCGCTGCCGGAGCGCGCAACCTCGGGTAGTGACAGTGAATACGCCGGCTCACAGCAGGTGTACGTGCCGGTGACGTTCCGGGTTTCCCGGGTTGACGAGGACGGGCACAGCATTGGTCCTGTCGTGATCGTGGGTGGGCGCGGTCATCCCGAGGCGGGCCCGGTGGGCACCGTGTTGAGTGTGCCCACGGGATTGCGGCCGATCACGCGTGCACGTGTTGTGCCGATGCCGGGTGAGTTGCCTGCTTCGGTGTTGGAGGACGCTACGGTCAGGGAGTTGACTCGTGGTCGGTATCAGGGCAAACCCTTGCGGGCGAAGACGAAGTCCGGGCGGCCGCCGACCATCTATGATCAGGTGGCCGCCCAGCTTGGGTCGCTGGATGAGGACTCGCGGAAGGCCCTGCGGAAGTTCCTGGGTCCCGACGATGTCAAGCGGGTTTTGCTGGACATGCGGGTGAGTGCGCGGGCGGAGGCCTCCGATCGGGGCTGGGTTACGTTGGAGACGCCGCTGCGCTCGGGTAACTGGTTCAAGCGCCTGCTGTCGGGCCGGACGCAGGGTGTGCAGATGCGGGCCGTCGCCAGGCAGGTCGCTTACCTCGAGACGATGGACAAGGCACCGTTGGAGTCGGCCTTCGAGGATGGCACCAAAGCGGTGAACGTTCACGGTTCGGGGCGTGAGGGTGAGGGCTCGGGGTCGGCGGGGCCCGGCGTGGACGTCGGGGTGGTCACCGCGGCGGCGGGGCCTTTTGCCGCGGCTGGTGGCGGCCGCAGCCGTGACCAGGAGTTCACGACCGCGTCGAAGGTCGGTGACACCGCTTCCCGCGAGGTCGAGATCGTTCGCTACCGCACTGTTTACGATCTGCAGGTCCGCGGGCCCGGTCGGTCCCCGATGACGTTTGCCGACGCCGTCGATGGCTTGCACTGGACGCCGTCGGAGTTCGCGCGGGAAGCGGGTCTGCTGGGAGAGGACGGCCGGCCGCATCCGAATCGCGCGGCTGATATCACTAGCGCGGCGCTGGAGGCCAGTGGTGCGGGGGCGAAGCTGGCCAGGATCCTTCGCGATACGGCGCATGAGATTCCGGGGCATCACCGGTGGGGGCGTTGGCGCAACACTGATCTCGTGATCGATTTTGATGATCCGAAGCTGGCCAGGGGGATCTCGGGCAAGGCCCACGAGCAGCTGGCGCGGGGTCATCAGATCGACAGTTCGCTCGCGGGCGAGACGTTGTCGTCCCCGCGGGTGGTCGAGGAGATGCTCACCGATCAGGCCGCGTCGATCGAGATGGTCGAGCATGGTCGGGGACACGACTATCACGTGTCGTTGAAGGTGGCGGCGGAGGTGGTGGGCGAAGTCCGGGATTTGGGTGCGGTCGACGAGGCCGATGCCGGGGTGACGATGTCCGAATCGGAGTCGGTCAAGCAGAGCAGGGGTGTGTCGTGGAGGGCCGGGGGCGGTTTTGTGGGCCGTGTCTACTCGGTGGTGGCCGGCCAGTTCTCCCTTGTCACCAGCTACCACAAGTTGGGTTTCGACCGGAGCAAGTCCTCGCACGTGGGGGAGGACACTTCGTTGTCCTTCGGCGGTGATCGGGGCACGGAGCCGGCTGCCACGGGTGGCGTGGGCGCGCAGCCTCGCAAGCGGCTGGCCTTCCGGGTGCGGTACACGGCGTCGGGGACGCACTGGCAGGAATGGAACCAACTGGTCAAAGGTGTGACGATCGGCAGGCCGGGGATGCACACGCCGGCGGATCATCCGTTGCCGATTGTGGACACTTCGGCCCAGGAGGAGGGCCGGGATGCGGGTGTCGTGGAGACCGACATCGTGGTGGAACTGCCTGTGTGGCAGGCCGACCAGCTCAAAGCCCAGTTGGAGGAGCTGCGCGCCGCTGCCGTCAAACCCGTCGAGTCCACCTCGGTTCCCTATGACGATGAGGCGATGCGGCAGGGCCTGTCCCGGGTTTTCGACGGTATGCCGGTGGTATCCGAGCATGGTTCCAAATACATTCGAGAATCGGTATTCCGGCAGCTCCGGGAACTTTCTGGGCACTCGAACTGGGAACGCGGCAACAACAGGAACCTGATCGATCGCGGGATCTCGCTCAACGGCTTTCGGGGGAATCCGCGTGCCTTGAGTAAGAAGTTCCGGATTGACGGGCTGAACGTGACGACGAAGCGCCGCCGGGAGCAGCGTGCTGTGGTCGAGTATTCGCGGATGATGCGAAACCCCGAGCCGGTGCTGGATGGTGACGGTAATCCGGTCAAGATCTGGGAGCGGCCGACGCGGTCGGTGACCGGTGGACGCACCACCGGTAACAGCAAGGCCGGCACCTTCCTCTGGTCGAACTCCATTGAGCCCGCGATGATCGCGGTGGATGACAACACTGACGTCGCGTCCGGTTTGGCCATCCAAGAGTGGGTCCCGGGGTCCGGCAGCTACCGGCGTGAACGGGGACATGCGATCGACAGCAGCCTTACCCGGTCGGAGACGGGGAAACCGCGCGAACTCCACCTGGTCACGGTGGATGTCGTGAATACCGTCGGCGTCGAGGTCGAGACCGTGGGCAAGATCGACAAACCCAAGTTGTTCAAGGGCAAGCCGCTCGCCCGCTCCGCCCAGCGGTTCACGCTGCCTGCGTCGATGACGGTGTTGGTGGACGACCGGCAGTTGCAGGAGCTCCAGACCAGGCAGGCCGAGTTCGAGGCGCACCGAGCACGCGAAGCGGGCATGGAACCGGTGGTGGTGTCCACTGAGGCGCTGGAGGCGCCCATGGACGTGGTGAAGGTTCCCCACGGGCACACGCTGGGCTCCCCGTCCTGGAGCCGAGGGGTCGCCGAGCCGGTGGATTTGAGCGACCTGATTCCGTTGCTGCGCCAGCAGATTTCCGAGCGACCCGAACTCGGCCCCGACGCGGCCGACTCGCTGCTGCCGGTTTCCGCGCAGGGCACGCCCTTGGGCAACGACCGCACGGCCGAGCAGTTCCTGTCCAATGTGCAGGCCAAGCTCGGCGACCTCGCCAACGGGGGTGCCGGCACACAACTGCGGTGGGAAGGCAGGTGGAAGGGGCGCACCTACGAACTTCATGTGGGGGCGGAACTTCTGGGTGAGCCGGAGGTGGAGGGGATCAAGCACGGCGGGCTGGCGACGGCCAGCGTGGCGTCCATCGCCGCAAGTAAGATCCGCAGTCTCACCACGGTCTTCCTCGAAGTCATGTCGGGTGCGATCCCGGGCGTGGTGATGGTGGCGCCGGATTCCTCGGGGGGAGCCGGGTCGGCGGGCAGCGAATCGATCCCGCAGCATGGACCGGGATTCGGCAGGCTGGGTCTGGGATTCATCCACTTCGCCGAATGGCTGAAGCAGGTTCGTAGCCGCACGCAGACCCCGACCACGAGTTACACGAGCTCGGAGACGGTCTCCGGTGCGTTGGCAACGCATCGCGCCGAGGTGCTCTTCGACGTGCGCATCGAGCGCCAGGGGGAACGGATCGCCGCAGCCCCGGACCATCGCATCATCGGGGTGAGCACGGCGGTCGAGGACACCCTGCCCGAGGATTTGGCCCAGCGGTCCCGTGCGGCGGAGATCACCGATCTGACGGTATCGCAGGCTACGGAGGAGGCCATTCAGCGCTGGAAGACCGACCACGACGCCGAGGTTCTGCCCGGGGACGGGAAGTTCCGGGCGGTGGAGTTCCGCGGGCGTGTCGAAGAGGTGATCGCGGCCGCCGAGCACGCGATCACCTCCGCGGGGGGCTCGGTGAGCGCGGAGGCGCGCCGGAGTTTGCGGGCGTGGTTCACCGCGCACCGCTTGGAGGCGCTGCTCGGCCCCTTGACAGATCCGGAACCCAAGCCTGTGCCGGTCGATCTGCCGCCCGGACTGGGCGTGAACCTGGACCTCTACCTCAAGATTCCGGATCGGGGCGCGCTCTCCTCGACGAGCGGACGAATCAAACTGGATGGCTCGGCGCCGAACAGCCGTTCGGCCGAGGAGCACGTGACCGGCTCGGGCAGCGGGCATGCCGTGCTCGTCGCACCGTTTTTCGCCGGGGGTGTCTCGCACCCTGAGGGAGCGAAGACCTACGAGGAAGGCCGGCACGAGTTCGGCCAGGCCGGTGACTGGAACATTCCGCTCATTTCCCGCGGTGGGCATGAATCCGAAACCGAACACCGAGCGGAATCCGAGACGGCCGGCGAATCGATTCCCAGCGAGAGTGCGGACTCTCCGTTGAAGGACATCACCAGCACCTGGTTGCACGGCGCGGAGTTCCGCCTGGTCGCCACCCCCGCTGAGCACAGCATCGGCAAGCGGCGAGCCGGCGTCAGCGCCATGTTCGGGGCCGGTTACGTGATCCGCCGCAGCGACCGCGGTAACGAGCTGCCGGCCGGGCTGGTGGCCGCCACGAAGGAATTCGCCGAACGGGACCAGGAATGGACCTCCGCGAGCGACCAGCAACGCGCCGCGCTTTTCACCCTGTCACAGGCCACGCAAGCCGAACAACGGGCTGATCGGGGGGAGCTGCTGGCTGCCGCGGTTGGCAAGCAGACGGCGCAGCAGGCTTCGGATGCGGCGGGCACGCGTACACAGGGCGCGGAACACGCGTGGTGGCAGGCCAAGCGGCACTACGAGACCCAACTTGCCCACGCCCGGACCGATCCGGCGCTGGCGGGTGCCCCAAGCGATGCGAGCCTGACGATCAGCGAAGATCCGCGGTTGCGGTTGCAGAACCGCTACGCCTTGTTCCCGGTGGTGCGGAAGGCCGTCGACGCGAAGCGGGAGGGACGCCGGCCCCGCGCCCGCTACGTCGTGCGCGGCGATCTCGCCAGAAAAACCGATGGCACATCGCAGGCCGTGCAGGATTTCTCCTTCGTCGCGAACGACCTGCGAGGCTGGCTTGACCTCGCGCAGCCGGATGTCCCCAAGGGGGACCGTTTCGGGGCCGACGCTCTCGGGCTGATCGCAGCGCCGCAGCTCCTGCACGCCGAAGGACCGACGCGGGTGGAGATCTGGGTCGAGCCGGGCCCGCTCGTGCGTGATCCCGCGGAATCCGAGGTCAGTCCGAACGGCCTTGGGCGGACCCGGGAGGACTTGCGGCGTGAGGCGGAGCGGTCGAGGCCGGTCTTCAGCGATCTCAGTGCGCTCGGGCAGGAGTCGTTGCGGTGGCGGGCGGAGACGGTCCTGACCAGGGACCACGATTTCCGTGCCCTGGGCGCTCGGACCGCGGAGGAGCTTCTGGCGTTGCGCAACGACATGGCGGCGGTGCTGGCGCGTCCGCTGTCACAGGATGACCAGCGGCTGGCCGACGAGCTGTCGCGGAACCTGGCACAAGAATTCCACACCGCTCGGCGCACATCGATGCGCCCGAGTCCGAAACCGGAGGCGGCCAAGACAGTTCAGACGCCGAACAACGGTCCCGCAAAATCTGCGGACCGGCCGGGACCGTCCCACGAGACGGCGAAACCGGGGCTGGAACCGATCCAGGAGGAACAACCGGAGCCGGATGGCGCGCGACGGCGCCTGTCCGGGACCGATGAAAGGCGGGCAAGCCAGATTGCCTCCACCGCGACGGACTCCCCTACGGACGGCGATCCGGTACGCAACGCGTCGGCTTCGGTCAACGAGCAAGCGCTCAAGGAACCGGAGGGGCCGGTGGTGTTGCCGGCAGACGGTTCCAAGCTACGGCGCGAGGGCTGGGGGGCTGGGCTGCCCACCGAGGTGACAGGTCCGAAGCGTCAGCCTCGCGTTCAGCCGGTGGCTGGCAGGAAGAGGACCCGGCAGGAGGCTGGCGAGAGTTCCGAGGCGCCCAAGCGGCGGCAGGCGGAAGAACCCGCTGGCGGGGGCGATAGGTCCGCGCCGACCGATCGGACAGCAGACCCGGATCAGCGGATTGCGGCGGAATTGGCGCGGGCGGAGCAAGCGACTTCGGAGCAGCAGGAGGAGCCGACGCCGCCGGAACAGACGAACAAGGATCAGAAAAAGAAAAGTAACGCGATGTGGCGCCGGAATAATGCGGAAAACATTGCGGATTATAACGCGGAGACTAACCCGAATCGTAATCGGGGTGAGATTAATAAAAAGCGGGCGGCTCGCCGTCGGCGGCCGGCTGCGAAAGTTGCGGAGTTGTCAGCGTTGCCTGCTCAGACTCCGAATCGGCAGGCCAAGCTCGATTTGTGGAAGAAAATAGATGCGGACCAAAAGGAGGAAAATCGGCTGAGCGTCCGGGTACATCGGGGGAAAAAGGAAGAGTTGGAGTTGAAGGCGACGAGGGACAGGCTGAAGGAAAATAGGGCGGCGTTGACGTCGATGGAGGACCGGGGGGAGGCTGGGGCTGGGGGGATTGCGAGAAAGGACGCCGCCCGGGTTGCGGAGTTGAACGGGCGGGAGACGCTGACTAAGGACGAGGCGAAGGAGTTGGCGAAGCTCGGGCCGAAGGTGGCGAAGCGGCAGCAGACGCATAGGGAAGCTAACGCGAGATATAAACGGGCGAGCAAGGACGCCGCCGCCGACGCGATTGAGAAGTTGGAGGAGTTGGAGAAGCAGCGGCGGCTGACTCCGGAGCAGCGGGCCGAGCTCAATTTGCGGAAAGAAATAGAAACGGACGGAAAGAAGGAGAATTCGCTGAGAGTCCAAGTATCGACACGGAAGAAAAAGACTAGGGAGATCGAGGCGTTGCGGCGGCCGACCGAGGCTGAGCGGGGCGAGCTGCGTACGTTGCGGGACAACGTGGCTCGCCTTGATGGGGAGTTGAAGGCGACGAGGGACAGGCTGACGGAAAATAGGGCGGAGCTGAAGTCGATGCAGGCCAGGGGGGAGGCTGGGTCGGGGCGGGTTGCGGGTTTGGAGGTAAGTGGGCAGCAGGACGAGCAGAGTGCAATTGTGTTGAGCGGATCGGAGTGGACTGGGGATGATCGGGATGAACAGAATGAATGGGACGCGCGGTCGGATGGGAGCGTCGATCTCGATGCGTGGCTTGATCCGGAGCTGGCGGATTCAGATGTGCCGCAGGATGCGGCTTTCCAGGCGGAGTGGGAGGAGTCGCAGGAGGAGTTGGACGAGGCTGAGGAGCAGGTGGAGGGTACGACCCGCGATGAGGGGCAGGATTTGCGGGTGGTGCAGCTGCGGGAGTCGCTGAAGCAGGCTGAGTCTGATCTGGCTTCGTTGGAGGCGTTGCCGGGTTGGGACGAGATTCTGGGGGCGGAGTTGGCGACGTTGCCGATGTTCGATCGGGGTTTGCGGGGGGATTGGGAGACGGAGCAGCAACGTATCGAGGCGTTGCGTGCGGAGTTGGCCGAGATTGTGGGTGACGAGCGCGAACCGGCCGGGGAACACGTGGGTGAGTCTCGGGAGGGGCAGGCTGCGGCATCCGTGCCGGCTGTGATTGCGGAGTTGGCCGAGGTGGCGGGTCGAATGGAGCGGCATTTGAGGGCGATGCCGCCGGAATTCAATCCGGGCCGTGTGCGTGAGAACGTCGAAACTGCGAAGCAGTGGGTGCAGCGGGGACAGTGGACTCCGGCGGAGTTGCAGACAGTCGAGTCGCGCTTGGGTGACATGCAGGCGGTGGAGAGGAAGTTGCACAACCGTCTCCTGGCAAAGTTCCTGGAGGGGGTGAACCGGAACAATTATTCTTCCGGTGGCGAGCCTTTCCAGGTGAATTGCCTGGAGGCGTTTGTGGCGTTCCATAATTCTCTTAAGTTCGATCAGCAGTTTGTGGCGGGGCCGACTGGTGGTGATCGGGATCCGGCTCGGTTGGAGGTGGCGGCCGGTGGGCGGGCCCGGCGGTTTGGTGATGTTGCTGGGGCTAAGCAGTACGTGGGGAGTGGGCCGGTGGGTGTGGCTGTGCCGGTGATCTACCAGCGACCGGACGATAGTGCGCATCTGATCGCTGCGGTGCATGCCGGAGACCGCGATGGGCAAGAGGTGGTGGATCTGTGGGATCCGCAGAAGGGGGAGAAAGTCGAGGAAGCCGATGTCTTGGCTGCGACCGGGGTGTGGGTGATTCCGGTGCTGGAGGTGGGACCGGGTCGGGAGATGGTGTTGCCGCCCGATGGTTCCCGGCTGCGCAGCCAGGACGGGGGAACCGGGTTGCCGACCGAGGTGACAGGTCCCAAACGCCGGGGTGTGTCTGGGGCGGTGGCAGGGGGAGCCGGCACGAAGAGGATGAAGAGGACACGGGAGGAGGCTGACCGGAGTTCTTCCAGGGCGTCCAAGCGGCGGACGGTTGCAGGAACCGCTGGGGTTGATTCCGGGAATCAAGGCGGAGAGGGCGATGGGTCCGCGCCGACGGATCAGGCAGCACAGCAGGGCCACCGGAGTGCGGAGCAGAAACAGAGAAGGAAGGAACGCGACGCGGCGCGGTACCAGGCGAATAAGGACGCCGCCGCCCGGGTTGCGGATTTGAAGGGGCGGGAGAAGCTGGCCAAGGAGCAGGCGGACGAGCTGGCGAAGCTCGAGTCGGCGGTGGCGACGTGGGAGAGCAAGAAGAAGGAACGTAACGCGACGGATTACCAGACGGAAAAGGACGCCGCCGCCCGGGTTGCGGATTTGAAGGGGCGGGAGAAGCTGACTAAGGAGCAGGCGGACGAGCTGGCGACGCTCGAGCCGAAGGTGGCGAAGCGGAAGCAGACAAATAGGAAAGCTGTCAAGAAGTATGCGCGGGCGAGAAAGGCCGACGCCGACGACGCGATTGCGAAGTTGAAGGAGTTGAAGGAGCAGGGGCGGCTGACTCCGGAGAAGCAGGCCGAGCTCGATTTGCGGCAGGAAATAGAAATAGACGCAAGGCAGGAAGATCGGCTGCAGCCCAAAGTATGGAGACTGAAAAAAAAGATCAAGCCGTTGGAGGCGTCGACGCAGAGTATCGAGGTTGAGGGCAGGCTGCCTACGTTGCGGGACGAGGTGGCTGAGCTGGAGGCGTCGTTGACGAAGACGAGGGACAGGCTGAAGAAAAATAGGGCGGCGCTGAAGTCGATGCAGGCCCGGGGGAAGGCTGAGGCGGGGCGGGTTGCGGGTGTGGGGGCAGGTGGGCAGCAGGATGCAATGGTGCCGAGCGGGGTATCGGAGTCGGCTGGGGCTGAACGGGAAGCGTCGCCGGATGGGGACGTCGATCTCGTTGAGTGGCGGGAGGAGGCGCAGGAGGGCGTGGACGAGGCTGAGGAGCAGGCGGGGAGTATGACCCGCGATGAGAGGGAGTTGCGGGTTGCGGCGGTGGAGGCGGCGGTGTGGCAGTTCGAGGCGCAGACGGCGGAGTTGGAGGCGTTGCAGGAGCTGGCGTGGGATGAGGATCGGCAGAGGCAGTTGGAGGCGTTTCGGGAGTCGGGTGCGGTTTTCCAGGCGGAGTTGGAGGCGTTGCGTGCGGAGTTGGCCGAGATTGTGGGTGACGAGCGCGAACCGGCCGGGGAACACGTGGGTGAGTCTCGGGAGGGGCAGGCTGCGGCATCCGTGCCGGCTGTGATTGCGGAGTTGGCCGAGTTGACGGGTCGAATGGAGCGGCATTTGAACACGATGCCGCCGGAATTCAATCCGGGCCGTGTGCGTGAGAACGTCGAAACTGCGAAGCAGTGGGTGCAGCGGGGACAGTGGACTCCGGCGGAGTTGCAGACAGTTGAGTCGCGCTTGGGTGACGTGCAGGCGGTGGCGAGGAAGTTGCATAACCTTCGCCTGGCAAAGTTCCTGGAGGGGGTGAACCGGAACAATATTCTTCCGGTGGTGAGGGTTATCGAGTGAACTGCCTGGAGGCGTGTGTGGCGTTCTATAATTCTCTTAAGTTCGATCAGCAGTTTGTGGCGGGGCCGGCTGGTGATCGGGATCCGGCTCGGTTGGAGGTGGCGTCCGGTGGGCGGGCCCGGCGGTTCGGTGGTGTTGCTGGGGCTAAGCAGTACGTGGGGAGTGGGCCGGTGGGTGTGGCTGTGCCGGTGATCTACCAGCGACCGGACGATAGTGCGCATGTGATCGCTGCGGTGAATGCGGGAGGCCGCGATGGGCACGACGTGGATCTGTGGGATCCGCAGAAGGGGGAGGAAGCCGAGGAAGCCGATGTCTTGGCTGCGACCGGGGTGTGGGTGATTCCGGTGCTGGAGGTGGGACCGGGTCGGGAGATGGTGTTGCCGCCCGATGGTTCCCGGCTGCGCAGCCAGGACGGGGGAACCGGGTTGCCGACCGAGGTGACAGGTCCCAAACGCCGGGGTGTGTCTGGGGCGGTGGCAGGGGGAGCCGGCACGAAGAGGATGAAGAGGACACGGGAGGAGGCTGACCAGAGTTCTTCCAGGGCGTCCAAGCGGCCGACGGTGGCAGGAACCGCTGGGGTTGATTCCGGGAATCAAGGCGGCGAGGGCGATGGGTCCGCGCCGACGGATCAGGCAGCACAGCAGGACCACCGGAGTGCGGAGCAGAAACAGAGAAAGAAGAAAACGGACGCGGCGCGGTACCAGGCGAGGAAGGACGCCGCCGCCCGGGCCGCCGCCCGGATTGCGGATTTGAAGGGGCGGGAGGAGCTGGCCAAGAAGGAGGCGGACGAGCTGGCGAAGCTCGAGCCGGCGGTGGCGACGTGGGAGAGGAACAGAAACGCTAACGCGCAATATAACCGGGTGAGAAAGGCCGACGCCGACGACGCGATTGCGAAGTTGAAGGAGTTGAAGGAGCAGGGGCGGCTGACTCCGGAGAAGCAGGCCGAGCTCGATTTGCGGCAGGAAATAGAAATAGACGTAACGGAGGTTAATCGGCTGAAGGTCGAAGTATCGAGACTGAAAAAAAGATCGAGCCGTTGGAGACGTTGCCGCGGAGTATCGAGGTTGAGGGCAGGCTGCGTACGTTGCGGGACGAGGTGGCTGAGCTGGAGGCGTCGTTGACGGCGACGAGGGACAGGCTGAAGGAAAATAGGGCGGCGCTGAAGTCGATGCAGGCCCGGGGGGAGGCTGAGGCTGGGCGGGTTGCGGGCGTGGGGGCAAGTGGCAGGGCAAAGGCAAGATCACTGTGTGTTGCGCCCTGCAACTTGGAGTGACAGGAGGGGGAGTGTTCGTGTGCGGTCCCTGCTGATCCATTCGGTTGTCCGGCGGATGTCGTTGTGTCCAGTTATGCGAAGCATCGATATTGCGGTATTCCGTAATGTTGCCAGTATATGGGCACCGGTCCCGGTATAGATTTGTTGTGCGTCTTCGTGGTATGTCGTGTCACGGACGTGATGGCTTTTGTTTTCTATTCCCCAGTGGTCGCGGACTTGGTCGTGTAGGTCTTCGGCGGTGACTGTGGTGGTGTTCTGGCTGGTGATGATCCAGGCGCGCTCTTTGCTGACGAGTTCTCCGGAAAAAGTTGTTTCTTCTCGTTTGACGCAGGCTACGGAACGCGCGTGTGGGAAATCGATTCCGCCGGCGTCGGTAATCCAGGTAGTCCAGCGGCGTATCCGGCCGTGGGTGTCATCGACGACGACATGATGCGGTGTTTTCGCAAGAGCGGAAGAACGCGGTCGAATACCTTTTCCTTAAGCACCGCTTGATTTCCCTTTACTGTCATGACGTAGTCGAATCCGCGTTCGCCGGCAATGTATTCGGCGGTCTCTCGCTGGGTGTGCGCGGCGTCCATGGTGACCACCACACGGCCGTCCACACCGCGGGAGACACCGTCGAGCAGGGCCGTGACCTGGGTGATCTCGTTGGTTCCCGGAGGAACGGCCACTTGGGCGACGGTGACACCATCGCAGTGGATCATCGCGGAGAACAGCGTGAACGACTCGTGATCCCCGATCCACGAACCGCGCAGCACTTTGCCGTCGATAGCCAGCCGCAACGTGCCGCCCGGGATAGGCCGGGCATGACGCAGCAGCCACGGCCCGATCAGTCCTTCCAGCTTCGCTACATCGACATCTTCCAGCGCGCGCCGGATCGTGGACGTATCCGGGACACGGAAAAAGCCGCGGAACCAGCACCATCGTCCACCTATTTTCCGCAGTAACGACGCCGGCAGATCGGCGACCTGGTCGGCGATCTGCCGGAAATTCGACGCGCCCGCCAGCACAGCGATCAACGACGCCGCGAGAAGGAACGCCAAACTATACACGCGGCCCTTCCGCTTACGGCGATCCGGCACCTTGCCGAGTAACTTCATCAGTTCCGCCAGATCGGCATCGTCACCGCCGGCGCTACCCGGAAACGACGCCCATGACGAGCCATGAGAAAATGACAACGGATGGCCTTCTTCTGGAGTTTGGTTATTTCGCAATCTCCATGATCCCAGAAGGAGGCCATCCTCCATTTCCCGGCCCAGCACGCCAACCCGGCCGGCAACCCTACGAGCTGAGTTGATCACTCAGCGCGATCTTGCCTTAGCCCTGGGGCAAGTGGGCAGCAGGACAAGCAGGATTCGATGGTGTTGCGCGGGGTATCGGAGCAGGCTGCGGTATTCGTGCCGGCTGTGATTGCGGAGTTGGCTGAGGTGGCGGGTCGAATGGAGCGGCATTTGAGGACGATGCCGCCGGAATTCAATCCGGGTCGTGTGCGTGAGCAAGTCGAAATTAGGAAGCAGTGGGTGCAGCGGGGACAGTGGTCTCCGGCGGAGTTGCAGACAGTTGAGTCGAGCTTGGGTGGGGCGCAGGCGGCGGAGAGGAAGTTGCGCAATGCTCGCCGGGCGAAGGTGCTTGAGGTGTATGTGCAGGCGAAGCAGGCGATAGCGCAGGGGCGTGTTCCGGTTATTACCTATTTCAAGGACGGTGTGCCCGATGGGGCGAGCTCTCGGCCGGACGTGCGTCTAGGGGTCAAGGTCAAGCTCCCCCGCGATAATTACGATGCGCGGGTCGACAGTCTGGGGGCGGAGCTCGAACGAGAGGGGCTGGTGGATTGGCAGACCGCTCACGGCTCGAAGGTGCTGGATGTGTTCGAAAAGGAGGCTGCTGCGGCGCAGGGCTAAGGCAAGATCGCGCTGAGTGATCAACTCAGCTCGTAGGGTTGCCGGCCGGGTTGGCGTGCTGGGCCGGGAAATGGAGGATGGCCTCCTTCTGGGATCATGGAGATTGCGAAATAACCAAACTCCAGAAGAAGGCCATCCGTTGTCATTTTCTCATGGCTCGTCATGGGCGTCGTTTCCGGGTAGCGCCGGCGGTGACGATGCCGATCTGGCGGAACTGATGAAGTTGCTCGGCAAGGTGCCGGATCGCCGTAAGCGGAAGGGCCGCGTGTATAGTTTGGCGTTCCTTCTCGCGGCGTCGTTGATCGCTGTGCTGGCGGGCGCGTCGAATTTCCGGCAGATCGCCGACCAGGTCGCCGATCTGCCGGCGTCGTTACTGCGGAAAATAGGTGGACGATGGTGCTGGTTCCGCGGCTTTTTCCGTGTCCCGGATACGTCCACGATCCGGCGCGCGCTGGAAGATGTCGATGTAGCGAAGCTGGAAGGACTGATCGGGCCGTGGCTGCTGCGTCATGCCCGGCCTATCCCGGGCGGCACGTTGCGGCTGGCTATCGACGGCAAAGTGCTGCGCGGTTCGTGGATCGGGGATCACGAGTCGTTCACGCTGTTCTCCGCGATGATCCACTGCGATGGTGTCACCGTCGCCCAAGTGGCCGTTCCTCCGGGAACCAACGAGATCACCCAGGTCACGGCCCTGCTCGACGGTGTCTCCCGCGGTGTGGACGGCCGTGTGGTGGTCACCATGGACGCCGCGCACACCCAGCGAGAGACCGCCGAATACATTGCCGGCGAACGCGGATTCGACTACGTCATGACAGTAAAGGGAAATCAAGCGGTGCTTAAGGAAAAGGTATTCGACCGCGTTCTTCCGCTCTTGCGGAAAACACCGCATCATGTCGTCGTCGATGACACCCACGGCCGGATACGCCGCTGGACTACCTGGATTACCGACGCCGGCGGAATCGATTTCCCACACGCGCGTTCCGTAGCCTGCGTCAAACGAGAAGAAACAACTTTTTCCGGAGAACTCGTCAGCAAAGAGCGCGCCTGGATCATCACCAGCCAGAACACCACCACAGTCACCGCCGAAGACCTACACGACCAAGTCCGCGACCACTGGGGAATAGAAAACAAAAGCCATCACGTCCGTGACACGACATACCACGAAGACGCACAACAAATCTATACCGGGACCGGTGCCCATATACTGGCAACATTACGGAATACCGCAATATCGATGCTTCGCATAACTGGACACAACGACATCCGCCGGACAACCGAATGGATCAGCAGGGACCGCACACGAACACTCCCCCTCCTGTCACTCCAAGTTGCAGGGCGCAACACACAGTGATCTTGCCTTTGCCCTGGCTGCGGCGATTGTGGCCAGTGGTAGGTGGGCGTTGATCAAGGAGGGGGAGCCTTTCGAGGTGGAGGCGACATCGCCGATCCTGCGTAATGACGCTAAGCGGCCCGTCAGCGAGCAGGTGTGGCCCAGTATGGAGAAGTTGCTGAGCGCGGTACAGCGGCAGGGCGGTTATGGCTCGGAGTCAGGGGGGCACATCAATGTCAGTTTTGACCGGCGGTTGACCCCTGTGCAGTACGTGCGTGTGGCGCAGGTCGCGAAGGTCTCCGAGGCGTTGCTCTACCGGTTGGGCAACGTTGCAGGCGGCGATGGGTCGAAGCAACGCAAGGTCGAGTATGCGGCGCCGGTTTTACTCCCGTCAGATCCGTACACAGTGGACGAGAACGGTGAGAATGCCGCCTCGTACTAACCCGTTCCCGACGCGGGCGACAAGCACACCGCAGTGCGTTTTGTGGTCTCTGGTACCGAGGACGATCGCCTCGAGTTCCGGGTGTGGGCTGGGGACGCGGGTGAGCTGACCGGAAACCCCGCGCTGTGGCAGGTGCGTGCCGAGTTGAGCGCGGCGATCATGCTGGCCGGCACCGATCCGGCGATCTACCGGGAACTGGATCGGCTGATGGCTGATCCGGATCTGCTGGGCTATGACGATCAGACGAGGGACGAGGGGGCCTGGCTGAAGAAGCTGGCGGAGTTCCTGGAGTTGTTGCCGCTGAGTGAGGCTGCGCAGGCGCAGGTGGTGCAGCTTTTCGCGTGGACACGGCCGTGGAAGTTGACTGGTGGCGCCGGCGACTTGCCCGCGCAGGCCGTGGGCCTGCCCGAACAGTCGGTGCTGTTCCCGGCCCCGGGTGCTTCGAAGGCGCAGGTCGTCGCCGAGGCGTACTCGTTCCAGTTGTACAAGGACGCGAGCCTGGTTGTGGCCCGGTTGGCGCCGAGCGGTAACGGGATTCTCTTCCGGAACGGTGACGAGGTCGGTTTCCAAGGGTTCGCCGAGTGGCTCGAGCACCTCCGTGTCGGACGGAACCGCGACTTGTGGACGTTGCTGGCGATTCCCTTCGCTCCCGCTGCGCTGTTGGAAGCGGTGCTCGATGTCGTTGAAGGACCGGTATTGGCGACGGTGCAGGACTTGTGCAAGACGGACGACGGGCGTCTGCTCACCGGCGTTTACGAAACGGATGAAGATGGTCGCGTGCGATTCCGTCCCAGCAGCTGGATGGAACTCATCCGAGCACGCGACACGGACAGCCACGAATTCACCGATGAAGACCCGCTCGGCGAGTTTACTGGTGAGACCGATGAAGACCCGCTCGGCGAGTTTACCGGTAAGGCTGATCTGGGTGAGGCGTTGATGGTTTCCAGGACCCAACGTTGGCCTGACAAGCCCGCGGAGGTTTATCCGTACTGGCCCGCACGCGGATCGGGGGCGTGATGTTTGATGAGCAGGGGGTGGTGCCCCATGGAGGGATCGAACGTGTCCGTTGGTGATGAGCGTGTGGTAGGGATGCATGATCTGTTGCTCGGACTTGCCGGCCGGGTGCCGGATGAGTTCCTTGCAACGGCTCGGCAGCAGTTGGCGGACGGCGTGATCGACCAGGTTGCTGAGTCGGTGTGTCAGGAGCTGGCTGCTGGTGGTGTGGCGCTGCCTTTCCGGCAGATGAGTGTGCTGGCCGAGTTCTTGGCCGACTCCGCGACCTCGACGTTCAGCCGTATCCCGATCGGTGATGAGCAGCGGGTTCTGGCGTGGCATTTCACCGGCACGCCGAGCGAGCCTGTGGACGTCGACGATGTGGCGGTGGCTGCGTTGGTCGCGGTGCTGTCGGATACGACCGGCGTCCGGGGGTTGTGGCGTGTGTGGCGTGGCCCGGTCCGTGGCCAGGGGCCGTGGTTGCCGGTGTATGTGGTGGAGGCCGGAAGTGTCGATCCGGCTGGGTTGACGGGTCGGCTTCAGCGGGCGTTGGCCGCGGCCGGTTCCGGTGTGCCGAGGGTGGAGGTGGTGGCGCCTGGCGGTGAGGTGCCGGTGTATCAGCGGGCGGCGCGGTCTTATGGCCGGTTGGTGTGGGCGGCGACTGAGCCTGCCCAGCTGAACTTGGCGCGTGTCTTTGACGGTGTCGATGAGGCTGGGGAGCCGGTGTTCGGGGAGGATCACCCGCGTCTGCTGGATGCGGCGGAGCGGGACCGGGTGCTGGGCTATCTCCGTGCCGGCACTGTGGTTCTGGATACGGATTCCACGATGGATGATGTGGTGGATCGGTTGCGTGGGTCTGTGGTGCCGGTGAGTTTCCGTTCAGATGGGGTGTGGATCTGGCCGGACATCGTCTGTTACTACCTGGAGCAGCACGGGTTGGCCCCCGACGAACAGCTGCTGGCCCACATCCGCAACGCCAACCGCCCACCGGCACCCCTGGACGCGGTAACCGTGCACCGCGTCCTGGAGTATTTGTCCAGCCCGTAGGACGTGTAGTCGTTGTCGTTGGGGGTGCGGCCGGGCGGTGTGTCGGGGGGACGTCCGTTCCGCCCGGCCGCGCGGCCCGGTGCCGCCGCGGGTGGGGGAGGTCGCGGCATCGGGCCGGGTTTTCAGAGTGTGTGAAGGCGCTGGATGATTCGGTCTTTGAGTTCGTGGTCGATTCGGGCCCAGGCGGGCGACTCAGTGAACCGGCAGATGTGGTTGTCGGTGGTCGGGGTGTTGTCGGGTTCGGGGTCGACTGGGGTGCCGTCGGGCCAGCGCATGGGGGAGGTCACCGTGGCCGGCCTTTCATTTCTTTGAGCAGCGTGTTGCAGTTCTGGCAGGTCTTGGCGTGAATCCAGTCCATTTCGGATGGGTTGGCCAGGGCGAAGGTGTTGCGGCAGAACGCTTCGTCGGCTGTGCCGGTGTCCAGGCGTGTGCCGGCGAAAGCGTGCCGCATGAGGCCGTAGGCGCTGGACTCGTCTGGCACTGGCAGCCAGAAGTAGCGCTGCTGTGTCTGTGTTTGGGGCTGGGGCATGAAGGCTCCAGTGTTCGGGGTTGTAGGGGTGGCGGGCGGCGTGCGGAGCCCGAAGGGGCGCGCGGTGTCGGGGGACACCGCTCGGTCTCGACGCGGCGCCGCCCGCCTCATATGCCCGGCCCGTCCCGTCGGGAGGACACGGAACGGCCCGGGCGGGTCTCAGAGAGGCTGGAAGCCGCTGCTACAAGCGAACTTCCGCCTGATCAGGCGTGAATGCACCGGGGTAGTTCAGGGCGGGGCAGCAGCTGCTTCCTCAGCAAGAACCTTCTGCAACTCATGTCCTCAATCTCATCTCGCGTATGGCCATGCGATGAAGATATCGTGATAATCACAATTTTCTGAACAGGCGAAAAACACCACCAGCTAGGGAGTTTGCACATGAGCACGGTCCCACGACCGCAATTTGCCGAGCGGGATTTCCGCAAGGCAACCCGAAGTGAGCCAGACAAGCAGTGTGTACGGGTGGCTCGCCGGGATGGTTGGGTCGAGTTGCGTGACGACAAGGCGGTGTTCGGCGCGCCGGATGACCACCGGCTGGTGTTCACCGCCGAGGAGTTCGACGCTTTCTTAGCCCCAATCCACCGAGGCGGGTTTGAAGTGATCTTGGTTTCCTTTGTTGATGATTGTGGTGGGGTGTGGACGTGCGGAATCCGCTGGTCTGCCCAGCTTTTCCATGGTTCCTGGGTTGGGCCCTTGCGGGCGGGTTGGGGGAGGGTGATCAGGCTGTTTCGGGTGGGGCGTGGGTGGTGTGGAACAGGTGGTGCCAGTCGTGTTGGCGGGGCCAGTTTTCCGGGAGGTGCAGTGTGATCGAGCGGGCTCGTCGGGCCACCCGTGCCGGGATGTTGATCAGTGTGCGGCGCAGGGTCGCGGCGCGGGCTTTGGCGTGGAAAGCACTGGTCAGACTGCCTGCGGCGCGCAGCAGGTTGTGGGTCAGGGCGGCCAGCGTCAGCCAGGCGGCGTTGGCGCTGAAGACCCCGGATGGGATGTGGGCCAGCGGGCCGTGTTTGAGGTCGTCGTTGACATGTTCGATGATCGCGTGCGCACGGTGGGTTTTCTCCGCCTCGACCAGCGGCTGGCTGCTGGTGGTGAAGCAGGCGTGATACCGCCAGACGGGAAACAGGGCATCAGCGTGGTTTTTGTCTTTGACCCTGCGCACGATCAACCGACCAGCCACCCGATGGGCTTTATCGCTGGCGAAGGCGGTGAATTCGGTTTCCGCGATCTCGGCGTCACTGACCCAGGACTGGCTGGCCTCGTCCCAGACGGCCTGGGGATACTTGATCGCCGTCCACGCGTCCTCGGCGATGCCGGCGATCGCGCGCTGCACGTTCGGATACTGCGCCACCGTGATCGACACCTCCACACCTTGCGCCCGGCAGGCGGAGACGACTTCGCCTACGTAGAAGGCGGAATCACCGCGAAACAGCATCCGGCCCGGCCCGGCGCCGCACCGCCGTGCAAGGTTGATCGTCTCGGTGACCAACGACGCCGCACCCCGCGCCGAGCCGGCGTTGCCGCCACGCATCCTCGTGGCGGCAACCACCGGCGCCGATCGGGGCGTGGACAGCGTGGTCAGCAGCGGGTGGTAACCCCGCAGCCGCACATTGTGGCCGCCGATCTTGGTGTGCCCGAACGCCGCACCCTGCTTCGCGTGGCCGAACACCCTGCCCAGGGTGGAATCAGCATCGATGAACGTCCTCTCAGCGGCGCCGGCCAGCACCGGAGTCTGCCGGGCCATGCCCACCAGGCACTCCCGCGCGGCCGACTCCACCTGCCGGGCATGCCCCCACGTCAAAGCACGCAGAAACGTGCCCACAGTGGACGGTGCCCGGATCCCGCCGAACAACTTCGGCATCGCCCCATGCCGGATCACATCGAGATCATCAATGCTGTCGGCGCCGGTGAGCATCCCGGCCACGATCGAGCCCACCTTCGCATCCGCATTCGCACCCTCCGAACCGGGAACCCGGACACCCTCGGCGACAAGCTCGGACAACCCGACGCGTTCGGCCAACCGCATCACCGGAACCAGCCCCGCCGAAGCCACCAGATTCGCATCGTCGAACACCGCGCTCACCCGCGCAGCACTATGAGAAGATCGCACCTGCGAGATGCCCTTCCAATCCATGTTGATCGATCCCTACGCAAGATCAATCATCCCAGGTCAGAAGGGCATCTCGTGCTCTCGCCACCGAACCGTTACCCAAGATCATCGGTGGATTGGGGCTTAGCCGGTGCTCGGGAGGGCTGCACCGAGGGGCTGTGCCTGGAGATCACCTGTCGCGGCGTGGACGGCATGTACGTGTTCCGCCGTCGCGGCTGGGCAGCCGTCGAGTTGGTGTTCACCGAAGCCGAACTGCTGGCGTTCCGGGACGGCGTCACGAACCATGAATTCGACGCGGTCGCCTACACCGCATAGGTTTTCCACCCGGCCGAAGGGCCCGTCACCGTGTGGTGAGGGGCCCTGCACGCTCGAGAAGGTTGTGGGCAGTTGCGGGAGGTCCCTCACTGGTGCCCGCGCATACTCACTGAGCGCGCAGGAGTCTTGCACACGAGGGGCTCGCCGGTCCAGGTCCGGTGTGCCCTCGTTGACGCCCAGCTCCTGGACCAGTTGCGTGTTCGGCGTGCTCGTTTCCCGGGAGTTCCGGACCGCGTCCTTCCTGATCTGCTGATCAAAATGTCGCGGTTGCGGCGCCATCATTGCCCATCGGCGATGTCTCTATGGTGCGAGGGAAGCTCAGTGGTCTGGGCGGGCAGGTTGCGCGGGACGTACGGGTAAGGGGCTTGGTGACTGGGTGTGGCGGGCTCATACTGCGCTGGAAATGGTGTGGCGGGTGAGGGGCGACGCGGTATGAACGAGCTCGCGGAGCGGGCGCGCTCCTGGTTGCACGGCACCTATGGGCAGCGTGTGGTGTTGAGGGGTGAGGAGGCGATCCTCTCGACGGAGCGGGCTGCGTTCTTCGGTTGCCGCTATGTGGAGTCTGCCGAGCCGATGTTGGCGGCGACGATCTGCGTGCCTCTGGATGGGGCGGAACCGTTTCCCGCGTCTAATGCTGGTCCGGTCGATGAGGCCCTCAATTTGTCCCGGGCCGAGCCGGGGTCGTGGCGCTGGCGGGTCAACGCAGGTAACTGTGTGATCGCGACCGATGCCGCGGTGAGTTGCCGGCCTGCCTCGGCGCTGCCGTGGGATCCGGCCGGCGAAACGCCGGGCTGGTGGGATCGGATGCTGGCGACGTATTTCCCCGATGCCGAGGTCTTGACCTGCACGACGTGGGAGGATGCGAGCAGGACCATTGTGGACGGGGGTGTGGGGACCCGGGCAGTGGTGTGGTTGCGCCGTCAGCTCGACGGGCGTGAACTGGCCGGTCACCTGCTGTATGCGGACTACCACGATGACAACGTGGTCTTTCTCGACGGTCTGCGGGGGACTGTCGCGGAGCAGGACGACGCCGAGGTAGCTGAGCTTGTGGTGGCGCGTTTTCACCGCCCGCAAGGTGATTCCGTCGGCGGGCTGCTGCCGTGGGAAGTCGCGGCGGACGAATTCCTCCGGGCCGTCGAGAAAGCGGACGCGTGGCTGGCGTACCGCTACGATGGCGAGGTGGAGCTTGTTTCTCCTGATCCGGCCGACGAGACCGAGCGTGGCTGGCTGTTCGCCTGCACCACCCGGAGTTTCCAGCAGAGTGGCGACTGGCGCGATCAAATGCTCGACGCGGCCCTGGTGGTTCCGAAAGCAGCTGGTGAAGAGCCGTTCGGCCTGCCCAACCGTGATCCGTGGGCGTGGCTGGACGACTGGAACGCCGGAAAACCGGGGTTGATGCCACCGCCGGAACCCGCGCAGGCTGGGTGGTTCGGCCCTATGGTGGCCGAGCTCGGCCCCGTGGTCGGTATCAGCGTCCAAGAGCATTGGTTCGGGGTTCTGGAGGAGATCGCCTCTTTTCCCGCGCAAACCCAGGCGCTGGTGTGGCTGCGCAGGAAGGACACCCGGGGCCGGGAGAGCGTCGGCCACCTGTTGTTGGCCGTGAACGATACCGACGGTGTTCAACTCTTTGACCCGATGGACGGGCGTGCTCAGCCGCTCATCGAGACCGCACCGTTCGAGTTCCGGGTCATGCGCTTTGGCTCGTGAGTACGGATACGTGTTGTAGTTCCCCCTTTTCGCTCGCGAGCGTATCCGTTGGGAGTGATATCTAATGGATTCGAGTGGCGTGGTGCACGTTGCTGCTTGAAGGAGCCGTGTGTTCGTTGTGAGGGGCGTGTTGTGGTTCGGGTGCCGGGTGGCTGAGGCCGCCCGGCTATCGGGTTTTGGTGCGTCACCACGCCGGCGGATCACAAGGCTGGTTCCCGCATACCCCGTTGCTGCCTTGGGTGTCATCAGGAACGCCGGTGTTGGCGGTGTTGGGGTTGGGTGGTTGTGATGTTTTCGTCGATCACGGTGCCGGAGGGGGTGCGGCGGCTTTTTCAGGTGTTGACGGGTGAGGATATGACGGATGCGGATGAGGGTGTGTTGTTCGCGGTGGCGGATGCGTTGGAGTCGGGTGCGGTGGAGGTGGCGGAGATTGAAGGGCTTTTGCGGGAGTTGGTGGGGAAGGTGCGGACGGAGTTTTCGGGGAAGGCGGCGGATCGGTTTGCGGGGAAGTTGGAGGGTTTTGATGGGTTGTTGTCTTCGGGTGGGGTGGCGTTGCGGGAGTTGGCGGTGTTTGTGCGGGATCTGTCGCGGCAGGTGCGGTATTTGAAGTTGGTGACGATTTATGGTTTGGAATTGTTGTTGTTGGAGATGGCGTGGGCGGTGGCGATGGCGGGGGCGACCGGTGGTGCGTCGATGGCGTGGCTGGCGGCGCGGATGGCGGTGATGCGGATGTTGTTGTCGCGGTGGTGGGGCCAGTTGTTCATGCGGTTGGCGATGGCGGCGGCCGGTGGTGTGGCGTTTAACGTGCTACCGGATGTGCAGGCCCAGTTGCAGATGCTGGGTGAGAAGTCCAGCGAGAAATGGGACGGGAAGCTCAGCGAGCAGTCGGCGGGAATGGGGGCGTTCTCGGCGTTGGTGTCGCTGCCGTTGTCGGCGGTGGGCGGTCTGGTCAGCAACGCGTTGACGAAGGTGCTGGTGAAGGGGCTGGGCGATGAGGTGGACGAGGCGATTCTGGAGGCGGCGGCGAAGAAGGCGGTGGCCGAGCACGCGGAGTCGTATCCGGTGTCGGCGATGGCGCGCTTCGCGGATGTGGTGAGTAAGAGTCTGGATGATTATGCGGGGATGTCGGTGCGGGCGATGTGGTCGGCGCGGTTCGGGCATGGCGTGGGGGAGGCGTTGGAGAACGCGTTGTCGGAGTTGTTCGGGGAGGTGGCGTATCAAGCGGCGATGGGTCTGCCGGTGATGTGGAACCCGTTTGGGTTGACGGCGGGTGCGTTCGAGACGGTGTTCAGCGGTCTGGGCACTCTGGCGGGTTTGGCGTTGCGGGGCAAGCTGCATCCGGAGGGCCCGAGCCCGAACCTCGACGGCACCAGTCGGGGGGATGGCGGCACCACCGATGGTGGCGGGTTCGGTGGGGAGAAGACCCCGTTGCTGGGGATAGGGTCCGGGTCGCAGACAGGGGACATCCCTGGCTCCCCGGGCAAGGACAGCGTGTTCATCCCATCGGATGCCTCGAAGCCGTCTGATGTGGACTCTGTTTTCCCGGTCGGGCCGGTGGATTCGGCCACGGTGCCGGTGCCCTCCGGCAAAGACCCCGTGCCGTCCGCTGTTGTGGACGGCACGGGCAGTAACGACTTTAAGGACGGCACGGACGGCACGGACGGTAGGAGGGGTGCCGGTGTCGGTGGTAAGGAGGGTGCTGGTGGCGGTGTGCCGGGCGGGGACGCGACCGGTGGTGTTCCGGTCCTGCCGGGTTCCGGGCAGCACCGGCCGGGTACGCCGCCACCTGCATATCCTTATGGGGTAATGGTTTTTGGTTCGGACCGGTCGGTGACGCGGCCTCCGCCGTACAGTCCGGTTGCCGGTGGCGATCAGGCCGTGCCCGGGGTGCATGGCGTGGCCGGAAAGTCTGGTGTGGACGTTCCCGGCATGACCGGAGTATCTAGTGTGGACGTTTCCGGTGTGGACGTTTCTGGTGTGTCCTCGGATGCCGTGCTCCCGGAGACTGTCACACCCGGGTCTGGGGTGGTGGCGGATCCGGACGGTGGTGCTGTGTTGCTGGGGCGTGAGTCCTTGCCGGGTGGCGTGACCGGCGTGGGTGGGTCTTTTGGTGTGGATGTGGTTGCGGGGCGTGGGGATTCGCATCGTGGGGGTGGGGTTGCGGCGTCGGAGGGTTCGGTGGTGTTGCCCGTGGAGGGGTCGCAGGCGGTGTCGTCTCTGCGGCAGGACGGGGTGGCGGCGTGGCTTGCGGGCCTGCCGGTGGACGCGGTGCGGGTGTTGGTGCCGGCGGATGTGGTTTTTGGTGGCGGGTTGGTGGAGTTCGTGCGGGGCGGTGTTGCGGATTCCACGGGCGGTCCTGTGGTGCTGGTCGCGCAGGGCAATTCGAATGCGGGTGTGGTGGTGTCGCCGGGGCAGGGTTCCGCCCTGGCGCGGGGTTTGGGGCGGGTTGTTGTCGCGTTGACGCCGGGGCGGGGTGGGCGCGGGCCGCGGTGGACGGTGTTCGCCGCGGATGGTTCTCGTCCCAGGCCGGTGGGCGGGCCCGGTGGCCTGGTGCCGGCCGGGGGACGCCGGGGTATGGCCGGTCCGGCAGGGGTCTCGGCTGTGGTTCCCGTCTCCGGTGCGAAGACGGTGGCTCCGGAAGAGACACCGGCTGCCCAGACGACATCTGCCCAGACGACATCTGCCCAGGGGACGTCGGTGGTCGGGGACCCACGTCCCGCGGCCACCACACACGATGAGCAGGTGGGCACGCGGCTTCCCGGCGCCCGGCCGGCGTCGTGGCGGGAACAGGATCTGCGCCGGGTTGATGTAACCGCTGGGGGGGATGAGTCCGGGGGTTCTGGTGCGGTGCCGTGGTCGGCTGATTCCGTGGCGGAGGCTCAGGCGGTCGGCATGTTCAGCGGTGCTGATTCTGCTGGTGTTGTGGAACGCGGCCTGGAATCGATGGCGGGGCAGGTCCAGCCCAGGCGCGGTGTTTCCCGCGTGGCGGAACGGCCCGGGCTGGCGTCGCGGGAAGGAGGAGCGACCGGTGAGGGGGCGCGAGACACCTCCGCTGATTCCGCTGATGGTGTACGACGTCGTCGGGCCTGGCCTGATGGTGTGAGGGCGAACCACTCCGCCGCTGGCAACGAATCCGGTGGTGCGGGCCCGAAACGAGCGCCGGAGGATGCGGTAGGGCCGGGTGCGGTGGGGCCGGGTGCGGTGGGGTCTGGGGTGTGGGGGGGTTCAGATCCGGTAGCGGGGGGGTCGGTGGGGGCTTGGTCTCGGTTCCTGCGGGGGGTGAATCAGGCCAATTATTTCTCCGGGGATAAGCGTTTCCGGGTGAATTGCCTGGAGGCCTGTGTGGCGTTCCACAAGTCTCGTAAGTTCGGTCGGCAGTTTGCGGCGGGGCCGGCTGGTGATCGGGATCCGGCTTGGTTGGTGGAGGCGCTGGGCGGGAAGGCCCGGTGGGTGGCTGGTTTGGCCGGGGCTGAGGAGTACGCGCGGAGCGTCCGGGTGGGTGTGGATGTGCCGGTGATCTTCCAGCGACGGGACGGTAGCGCGCATGCGGTCAATGCTGTGCATGTACGGCAAAGCGTGGTCACAGTGGCGAATGCACAGAAGGGGGAGATAGACGCGACAGCTGATGTCTTGGCAGCGACCGGGGTGTGGGTGATTGAGCTGCCGGCGGCGGGACCGGCAGGAGGGCCCGAGTCGCGCCGCGAGGACGGGGGGTCCGGGCTGCCCGCCGTGGTGACGGGTCCGAAACGTCGGGGTGGTGCGTCCAGGCAGGTGGCGGGGAAAGCCGGCACGAAGGGCACGAAGAGGACGCGGGGGGAAGCTGACCAGGGTTCGCGGGAGGAGGCTGGCGAGAGTTCCCGGGCGCCCAAGCGACGGAACGTGCAAGAACTCGCTGCTGCTGGGGCTGTTTCCGGGAGTCCGGGGGATGGCAGGAGTGAGGTGGTCACGCCGACGGATCAGGCAGCACAACAGGACCCGATTGCGGAGAAGAAACGGAAAGCGAGGGCACATAACGCGAAGTCTTACCAGGAGAGAAAGGCCGATGCCGCCCTGGTTGCGGAGTTGAAGTTGAAGAGGAAGGGGAAGGGGAAGCTGACTGAGAAGGATGCGCAGCAGCTGGAGACGCTCGAGCCGAAGGTGGCGAAGCGGAAGCGGCAAGAGGTGCAAGCTAACGCGAACTTCCGCAAGGCGGGAGAGGCCGCCGTCGCCCGGGTTGCGGAGTTGAAGGGGAAGGGGAAGCTGACTGAGGAGGAGGAGGAGGAGCTGGCGACGCTCCAGCCAAGGGCGGAGAAGTGGGAGCAGAGGAACGCGAGCGTAGAACAGGCGAAGAAGGCTGATGCCGCCCGGGTTGCGGAGTTGAAGGGGAAGGGGAAGCTGACTGAGGAGGAGGAGCTGGCGAAGCTTGAGCCGAAGGTGGCGAAGCGGAAGCAGATACTTAAGGCGGATTCGGCGAAATGGTACCAGGCGAGCAAGGGCGAAGCCGCCGCTCGGGTTGCGGAGTTGGAGGAATTGGAGAAGCAGGGGGGGCTGAGTCCGAAGCAGCGGGACGAGCTCAATTTGCGCCGGGAAATAGAAGAGGACGTAAAGGAGGTAAATCGGCTGACTACCCGAGTGTCGAGACTGAAAAAAAAGATTGCGGAGATCGAGGCGTTGGAGGCGTTGCCGCGGAGTACCAAGGATGAGGACAAGCTGCGTAACCTGCCGGACGAGGTGGCTAGGTGGGCAGATTCTGCGGAGGAGTTGAAGGAGACGAGGCGAAGGCTGAGGGAAAACAGGGAGGAGCTGAAGTCGATGCAGGCCCGGGGGGAGGCTGGGTCGGGGCGGGTTGCGGGTTTGGAGGTAAGTGGGCAGCAGGACGAGCAGAGTGCAATTGTGGTGAGCGGGGTATCGGAGTGGACTGGGGATGATCGGGATGAACAGAATGAATGGGACGCGCGGTCGGATGGGAGCGTTGATCTCGATGCGTGGCTTGATCCGGAGCTGGCGGATTCAGATGTGCCGCAGGATGCGGCTTTCCAGGCGGAGTGGGAGGAGCCGCAGGAGGAGTTGGACGAGGCTGAGGAGCAGGTGGAGGGTACGACCCGTGATGAGGGGCAGGATTTGCGGGTTGCGCGGCTGCGGGAGTCGCTGAAGCAGGCTGAGTCTGATCTGGCTTCGTTTGAGGCGTTGCAGGGTTGGGACGAGATTCTGCGGGCGGAGTTGGCGACGTTGCCGACGTTCGATCAGGGCTTGCGGGGGGATTGGGAGGAGGTGCAGCGGGGTATCGAGGCGTTGCGTGCGGAGTTGGCCGAGATTGTGGGTGACGAGCGCGAACCGGTCGGGGAACACGTGGGTGAGTCTCGGGAGGGGCAGGCTGCGGTATTCGTGCCGGCTGTGATTGCGGAGTTGGCTGAGGTGGCGGGTCGAATGGAGCGGCATTTGAGGACGATGTCGCCGGAATTCAATCCGAACGGTGTGCGTAAGTACGTCGAAACTATGAAGCAGCGGGTGCACCAGGGACAGTGGACTCCGGCGGAGTTGCAGGTAGTTGAGTCGCGCTTGGGTGACATGCAGGCGGTGGAGATGAAGTTGCGCAATGCTCGCCGGGCGAGGGTGCGTGAGGTGTATGTGCAGGCGAAGCAGGCGATAGCGCAGGAGCGTGTTCCGGTCAGGTATTTCAAGGACGGTGTGCCCGGTGGGGTGAGCTCCCGGTCGGACGTGCGTCTGGGATTCGAGGTCGAGCTCAAGCTCCCCCGCGATGATTTCGATGCGCGGGTCGACGGTCTGGGGAGGGACCTCGAACGAGCGGGGCTGGTGGATTGGCAGACCGCCCAGGGCTCGAAACTGGTTGGTAAGAACGCAGCCGAGGCGATTCTTGCCGAGGGTAAGTGGGCGTTGCTGGAGGAGGCGGAGCCTTGCGAGGTGGAGGCGACATCGCCGATCCTGCGTAGTGACACTGTGTGGCCCAGTATGGAGAAGTTGCTGAGCGCGGTACAGCGGCAGGGCGGATATGGCTCGGAGTCAGGGGGGCATATCAATGTCAGTTTTGACTGGCAGTTGACCCCTGTGCAGTACGTGCGTGTGGCGCAGGTCGTGAAGGTCTTCGAGGCGTTGCTTTTCCGGCTGGGCAACGTTGCAGGCAGTGATGGGTCGAAGCAACGCGCCGTCACGTTCGCTGGGCCGATTCCGCTTCCGTCAGATCCGTACGCGGTGGACGACGACACCGGTGCCGACGGGTACCGATCCCTTCCCAACCCGAGGGACACGAATCGTGCGGTGCGTTTTGGCGCCGTTGGATTTGTGGACGATCGGCTCGAGTTCCGGGTGTGGGCTGGGGATGCGGGTGAGCGGACCGGGAATCCCGCGTTGTGGCAGGTGCGTGCCGAGTTGAGCGCGGCGATGATGCTGGCCGCTACCGATCTGGCGATCTACCGGGAGCTGGATCGGTTGATGGGTGATCCGGATCTGCTGGGCTATGACGACCAGACCAGGGACGAGGAGGCCTGGCTGGAGAAGCTGGTGGAGTTCCTGGAGTTGTTGCCGCTGAGCGAGGCCGGGCAGGCGCAGGCGGTGCAGCTTTTCGCGTGGACACGCCCGTGGAAGCTCGGCGCTGCCGAAGATGGCTACCCGGCGCTGGCCGTGAGCCTGCCCCAACATTCGGTGTTGTTCCCGGCCCCGGGTGTTTCGAAGGCGCAGGTCGTCGCCGAGGCGTACTCGTACCAGTTGTACAAGGACGCGAGCCTCGTCGTAGCCCGGATGACGTCAGACCGTTCCGGGATTCGCCTCCGGAATGGGCAAGTGATCAATTTTGGGGCGTTCGCCCGTTTACTCGCGGCGCACAAGGTCGGACGCGGATGGCACAACGAAAAAATGTGGACGTTGCTGGCGATTCCCGGCGCCTCCGCAGCGCTGATGTCGGTGGTGCTGGATGTCGTTAAAGGACCGGTATTGGCGACTACGTCGGACGTGTCCAGAACCCCGGGCGGGCGTCTGCTTACCGGCGATTACGAACTGCAAAACGATGGTCGCCTTCGATTCCGTCCCGCCAGAGAGGGGTGGATCGAGTTGATCAAAAACAAACACGATCGCAGCCGGGTTGAGCGCCGGGTAACTTATAAGGTCGATCTGGGCGAGGCGTTGATGGATTCTACGACCAGGCTTTTGCCTGACGATCCTGCGGAGGTTTATCGGTATTGGCCTGCACGTGCGGTGCCCGTGCCTGTGGGGTTGCCGGTGAACGCGGTGCGGGTGGCGGTGCCGGTGGAGGTTGTCTCGGGGGGTGGTGGGCTGGCGGGGTTCGTTGGGGGTTTGGTCGGTTCTACGGGTGGGCCTGTGGTGTTGGTGTCGCAGAGTGATCCGGTTGTGGGTGTGGTGGTGTCGCCGGAGCAGGGGGCGGTTCTGGCGCGGGGTCTGGGGCGTGGTGTGGTCGCGTTGACGCCGGGGCCGGTCGGGGGCACGCCACAGTGGACGGTGTTCGCGGTGGATGGCTCGGCTGGGCCGGTGGCCGGGTCCGATGCTGGGGTGCTGGCCGGGGAGCGTGGGGGCCTGTCCGATCCGCAGGACGTGTAGTCCTTGTCGTTGGGGGTGCGGCCGGGCGGTGTGTCGGGGGGACGTCCGTTCCGCCCGGCCGCGCGGCCCGGTGCCGCCGCGGGTAGGGGAGGTCGCGGCATCGTGCCGGGTCTTCAGAGTGTGTGAAGGCGCTGGATGATTCGTTCTTTGAGCTCGTGGTCGATCCGGGCCCAGACGGGCGACTCGGTGAACCGCCAGACGTGGTTGTCTGTGGTCGGGGCGTCGTCGGGTTCGGGGTCGACTGGGGTGCCGTCCGGCCAGCGCATGGGGGAGGTCACCGTGGCCGGCCCTTCATTTCTTTGAGCAGCGCGTTGCAGTCCTGGCATGTCTTGGCGTGAATCCAGTCCATTTCGGATGGAGTGGCCAAGGCGAAGATGTTGCCGCAGAACGCTTCGCCGGCTGTGCCGGCGTCCAGGCGGGTACCCGCGAAAGCGTGCCGCACGAGGCCGTAGGCGCTGGACTCGTCCGGCACTGGCAACCAGAAGTAGCGCTGCTGTGTCTGGGGCTGGGACATGAAGACTCCAGTGTTCGGGATTTGTAGGGGTGGCGGGCGGCGCGCGGAGCCCGAAGGGGCGCGCGGTGTCGGGGGCACCGCTCGGTCTCGACGCAGCGCCGCCCGCCTCATATGCCCGACCCGTCGCGTCGGGAGGACACCGAACGGCCCGGGCAGGTCTCAGAGGTGTTGAAGGCCGCTGCTACAAGCAGCATTTCGCCTGATTGGGTGCGGATGCACCGGCGTGTCGAACATGGGCATATCCCGCTTCTTTATAAGGTGATGTCGATCTCGTCGAGATCTGGATCACGCCGACCTGTTGATCTAAGCTTGATCCAAGCAAGTTAAATAATCAAGTCGTAGGCACCCATCCGATCGAGTGGCTGTGGGGCGATACCCTTTGTGACGAAGGGAGGTATCGCCTCGCTCGGCAACGCCGCTCGTCAATCACAGGAGAGGCAGAGCAGATGCCCGCAACTGTTCGCACGGCCAAGAAGCTGCTGCTTGGGCGCGAGATCGCCCACATGATCCAGAAAGCGGACTCGTCGCAGGCCGAGGCTGCCAAGCTCATTGAGACGAGTCAGCCGCGCATCGCCAGCCTGATCAGTGGCGCGAGCAGCATCAGCCCCGGCGACCTCGTGCTTCTGGCATCGAAGCTCGGCTTCACCGATGAGGGCTATCTGGAAGCACTGCGCGACCTGCGCCGGGACAACCACAAGCGAGGCTTCTGGTCAACTGGACACAACCGCGCCTACGCAGAAGACCTGCGGCTGCTGGTCGATCTGGAAAAACACGCGGACCAGATCCAGCAGGCTGAGGTGGAGGTCGTGCCCGGTCTACTGCAATGCGAGGCGTACGTCCGGGCGATGCACGCTGACCAGCCCGAGGTCAACGGCGTGACGCTGGAAGATCGCATCCAGGCCAGGCTGGCGCGGCAGGACATCCTCGACAGGGACGAGCCACCGATGGTGCAGTTCGTGCTGTCGGAATCATGCCTCCGGCGGGTATGGGGCGACAACGCCGTCATGCGTGAGCAGATCGACCACCTCATCAAGCTCACCAACCGACCGAACGTGCACTTCCAGATCATGCCGTTCGACCGCCCGGTCGGCCGACGATCGCCGATTTCGAGTCCGTTCGTGTTGATTCGCGTGCCATCGCCCGGTGCGGCCGGGCCGCTGGCACTGGCATACGTCGAGGGTGAAAACGAGATCCGGTATCTCGACGACAAGAAGGCGCTCAAAGCGTATGAGGCGGCGTGGGCACGTCTCGCGAACGCTGCGCTGACGTTCGCGGAGACCCGTCGGTTCCTGAAGGGCGTTGCCGCCGACTTCGCACGATCGTCCCCATCCAAGTAACACCCAAGGAGATTGCCGATGAACACAGCCCCGTCGTTGGCCTTCGCGGAGTCGGAATTCCGGAAGGCCAGCAGAAGCGTTCCTGACAAGAACTGCGTGCGGGTGGCCCGCCGGGATGGTTGGGTCGAGTTGCGTGACGACAAGACGGTGTTCGGTGCGTCGGATGATCAGCGGTTGGTGTTCACCGCCGAGGAGTTCGACGCCTTCTTAGCCGGTGCTCGGGAGGGCTGCACCAAGGGGCTGTGCCTGGAGATCACCTGTCGCGGCGTGGACGGCATGTACGTGTTCCGCCGTCGTGGCTGGGCAGCAGTCGAGTTGGTGTTCACCGAAGCCGAGCTGCTGGCGTTCCGGGACGGCGTCGCCAACCGCGAATTCGACGCAATCGCTTACACCGCATAGATTTTCCGCCGAGTGAAGGGCCCGTCACCACGTGGTGACGGGCCCTTCACGCCCCCAGGCCAGCTGCGCGATCGGCCAGCCCGTCTCCTGGGAGTTCCGGACCGCGATCTTCGCTCTTGATCAAAATGTCGCCGTTCCAGCGCCGGCACTCCCCATCGGCGGTGTCTCTTACGCGGAAGCCTAGTAGTCCGGGCGAGCAGGTTGTGGCTGACGTTCGGGCAAGGGGCTTGGGGGCTGGGTGTGGTGGGCTCATACTGCGCTGGAGATGGTCTGGCGGGGTGAGGGGTGGAGTGGCATGAACGAGCTCGCGGAGCGGGCGCGCTCCTGGTTGCACGGCACCTATGGGCAGCGTGTGGCGTTGAGGGGTGAGGAGGCGATCCTCTCGACGGAGCGGGCTGCGTTCTTCGGTTGCCGCTATGTGGAGTCTGACGAGCCGATGTTGGCGGCGACGATCTGCGTGCCGCTGGACGGGGCGGAGCCGTTTCCCGCGTCTAATGCCGGTCCGCTGGATGAGGCTCTCAATTTGTCGGGGTGAGCCGGGGTCGTGGCGCTGGCGGGTCAATGCGAGTAATTGTGTGATCGCGACGGATGCCGCGGTGAATTGCTGGCCTGCTTCGGCGTTGCCGTGGGATCCGGCTGGTGAGACGCCGGGTTGGTGGGATCGGCTGCTGGCGGCGTATTTCCCGGATGCGGAGGTGGTGACCTGCTCGACGTGGGAGGACGCGAGAAGCGCCATTGCGGATGGGGGTGTGGGGACTCGGGCTGTGGTGTGGTTGCGTCGTCAGCTCGACGGGCGTGAACTGGCCGGTCACCTGTTGTATGCGGATTACGCGGATGACGCCGTGGTCTTTCTTGATGGTCTGCGGGGGACGTTCGCGGAGCAGAACGACGCCGAGGTAGCCGAGCTTGTGGTGGCGCGTTTCCACCGCCCGCAAGGTGATTCGGTCGGCGGGCTGCTGCCGTGGGAAGTCGCGGCGGACGAATTCGCTGGGGCTGTTGAGAAGGCGGAGGCGTGGCTGGGATACCGCTATGACGGGGAGGTCGGGCTTGTCTCTCCTGATCCGGTCGATGAGACTGAGCGTGGCTGGTTGTTCGCTTGTACCACCCGGAGTTTCCAGGACAGTGGTGACTGGCGTGACCAGATGCTCGACGCGGCTGTGGTGGTCCCGAAAGCGGCTGGTGAAGAGCCGTTCGGTCTGCCCAACCGTGATCCGTGGGCGTGGCTGGATGACTGGAACGCCGGGAAACCGGGGTTGATGCCGCCGCCGGAGCCCGCGCAGGCTGCGTGGTTTGGTCCGATGGTGGCTCAGCTCGGACCCGTGGTCGGTGTCAGCGTTCATGAGCATTGGTTCGGGGTTTTGGAGGAGATCGCTTCTTTTCCCGCGCAAACCCAGGTGCTGGTGTGGTTGCGCAGGAGGGATACCCGGGGCCGGGAGAGTGTCGGGCACCTGTTGGTGGCTGTGAACGCTACCGATGGTGTTCGGCTGTTTGATCCGATGGATGGGCGTGCTCAGCCGCTTATCGAAACCGCACCGTTCGAGCTCCGGGTCATGCGCTTTGGCTCGTGAGTACGAATACGTGCTGCAGTTCCCCTTTCACTCGCGAACATATCGTTGGTTTGGGTACCGGGCGGCTGAGGTCGCCCGGCTACCGGGTTTTTGTGTCTCACCACGCCGGTGGATCAAAAGGCTGATTCCCGTATACGTCGTTGCTGCCCTGGGTTGTGGCGGCGTCGGGGTTGGGTGGTTGTGATGTTTTCGTCGATCATGGTGTCGGAGGAGGTGCGGCGGCTTTTTCAGGTGTTGACGGGTGAGGATATGACGGATGCGGATGAGGGTGGGTTGTTCGCGGTGGCGGATGCGTTGGAGTCGGATGCGGTGGAGGTGGAGGAGATTGAGGGGCTTTTGCGGGAGTTGGTGGGGAAGGTGCGGACGGAGTTTTCGGGGAAGGCGGCGGATCGGTTCGCGGGGGGGTTGGAGGGTTTTGATGGGTTGCTGGCCTCGGGTGGGGGGGCGTTGCGGGAGTTGGCGGTGTTCGTGCGGGATCTGGCGCGGCAGGTGCGGTATTTGAAGTTGGTGACGATTTATGGTTTGGAATTGTTGTTGTTGGAGATGGCGTGGGCGGTGGCGATGGCGGGGGCGACCGGTGGTGCGTCGATGGCGTGGCTGGCGGCGCGGATGGCGGTGATGCGGATGTTGTTGTCGCGGTGGTGGGGCCAGTTGTTCATGCGGTTGGCGATGGCGGCGGCCGGTGGTGTGGCGTTTAACGTGCTACCGGATGTGCAGGCCCAGTTGCAGATGCTGGGTGAGAAGTCCAGCGAGAAATGGGACGGGAAGCTCAGCGAGCAGTCGGCGGGGATGGGGGCGTTTTCGGCGTTGGTGTCGCTGCCGATGTCGGCGGTGGGCGGTCTGGTGAGCAACGCGCTGACGACGGTGCTGGTGCGGGGACTGGGCGATGAGGTGGATGCGGCGATTCTGGAGGCGGCGGTCAGGCGGGCGGTGGCCGAGCACGCGGAGTTGTATCCGGTGTCGGCGATGGCGCGCTTCGCGGATGTGGTGAGCAAGAGTCTGGATGTTCATGCGGGGATGTCGGTGCGGGCGATGTGGGCGGCGCGGTTCGCGGATGAGCTGGTGGATGCGTGGGAGAACGCGTTGTCGGAGTTGTTGGGGGAGGTGGCGTATCAGGCGGCGATGGGCCTGCCGGTGACGTGGAATCTGTACGCGTTGTCGGCGGGTGGATCGGAGTCGGTGGCCGGGGGTGTGGGCAATCTGACGGGTTTGGCGTGGCGGGGCAAGCTGCACCCGGATGGCCCCAGCCCATACCTCGACGGGACCGGCCGGGAGGACGCCACCACCGAGGGTGGTGGGTTTGATGGGGAGAAGGCCCCGCTGCGGGGGAGAGGGTCCGGGTCGCAGACAGGGAACAGCCCTGGCTCCCCGGACAAGACCGGCGCGTCCACCCCCTCCGATGCCTCCGATGCCTCGGACCGGCCGGGCACACCACCACCGGCATATTCCGATGGGGTAGTGGGTTTCGGGCAGGACCGGCCGGGCACACCGCCACCGGCATATTCCGATGCGACACCAGATTTCGGTTCGGCCAGGTCGGTGCCGCCGCCGCGGTGCGGTCCGGTTGCCGGTGGCGATCAGGTCGTGGCCGGTGTGCATGGCGTGTCTGGTGTGGACGTTTCTGGTGTGTCCGGGAACCGGACGCTGGATGTGTTGGCATCGCAGACGCAGGATTCAACGGGGGAGAGGTCAACGGCGGGTATCCCGCACGTTTCTGGTGTGCCCTGGGATTCCGCGCTACCGGACACTGTCACACCCGGATCTGGGTCTGGGCGGGTAGCGGATCTCAACGGCGAAGCGGTGTCCCCGGGGCGTGAGTCCTCGGTGGATGACCGGACCGGCCAGGGCGGGTCTTCTGGTGTGGACTCGGTCGCGGGAGGCGGGGATCGGCATCGTGGGGGTGAGGCTGCGGTGTCGCCGGATTCGGCGACGTTGCCGGTGAACACGGTGCGGGTGCCGGTGCCCGCGGATGTGGTTGCTGGTGGCGGGTTGGTGGAGTTCGTGCGGGGCGGTGTCGCCGATTCCGCGGGCGGGCCTGTGCTGCTGGTGTCCCCAGGCAATTCGAATGCGGGTGTGGTGGTGTCGCCGGGTCAGGGTTCGGCTCTGGCACGCGAGGTGGGGCGCGATGTTGTCGCGATGACACCGGGACAGGGCGGGCGCGGGCCACAGCGGACGGTGTTCGCCGCCGACGGCTCTGCTCCCAGACCGGTGGCCGGGCCCGGTGCCCCGGTGCCGGCCGGCAGCCCCGAAGGGCTGGCCGGTCTGGCGGACTCCCCGGCGGCTGCTCCGGCCGGCACGGCAGCATCGGGAAGACCGCCGGTGCGGCAGGGGTCGCGCCCGGATGTGCGCAGGGAGATCGACCGGGCGAGGAAGCTGGACTGCTCTGGCGATGATGAGCCGGCGGCGCAGCGGATCGTGCAGGACACCCGTGACCTCCCGGGGTTGGCTCGCGGGGATGCTGCCGTGTCGCTGGAGGAGGTGCCGGCGCTGGTCGCGGCCGAGCACCACGAACTCGGCCGGGATCACCAGGACCAGGTTGTGGAGCTTTCCCAGACGCCGGCAGAAAGCCTGGGTACGCAAGGCACCGGGCCCGGCATCCACGCCGGGGCCGGGCCGCAGCCGGGTAGGGACATGCTGTCGCAGTCCGCTGACGATCCGGGGTCGGAGACCGGTGAGCCCCGCGCCCGCTACGTCGTGCACGGCGATCCCGGCAGAAAAGCCGATGACACAGCACAAGCCGGGCACGATTTCTCCCTCGCCGCACACGACCCGCACGACACGTTTGACCGTGCGCACCAGGACCGGCTCTGGCGCGAGTTTCGTGACCCTGGTGACGGGTCGTGATCGCGGTTGTTGATCATATTGGGCGTGCTCTGTTGATCTGGAAGCGTTGCTGCCTCATCTGGGCGGGCTGTGTGTGGAGCGAGTGGAGTACGGATCCGACGGCGTGACGATCTGCGCTCGGTCGCGTGTGGCCGAGGCGACCTGCCGGGCATGTGGGGTGCGGTCTGGGCGGGTGCACAGCCGTTACGTGCGCCGGTTGTCTGATGGCGTGCTCGGTAGGCAACCAGTGGTCATCGCGTTGACGGTCCGGCGGTTCGTGTGCCTGGATTCTCAGTGCGCGACGAAGACGTTCGTGGAACAGGTCGACGGCCTGTCCGAGCCGAATCGACGTCGGACGACTCCGCTGCTGGCGATGTTGGGGCAGGTGGGCTTGGCGTTGGCGGGCCGAGCTGGGGCGCGTCTGGCCGCGATCTTGGGTATCAAAGTGGATCGGACGACGCTGCTGCGTTTGGTGCGGGCACTGCCGGAGCCGGAGACCACGACCGCCCCGGCCGTGCTCGGCGTGGACGACTTCGCCCTGCGCAAGCGGCACGTGTACGGCACGATCCTGGTCGACATCGACACCGGCAAGGTGATCGACCTGCTGGACGGTCGCGAGGCCGAACCACTGGAGCAGTGGCTGCGCGAGCATCCTGGAGCCGGGGTGATCTGCCGTGACCGCGCCGGCGCCTACGCCGAAGGCGCGAAGGCCGGGGCCCCGGACGCCGTCCAGGTGGCCGACCGTTGGCATCTGTGGCGCAACCTGGGCGACTACGTCGAGAAGGCCGTCGGGCGCCACCGCGCCTGCGTCAAGCTCGACCAACTCGACGGCGAAACTGTCGGCGTGTCGGCGCCGCAGGCGGCCCAGGACGAGCCGGACGCCGCGATACCCGAACCGGTCGAGTCGCGACTGGTGATCCGTACCCGGGAACACTATGCCGCGATCCACGGGCGGCTGGACCGCGGCGAGACGATCTCCGCCATCAGCAGGCAGCTGTCACTGGACCGCAAGACCGTGCGGCGCTTCGCTCGTGCCAGCACGGTTGACGAACTTCTCGGCAAGGCGATCGCCCGGGCGAGCTTGCTCGACCCGTTCAAGCCCTACCTGCACCAGCGTTGGACGGAAGGCACCACCGACGCCGCGCAGCTGACCAAGGAGATCACCGCCCAGGGATACACCGGCAGCGACAAGACCGTGCGCCGCTACCTGCAGCCCTTCCGCGGCATGCTCACGCCTCCGCCATCGCCGCCTGCCGTGCCGAAAGTCCGTCAGATCACCGGTTGGCTGCTGCGCCGCCCAGAGGATCTCGATACCGACGAGACCAACCAGCTCGCTGACATCCGATCCCGTTGCCCGCACCTGGATCGCCTCGCCGACCACGTCACCGACTTCGCGAAGATGATGACCAACCGTGAAGGCGAGAAACTAGAATCTTGGCTGTCCACAGTGGAACATGATGATCAGCCCGACTTGCACTCCTTCGCCATCGGGCTCCGCCGCGACCAAGACGCCGTCACCGCAGGACTCACGCTGCCCTACAGTTCGGGGAAGGTCGAGGGCAACGTGAACAGACTGAAGGCGCTCAAGAGGCAGATGTACGGCCGAGCCAAGCTCGACCTCCTCCGCAAACGCGTCATCCTGGCCTGACGGCCCCCGGCTCACCCTGAGTCACCGAACCACGAAACTCGCGCCAGAGCCCCAGGACCTCCCCACCGACGCCCGTTTAGGGGCCGACGACGTCGGGCTGACCGCACCACCGCAGTTCCCGCACGCCGAAGGACCGACACGGGCGGAGATCTGGATCCAACCGGTCCCCCTCCCCCGCGACCCGGCGGAATCCGCGGTCAGCCCGAACGGCCATCGGCGGACCCGCGAGGACCTGCGGCGCGACCCGGTGAAACCGGTACCGGAAACGATCCAGGAGCAACGCCGGAAGCGAGAGGGCACACGACGGCGCCTGTCCTGGCCCGATGGCAGGCGGGCCGAGGAGACCGCCTCCACCGCAACGGATTCCTCGAACACGACCTCACAGGCTTCCCGGGAAGCCTTAGAGGTCCCCAGCGTGTCGGCTCCGATCAGGCCACAGGAAAACACCAGGGCGGTCACCGGGGGAGATGATTTCGCCGGTTTCCTTGGTGGGTACAGCGACGACTATGGGGTGGGTTCGGTCGGGCTGTCTGACGGGGGGTCTTTCGGTGAGCCGTTTCCGGCGGATGCGGTGTCGCCGAATGCGATGGGGTCTGGGTATCGGTTCCTGCGGGGGGTGAATCAGGCCAATTATCGTTCCGGTGATGAGCGTTTCCGGGTGAACTGCCTGGAGGCGGTGGTGGCGTTTCACAATTCTCTGAAGTTCGGTCGGCAGTTCGTGGCGGGGCCGGCTGGTGATCGGGATCCGGCTCGGTTGGAGGTGGCGTTCGGGGCGAAGGCCCGGTGGGTTGGTGGTGTGGCCGGGGCTGAGCAGTATGTGCGGAGCATGCAGGTGGGTGTGGCTGTGCCGGTGATTTACCAGCGTGGCGACGGTAGCGCGCATGTGATCGCCGCGGTGCATGGAGAAGACCGCGATGAGCAAGGGCGGGTCGTTCTGCTGGATCCGCAGAAGGGGGAGGAAGTCGAGGACGCTGATGTCCTGGCTGCGACCGGCATGTGGGTGATCCCGGTGTCGGTGTCGGTGTCGGTGCCGGTGCCGGGGGTGGGGGTGGAAGTGGATGGGGAGGTGGTGTTGCCGCCCGGTGGTTCCCGGTGGCGGGGCCGGGACGGGGGATCCGGGTTGCCGACCGTGGTGACGGGTCCGAAGCGTCGGGGTGGTGTGTCTGGGCCGGTGGCGGAGGGAGCCGGTGCGGTGGTTGGCGAGAGTTCGCGGGGGGTTAAGCGGCGGAAGGTTGGCGAGAGTTCGCGGGGGGTTAAGCGGCGGAAGGTTGGCGAGAGTTCGCGGGGGGTTAAGCGGCGGAAGGTTGGCGAGAGTTCGCGGGGGGTTAAGCGGCGGAAGGTGGACGCATCCGCTGCTGCTGGGGCTGTTTCCGGGAGTCCGGGTGATGGTGGGAGTGAGGTGCTCACGCCGACGGATCAGGCAGCACAGCAGGACCCGAGTGCGAAGCGGAAACGGAAACAGAAGGCGAATAACGCGAAGCAGTACCAGGCGAGAAAGGCTGCTGCCGCCCGTGTTGCGGAGTTGGAGGGGTTGGCGAGGCCGCTGACTGAGGGGCAGGCGGCGGAGCTGGCGAAGCTCCAGCCGAAGGTGGCGCAGCTGAAGCAGAAAAAGAAGGCAGATAACGCGAAGTATCGCAGGGTGGGAAAGGCTGCTGCCGATCGGGTTGCGGTGTTGGAGGGGTTGAAGGAGCAGGGGCAGCTGACTGACGAGCAGGAGGCGGAGCTGGCGGAGCTCCAGCCGAAGGTGGCGCAGCTGAAGCAGAAAAAGAAGGAATGGGACGTGGATTGGTACCGGGTGGGAAAGGCTGCTGCCGATCGGGTTGCGGTGTTGGAGAGGTTGAAGGAGCAGGGGCAGCTGACTGACGAGCAGGAGGCGGAGCTGGCGGAGCTCCAGCCGAAGGCGCAGCAGTGGCAGAAAAAGAAGGAAAGGGACGTGGATTGGTACCGGGTAAGAAAGGCTGCTGCCGATCGGGTTGCGGTGTTGGAGGGGTTGAAAGGGCAGGGGCGGCTGACTGACGAGCAGGCGGCGGAGCTGGCGGAGCTCCAGCGGAAGGCGCAGCAGTGGCAGAAACAGAAGGAAAAGAACGCGAAGTATCGCAGGGTGGGAAAGGCTGCTGCCGATCGTGTTGCGGAGTTGGAGACGTTGAAGAAGCAGGGGCCGCTGACTGACGAGCAAAAGGCGGAGCTGGCGGAGCTCCAGCCGAAGGTGGCGCAGCTGAAGCAGAAAAAGAAGGAATATAACGCGAATCGGTACCAGGTGGGAAAGGCTGCTGCCGATCGTGTTGCGGAGTTGGAGACGTTGAAGAAGCAGGGGCCGCTGACTGACGAGCAAAAGGCGGAGCTGGCGGAGCTCCAGCCGAAGGTGGCGCAGCTGAAGCAGAAAAAGAAGGAATATAACGCGAATCGGTACCAGGTGGGAAAGGCTGCTGCCGCCCGTGTTGCGGTGTTGGAGGGGTTGGAGGGGCGGGGGCGGCTGGCTGAGGGGCAGGGGGTGGAGTTGGCGGAGCTTCGGTCGACGGTGGCGGGGTGGCAGAAACAGAAGGAAAGGTGGACGGATTGGTACCAGGCGGGAAAGGCTGCTGCCGATCGTGTTGCGGAGTTGGAGACGTTGAAGGAGCGGGGGCGGCTGACTGAGGGGCAGGGGGCGGAGCTTCGGCCGAAGGCGCAGCGGTGGCAGAAAAAGAAGGAAAGGTGGACGGATTGGTACCGGGCGAGAAAGGCTGCCGCCCGTGTTGCGGTGTTGGAGGGGTTGGAGGGGCGGGGGCGGCTGGCTGAGGGGCAGGGGGTGGAGTTGGCGGAGCTTCGGTCGACGGTGGCGGGGTGGGGGCGGAAGAAGAAGGTCGGGGAGGTGACGGAGACCGGGGTGGGTGGGGCCCTGGTGGTCGGGCGGGGTGTGGGGCCGGAGGGGGTATCGGGGTGGACTGGGACTGAACACGACCGGGACGCGTGGTGGGCTGACGTCGATCTGGATGCGTGGCTTGCTCGGGCGGTGGCGGATGTAGATGGGGCGCGGGTGCCGCAGGGTGCCGCGGATGCTGGGGTGATGCTGGGCGAGGGTGCTTATGAGGAGTTTGTCGCGACCGAGTTGCTCGCGTTCCTGGGACAGGATGCCGGGGACGATGCTGCGGGTGCCGACAGTGCCGGCCCGGTTGCCCGAGGGGATGATTTCGCCGGTTTCCTCCCCGACTACCACGACGGGGAGGGGTCCGTTGGGTGGTTTGGGGGTGAAGGCACTGACGGGCTGTTTTTCGGTGAGCCGTTTCCGGAGGATCCAGTGTGGCCGGATGCGGTGGGGTCTGGGGTGTGGGGGGTTTCAGATCCGGTAGCGGGGGGTGAGTCGATGGGGTCTGGGTATCGGTTCCTGCGGGGGGTGAATCAGGCCAATTATCGTTGCGGTGATGAGCGTTTCCGGGTGAATTGCCTGGAGGCGGTGGTGGCGTTTCACAATTCTCTGAAGTTCGGTCGGCAGTTCGTGGCGGGGCCGGCTGGTGATCGGGATCCGGCTCGGTTGGAGGAGGCGTTCGGGGCGAAGGCCCGGCGGGTGGATGGTGTGGCCGGGGCTGAGCAGTATGTGCGGGGTGGGCCGGTGGGTGTGGCGGTGCCGGTGATTTACCAGCGAGCGGACGGTAGCGCGCATGTGATCGCTGCGGTGCATGGAGAAGACCGCGATGAGCAAGGGCGGGTCGTTCTGCTGGATCCGCAGAAGGGGGAGGAAGCCGAGGACGCGGATGTCCTGGCTGCGACCGGGATGTGGGTGATTCCGGTGCCGGTGCCGGTGCCGGTGCCGGGGGCGGAAGTGGATGGGGATGGGGAGGTGGTGTTGCCGCCCAGTGGTTCCGGGCTGCGGCGCCGGGACGGGGGATCCGGGTTGCCCGCCGTGGTGACGGGTCCGAAGCGTCGGGGTGGTGCGTCCGGGCCGGTGGCAGGCGCGAAGGGCACGAAGAGGACGCGGGGGGAGGCTGGCGAGAGTTCGCGGGGGGTTAAGCGGCGGAAGGTGGAAGCATCCACTGCTGCTGCTGCTGCTGGGGCTGTTTCCGGGAGTCCGGGTGATGGTGGGAGTGAGGTGCTCACGCCGACGGATCAGGCAGCACAGCAGGACCCGAGTGCGGAGCGGAAACGGAAACAGAGGGAATACAACGCGAAGCAGTACCGGGCGAAAACGGCTGCTGTCGCCCGTGTTGCGGAGTTGGAGGGGTTGAAGACGCAGAGGACGCTGACGTCGGATGAGGAGAAGGAGCTGGCGGAGCTTCGGCCGAAGGCACAGCAGTTGCAGAAACAGAAGAAAGATAACGCGGAACGGTACCGGGCGAAAACGGCTGCTGCTGATCGGGTTGCGGTGTTGGAGGAGTTGAAGAAGCAGGGGCCGCTGACGTCGGATGAGGAGAAGGAGCTGAAGAAGCTCCGGCCGAAGGTGGCGCAGCTGAAGCAGAAACAGAAGGAATCTGCCACGAAGTATCGCAGGGCGGGACAGGCTGCTGCCGACCGTGTTGCGGTGTTGGAGGCGTCGAAGGAGCAGGGGCCGCTGACTGACGAGCAGGAGAAGGAGCTGGCGGAGCTTCGGCCGAAGGCGCAGCAGTGGCAGAAAGTGAAGGAAAGGGTCGCGGATCGGTACCGGGTGGGAAAGGCTGCTGCCGCCCGTGTTGCGGTGTTGGAGGCGTCGAAGAAGCAGGGGCCGCTGACTGACGAGGAGGAGAAGGAGCTGGCGGAGCTTCGGCCGAAGGCGCAGCAGTGGCAGAAACAGAAGGAAAGGGCCGCGGATTGGTACCGGGTGGGAAAGGCTGCTGCCGCCCGTGTTGCGGTGTTGGAGGCGTCGAAGAAGCAGGGGCCGCTGACGTCGGATGAGGAGAAGGAGCTGAAGAAGCTCCAGCCGAAGGTGGCGCAGCTGAAGCAGAAACAGAAGGAATCTGCCACGAAGTATCGCAGGGCGGGACAGGCTGCTGCCGACCGTGTTGCGGTGTTGGAGGCGTCGAAGAAGCAGGGGCCGCTGACTGACGAGGAGGAGAAGGAGCTGGCGGAGCTTCGGCCGAAGGCGCAGCAGTGGCAGAAACAGAAGGAAAGGTTCGTGGATTGGCGCCGGGTGGGAAAGGCTGCTGCCGCCCGTGTTGCGGTGTTGGAGGCGTCGAAGAAGGAGGGGCCGCTGACTGACGAGCAGGAGAAGGAGCTGGCGGCGCTCCGGTCGAAGGTGGCGGGGCGGGGGCGGAAGAAGAAGGACCGGGAGGTGACGGAGACCGGGGTGGGTGGGGCCCCGGTGGTCGGGCGGGGTGTGGGGCCGGAGGGGGTGTCGGGGTGGACTGGGGCTGATCAGGACGGCCGGGACGCGTGGTCGGCTGAGGTCGATCTGGATGCGTGGCTTGCTGGGGCGGTGGCGGATGTAGATGGGGCGCGGGTGCCGCAGGGTGTGGCGGATGCTGGGGTGATGCTGGGCGGGGACGTTTATGAGGAGTTTGTCGCGACCGAGTTGCTCGGGTTCCTGGGACAGGATGCCGGGGACGAGTCTGCGGGTGCCGACAGTGCTGGGTCGGTTGCCGGGGACGATGATTTCGCTGCGTTCCTTGATGAGTACGGGGGGGATTCCGTCGGGTGGTTTGGGGGTGAAGGCACTGACGGGCTGTTTTTCGGTGAGCCGTTTCCGGAGGATGCGGAGTGGCCGGATGAGGGGCGGTAACCACGCACCGTGTCCTGGAGTATTTGTCCAGCCCGCAGGACGTGTAGTCCTTGTCGTTGGGGATGCGGCCGGGCGGTGTGTCGGGGGGACGTCCACTCCGCCCGGCCGCGCGGCTCGATGCCGCCGCGAGTGGGGGAGGTCGCGGCATCGGGCCGGGTCTTTAGAGCGCGTGAAGGCGCTGGATGATTCGTTCTTTGAGCTCGTGGTCGATCCGGGCCCAGACAGGCGACTCGGTGAACCGCCAGACGTGGTTGTCGGTGGTCGGGGCGTCGTCGGGTTCGGGGTCGACTGGGGTGCCGTCGGGCCAGCGCATGGGAGAGGTCACCGTGGCCAGCCCTTCATTTCTTTGAGCAGCGTGTTGCAGTCCTGGCATGTCTTGGCGTGAATCCAGTCCATTTCGGATGGGTTGGCCAGGGCGAAGGTGTTGCCGCGGAACGCTTCGTCGGCTGTGCCGGTGTCCAGGCGGGTACCCGCGAAAGCGTGCCGCACGAGGCCGTAGGCGCTGGACTCGTCCGGCACTGGCAACCAGAAGTAGCGCTGCTGCGCCTGGGGCTGGGACATGAAGACTCCAGTGTTCGGGATTTGTAGGGGTGGCGGGCGGCGCGCGGAGCCCGAGGGGCGCGCGGTGTCGGGGAACACCGCTCGGTCTCGACGCAGCGCCGCCCGCCTCATATGCCCGACCCGTCGCGTCGGGAGGACACAGAACGGCCCGGGCAGGTCTCAGAGAGGCTGGAAGTCGTTGGTAAAAGCGAACTTCTGCATCGCAGGGCGCGAGGAAACCAGGGTGATCGGGGCTGGCAACGAGCGGTCATCCAACCGGCGATAGTCTCTGGCGTCAGACACGGGTAACCTTGTACCGGAGATCAACATGAGGTAACCATAAGCAGATAATCTACCTTTGACTAGCCGCCCGATCGGGTCTGCTTGGGCGATACCCTTCTTGGCGAAGGGAGGTAGCTCACGCAGGCCCGACGCCTACTGAGAGACAGCCACGATGGCAATCATCCGTACGGTAAAGAAGTTGCTGCTCGGACGCGAGATCGCGCACATGATCGATACTGCGCGCATCTCGCAGACTGAAGCTGCCAAGTTGATCGAGACGAGCCAGAGCCGGATCAATGCGCTTATCGGCGGCACCGGCGCCATCGCGCCTGGTGACTTGATGCTGTTGGCGTCGAAGCTCGGCTTCACTGACGAGGGCTACCAGGAAGCGTTGCGCGAAATGCGGCGCGACAACCACAAGCGGGGCTTCTGGAGCGCAGGGCACAACCGCGCCTACGACGAGGAGGTGCGCCTGCTGGTTGATCTCGAGAAACACGCGGATCAGATTCGCTGGTCCCAGGTCGAAGTCATCCCTGGCCTGCTGCAGTGCGAAGCGTACGTACGGGCCATGTATGCGGATCTGCCCGAGATCGACGGCTTGACGCTTGACGAGCGTGTGAACGCCCGTCTTGCTCGAAAAGACATCCTCGACAAGTCCGAGGCGCCGTCCTTGAGGTTCGTGCTTTCCGAGTCCTGCTTGCGTCGGATGTGGGGCGGCAGGCGTGAGGTCATACGCCAGCAGCTTGACCACATGATCAAGCTCTCGAATCGAGAGAACGTCATGATCCAGGTGATGCCCTACGAGTCCGCTCCTGGGCGCAAGTCACCGATCGGCAATAACTTTGTGCTGCTTCATGTTCCTTCGCCGGGCCAGGCCGGACCCCTGGAACTGGCGTACGTCGAAGGCGTGGCCGAGATCCGATACATCGATGACAAGAAGGCGCTCGCTGCGCACGACACTGCTTGGGCCCGACTGAGTACTGCCGCTCTGAACTTTGCCGAGACCCGCAAGTTCCTTGCACAGGTCGCACGAGAGTTCAAGGAATAGATCCAAATATGAAGGAGTCCGCATGAACACCACCCCGCCGCTATTTGCTGAAGGTGAGTTCCGCAAGGCCACCCGCAGCCAGCCCGATCTGTCGTGTGTACGTGTCGCTCGCCGGGATGGTTGGGTCGAGTTGCGTGATGACAAGGCGGTGTTCGGTGCGCCGGATGACCACCGGCTGGTGTTCACTGCCGAGGAGTTCGACGCCTTCTTAGCCGGTGCTCGCGAGGGCCGGACCGGGGGGCTGTGCTTGGAGATCACCCGTCGCGGCGTGGACGGCATGTACGTGTTCCGCCGTCGCGGTTGGGAAGCTGTCGAGTTGGTGTTCACCGAAGCCGAACTGCTGGCGTTCCAGGACGGCGTCACCAACCACGAATTCGACGCGGTCGCCTACACCGCATAGGTTTTCCACAGACCGAAGGCCCAGTCACCACGTGGTGACTGGGCCTTCATGCTCTCGCGACGGCGGCGTGCTGATGGTCGATGAGACTTTCTGCGAACGCGTCATCGCCCTCGGCGTCGCCGACGCGGGTATGCCCCTCCGCGGGACTCGCTGACGTACCGGCCGGATCAGTTGATCCGTTCACGGGCGTAGTCGTCGTCGAGGACGTCGGCGGCGTGCTGCACGTCCAGTCGGCCAAGCGGCGTTCGAGGTCGACCATGCTCCCGCGGTGCTTACCGGAGAACGCCAGACCATTGTCGGTGAGGACCTTCACTGGTACCCCGTAGCCGGCGAAGGCCTGCTGCAACGCTGCCCACGCCTCGTCCCCGTTTTGGCTGGAGGCGGCGTAGGTTCCCACGTCCAGCCGGGAATGATCGTCCAGGATCTGCAGGATGCACACCTTCTCGCCACCGGCGAGGTAGAACTCCATCCCGTCGACCTGCCATAGCCCGTTGGCTTCGGTGTACTCGAACCGACGCCTGGTGCGGGGGCGTTTGCGGGGCTGCGGGGTCACATGCCCCTCATCGACCAGAATCCGGTGGATCGTGGCACGAGAAGGCACCCACACCTCCCCGAGCTCCTCCAGCCGCCACCCGATCGAGATGGCCCCGTTGTCCCGCCCCTCCTCAGCCAGCTGTTTGCGGGCCCGCACGACCGCCTCACGCACCCGCGCCGAGCTCGCCGTCGGCCGCCGATGCGGGGCAGAGGAGCGGCGGATGAACCCCGCCGCGCCCTCCTGCCGGAACCGGTTGACGTACTTGTAGAACACCGTGCGCGAGATCTTGTGCTCAGCACAGAACCCCGATACGTTGATCTTGTCTCCACCAGCCACCGCGGCAACCGCCGCGACCAGGTCTGGATCCATCGAAAACCCTGTTCCGCCCACCCCTGATGATCACAGCAGCAGGCCAGCCAGTGTTCACGAGGTCCTGAGCACAGACAAAACGTGTTGCGGCTCGCCTTTCGCTCACGCGCATATCCCGTTGCGAGTGACGTCGTCGTGGATTCGAGTGGCGCGGTGAACCGTGCTGCTTGGAAGAGACGTGGTTTCGTTGTGAGAGGCGTGATGTGGTTCGCGTGCCGGGTGGCTGAGGCTGCCCGGCTATCGGGTTTTTGTGCGTTAACGGGCTTGGCATCCGGTGGGGCGGTGGGGCGGGTTTCGTTGCCTGTTGCTGTCGTGGGTTGTGGCGGCGTTTCCGGTGGGTGGTGGTGATGTTTTCGTCGATCACGGTGCCGGAGGGGGTGAGGCGGCTTTTTCAGGTGTTGACGGGTGAGGATATGACGGATGCGGATGAGGGTGCGTTGTTCGCGGTGGCGGATGCGTTGGAGTCGGGTGCGGTGGAGGTGGAGGCGATTGAGGGGTTTTTGCGGGAGTTGGTGGGGAAGGTGCGGACGGAGTTTTCGGGGAAGGCGGCGGATCGGTTCGCGGGGGGGTTGGAGGGTTTTGATGGGTTGTTGTCTGCGGGTGGGGGGGTGTTGCGGGAGTTGGCGGTGTTCGTGCGGGATCTGGCGCGGCAGGTGCGGTATTTGAAGTTGGTGACGATTTATGGTTTGGAGTTGCTGTTGGTGGAGATGGCGTGGGCGGTGGCGATGGCGGGCGCGACGGGGGGTGCGTCGATGGCGTGGTTGGCGGCGCGGTTTGCGGTGATGCGGATGTTGTTGTCGCGGTGGTGGGGTCAGTTGTTCATGCGGTTGGCGATGGCGGCGGCGGGTGGTGTGGGGTTCAACGTGCTGCCGGATGTCCAGGCCCAGCTGCAGATGCTGGGTGAGAAGTCCAATGACAAGTGGGATGGGAAGCTGAGCGAGCAGGCGGCGGGGATGGGGGCGTTTTCGGCGTTGGTGTCGCTGCCGATGTCGGCGCTGGGTGGTCTGGTGGGCAACGCGCTGACGAAGGTATTGGTGCGGGCTCTGGGCGATGAGGTGGATCAGGCGATTCTGGAGGCGGCGGTGAGGCGGGCGGTGGCCGAGCATGCGGAGTTGTATCCGGTGTCGGCGATGGCGCGCTTCGCGGATGCGGTGAGCAAGAGTCTGGATGATTATGCGGGGATGTCGGTGCTGGCGATGTGGGCGGCGCGGTTCGCGGAGGAGCTGGGGGATGCGTTTGAGAATGCGTTGGGTGAGTTGTTCGGGGAGGTGGCGTATCAGGCGGCGATGGGCGGGGAGGTGACCTGGAACCCGTACTCGGTGACGGCGGGCGGGCTCGAGTCGGTGTTCAGCGGTGTGGGCAATCTGGCGGGTTTGGCGTTGCGGGGCAAGCTGCATCCGGAAGGCCCGAGCCCGTACCTCGAGGGCACCAGCCGGCGTGAGGGCACCACCACCGATGGTGGTGGGTTTGATGAGGAGAAGACCCCGCTGCTGGGGATAGGGTCCGGGTCGCAGACAGGGAACACCCCTGGCTCCCCGGACAAGGACAACACGTCCGATTCCTCCGATGCCTCGAAGGTGTCCGATGTGGACTCTGTTTTCCCGGTCGGGCCGGTGGATTCGGCTGCGGTGCCCTCCGGCAAAGACCTGGTGATGTCCGCTGTTGTGAATGGCGACGTTAAGGACGTTAAGGACGTTAAGGACGTCAGGGACGGCACGGACGTTAAGGAGGGTGTCGGTGACGGTGGTAGGGGCGGTGCTGGTGGGAGTGTGAGGGGTGGGGACGCGACCGGTGGTGTTCCGGTGGTGTGGGGTTCCGGGCAGCACCGGCCGGTGACTCCGCCACCTGAATATTCTTATGCGGTAATGGGTTTTGGTTCGGACCGGTCGGTGACGCCGCCTCCGCCGTACAGTCCGGTTGCCGGTGGCGATCAGACCGTGCCCGGGGTTCATAACGTGGCCGGGAAGTCTGGTGTGGACGTTCCCGGCATGGCCGGAGTATCTAGTGTGGACGTTTCTGGTGTGGAGAGTTCGGGTGTGGATGGTCCTGGTGTGTTGGGGGGCCGGTCGCTGGATGTGCCTGCGCCGCAGACGCCGGATTCGGTGGGGGAGCGGTCATCGGCGGGTATCCCGCATGGTTCTGGTGTGTCCTCGGATGCCGTGCTGCCGGAGACTGTCACACCAGGGTCTGGGGCGGTGGCGGATCCGGACGGTGGTGCTGTGTTGCCGGGGCGTGAGTCCTCGTCGGGTGGCTTGACCGGCCGGGATGGGTCTTCTGGTGTGGATTCGGTTGCGGGGCGTGGGGTTTGGCATCGTGAGGATGCTGGAGCGGGTCTGCCGGATTCGGCGGTGTTGTCCGTGGATGGGTGGCAGGCGGTGCCGTCTCTGCAGCAGCACCGGGTGGTGGCGCCGCTTGCGGGCTTGCCGGTGGACGCGGTGCGGGTGCTGGTGCCGGCGGATGTGGTGTCTGGTGGCGGGTTGGCGGAGTTCGTGCGGGGTGTTGTTGCGGATTCCACGGGCGGGCCTGTGCTGCTGGTCGCACAGGGCAATTCGAATGCGGGTGTGGTGGTGTCATCGGGTCAGGGTGCGGCTCTGGCGCGGGAGGTGGGGCGGAAGGTTGTCGCGTTCACGCCGGGGCAGGGTGGGCGCGGGCCGCGGTGGACGGTGTTCGCCCCGGATGGTTCTCGGCCCAGGCCGGTGGGCGGGCCCGCTGGCCCGGTGCCGGCCGGGGGACGCCAGAGCATGGCCGGCCTGGCGGAGGTCTCGACAGCGGTTCCGGTCTCCGGTCAGAAGACGGTGGCCGCGGAAGAGACACCGGCTGCCCAGACATCTGCCCAGACATCTGGCCAGGCGGCGTCGGTGGTCGGGGGCGCACGGCCCGGGGCAACGACCAGGTCTGGGACGGACACTATGCGGGATACCGGTGGGATACCGGTGCGGCCGTCGTCGGTGGCGGATCTGCACCGCGAGATCGACGGGGCGAGGCAGGGGGGCTGGTCTGGTGATGACGAGCTGGCGGCGGGGTGGATCGTGCGGGGCAGGCATAACCCCCGGAAGTTGGTGGGCCCGCTGGTGCGAGATTCTGCCGAACCCGTTGCCGGCCCGAAAGGTGTTGGGTGGTCCCGCGTGGAATTGCGGCGCGAGGCGGTGAGACCGGTGCCGGAGACGATCCAGGAGGAACGTCCGAGGCGAGACGGCACACGACGGCGCCTGTCCTGGCCCGGTGGTAGGCGGGCGGATGATATCGCCTCCGTAGGCGGGGATGGGCGAGACGTGGTGGATCTGCCGGACACCGGGATGTGGGTGATTCCGGTGCCGGGGGTGGAAGTGGATGGGGAGGTGGTGTTGCCGCCCAGTGGTTCCGGGCTGCGGCGCCGGGACGGGGGATCCGGGTTGCCGTCAGTGGTGACGGGTCCGAAGCGTCAGTCTCGCGTTGGGCCGGTGGCGGGGGGAGCCGGCGCGAGTGCGGGGAGTTCGCGGGGGGAGGCTGGCGAGAGTTCGCGGGGGGTTAAGCGGCGGAAGGTGGACGCATCCGCTGCTGCTGGGGCTGTTTCCGGGAGTCCGGGTGATGGTGGGAGTGCGGTGCTCACGCCGACGGATCAGGCAGCACAGCAGGACCCGAGTGCGGAACGGAAACGGAAACGGAAGGAATACAACGCGAAGCAGTACCAGGCGAGAAAGGCTGCTGCCGTCCGTGTTGTGGAGTTGGAGGGGTTGAAGACGAAGAGGTCGCTGTCGTCGGATGAGGAGAAGGAGCTGGAGAAGCTCCAGTCGAAGGCGCAGACGTGGCAGAAACAGAAGGAATCTTCCGCGGATTGGTACCGTGTGAAAACGGCTGCTGCCGCCCGTGTTGTGGAGTTGGAGGGATTGAAGACGAAGAGGCCGCTGACGTCGGATGAGGAGAAGGAGCTGGCGGAGCTCCAGCCGAAGGCGCAGCAGTGGCAGAAAAAGAAGGAAGATAAGGCGTATCGCAGGGCGGTAAAGGACGATGCCGCCCGGGTTGTGGAGTTGGAGGCGTTGAAGGAGCAGGGGCTGCTGACTGAGGAGCAGGAGGCGGAGCTGGCGGAGCTCCAGCCGAAGGTGGCGCAGCTGAAGCAGAAAAAGAAGGAATCTACCGCGACGTATCGCAGGGCGGGAAAGGCTGCTGCCGCCGGTGTTGTGGTGTTGGAGGTGTTGAAGGAGCAGGGGCTGCTGACTGAGGAGCAGGAGGCGGAGCTGGCGGAGCTCCAGCCGAAGGTGGCGCAGCTGAAGCAGAAAAAGAAGGAATCTACCGCGACGTATCGCAGGGCGGGAAAGGCTGCTGCCGCCGGTGTTGTGGTGTTGGAGGTGTTGAAGGAGCAGGGGCCGCTGACTGAGGAGCAGGGGGTGGAGCTGGCGGAGCTGCGGTCGAAGGTGGCGGGGCGGGGGCGGAAGAAGAAGGTCCGGGAGGTGACGGAGACCGGGGTGGGTGGGGCCCCGGTGGTCGGGCGGGGTGTGGGGCCGGAGGGGGTATCGGGGTGGACTGGGGCTGATCAGGACGGCCGGGACGCGTGGTCGGCTGAGGTCGATCTGGATGCGTGGCTTGCTCGGGCGGTGGCGGATGTAGATGGGGTGCAGGTGCCCCCAGGTGCGGCGGATGCTGGGGTGATGCTGGGCGAGGGTGCTTATGAGGAGTTTGTCGCGACCGAGTTGCTCGCGTTTCTGGGACAGGATGCCGGGGACGAGGCTGCGGGTGCCGACGGTGCCGGGCCGGTTGCCCGAGGGGATGATTTCGCCGGTTTCCTCCCCGACTACCACGACTGGGAGGGGTCCGTCGGGTGGTTTGGGGGTGAAGGCACTGACGGGCTGTTTTTCGGTGAGCCGTTTCCGGAGGATGCGGAGTGGCCGGATGCGGTGGGGTCTGGAGTGTGGGGGGTTTCAGATCCGGTAGCGGGGGGTGAGTCGATGGGGTCTGGGTATCGGTTCGTGACGGGGGTGAATCAGGCCAATTATCGTTGCGGTGATGAGCGTTTCCGGGTGAACTGCCTGGAGGCGGTGGTGGCGTTTCATAATTCTCTGAAGTTCGGTCGGCAGTTCGTGGCGGGGCCGGCTGGTGATCGGGATCCGGCTCGGTTGGAGGAGGCGTTCGGGGCGAAGGCCCGGCGGGTGGCTGGTGTGGCCGGGGCTGAGCAGTATGTGCGGGGTGGGCCGGTGGGTGTGGCTGTGCCGGTGATTTACCAGCGAGCGGACGGTAGCGCGCATGTGATCGCTGCGGTGCATGCAGAAGACCGCGATGAGCAAGGGCGGGTCGTTCTGCTGGATCCGCAGAAGGGGGAGGAAGCCGAGCCCGCGGATGTCCTGGCTGCGACCGGGATGTGGGTGATTCCGGTGCCGGTGCCGGTGCCGGTGCCGGTGCCGGGGGCGGAAGTGGATGGGGAGGTGGTGTTGCCGCCCAGTGGTTCCGGGCTGCGGCGCCAGGACGGGGGATCCGGGCTGCCCGCCGTGGTGACGGGTCCGAAGCGTCGAGGTGGTGCGTCCGGGCCGGTGGCGGGGGGAGCCGGCGCGAGTGCGGGGAGGACGCGGGGGGAGGCCGGCGAGAGTTCCAGGGTCTCCAAGCGGCGGAAGGTGGACGCATCCGCTGCTGCTGGGGCTGTTTCCGGGAGTCCGGGTGATGGTGGGAGTGAGGTGCTCACGCCGACGGATCAGGCAGCACAGCAGGACCCGAGTGCGGAACGGAAACGGAAACAGAAGGAACAGAACGCGAAGCAATACAAGGCGAGAAAGACCGCTGCCGCCCGGGTTGTGGAGTTGGAGGGGTTGAAGACGCAGAGGTCGCTGACGTCGGATGAGGAGAAGGAGCTGGAGAAGCTCCAGCCGAAGGCGCAGAAGTGGCAGAAACAGAAGGAATCTGCCGCGAAGTATCGCAGGGCGGGAAAGGCTGCTGCCGTCCGTGTTGTGGAGTTGGAGGGGTTGAAGACGCAGAGGCAGCTGACGTCGGATGAGGAGAAGGAGCTGGCGGAGCTCCAGCCGAAGGTGGCGCAGCTGAAGCAGAAACAGAAGGAATCTGACGCGAAGTATCGCAGGGCGGGAAAGGCTGCTGCCGCCCGTGTTGGGGTGTTGGAGGCGTTGAAGGAGCAGGGGCCGCTGACTGACGAGCAGGAGAAGGAGCTGGCGGCGCTCCAGCCGAAGGCGCAGACGTGGCAGAAACAGAAGGAAGATAACGCGGATCGGTACCGGGCGGTAAAGGCTGTTGCTGCCCGTGTTGGGGTGTTGGAGGCGTTGAAGGAGCAGGGGCCGCTGACTGACGAGCAGGAGAAGGAGCTGGCGGCGCTCCAGCCGAAGGCGCAGACGTGGCAGAAACAGAAGGAAGATAACGCGGATCGGTACCGGGCGGTAAAGGCTGTTGCTGCCCGTGTTGGGGTGTTGGAGGCGTTGAAGGAGCAGGGGCCGCTGACTGACGAGCAGGAGGCGGAGCTGGCGGAGCTCCAGCCGAAGGTGGCGCAGCTGAAGCAGAAACAGAAGGAATCTGCCGCGAAGTCTCACCGGGCGGGAAAGGCTGCTGCCGCCCGTGTTGTGGTGTTGGAGGCGTTGAAGGAGCAGGGTCCGCTGACTGACGAGCAGGAGGCGGAGCTGGCGGAGCTCCAGCCGAAGGCGCAGAAGTGGCAGAAACAGAAGGAATCTGCCGCGAAGTCTCACCGGGCGGGAAAGGCTGCTGCCGCCCGTGTTGTGGTGTTGGAGGCGTTGAAAGAGCAGGGGCCGCTGACTGACGAGCAGGAGGCGGAGCTGGCGGAGCTTCGGCCGAAGGCGCAGCAGTGGCAGAAAAAGAAGGAAAGGTTCGTGGATTGGTACCGGGCGGTAAAGGCTGCTGCCGCCCGTGTTGAGGAGTTGGAGGCGTTGAAAGAGCAGGGGCAGCTGACTGACGAGCAGGCGGCGGAGCTGGCGGAGCTTCGGCCGAAGGCGCAGCAGTGGCAGAAAAAGAAGGAAAGGTTCGTGGACTGGTACCAGGCGAGAAAGGCTGCCGCCGGTGTTGCGGTGTTGGAGGAGTTGAAGGAGCAGGGGCAGCTGACTGAGGGGCAGGAGGTGGAGCTGGCGGAGCTCCGGTCGAAGGTGGCGGGGCGGGGGCGGAAGAAGAAGGACCGGGAGGTGACGGAGACCGGGGTGGGTGGGGTTCCGATGGTCGGGCGGGGTGTGGGGCCGGAGGGGGTGTCGGGGTGGACTGGGGCTGAACGGGACGGCCGGGACGCGTGGTCGGCTGAGGTCGATCTGGATGCGTGGCTTGCTGGGGCGGTGGCGGATGTAGATGGGGTGCAGGTGCCCCCAGGTGTGGCGGATGCTGGGGTGATGCTGGGCGGGGACGTTTATGAGGAGTTTGTCGCGACCGAGTTGCTCGGGTTCCTGGGACAGGATGCCGGGGACGAGGCTGCGGGTGCCGACAGTGCTGGGTCGGTTGCCGGGGACGATGATTTCGCTGCGTTCCTTGATGAGTACGGGGGGGATTCCGTCGGGTGGTTTGGGGGTGAAGTCACTGACGGGCTGTTTTTCGGTGAGCCGTTTCCGGAGGATGCGGAGTGGCCGGATGCGGTGGGGTCTGGGGTGTGGGGGGTTTCAGATCCGGTAGCGGGGGGTGAGTCGATGGGGTCTGGGTATCGGTTCGTGACGGGGGTGAATCAGGCCAATTATCGTTGCGGTGATGAGCGTTTCCGGGTGAACTGCCTGGAGGCGGTGGTGGCGTTTCATAATTCTCTGAAGTTCGGTTGGCAGTTCGTGGCGGGGCCGGCTGGTGATCGGGATCCGGCTCGGTTGGAGGTGGCGTTCGGGGCGAAGGCCCTGCGGGTGGCTGGTGTGGCCGGGGCTGAGCAGTATGTGCGGAGTGGGCCGGTGGGTGTGGCTGTGCCGGTGATTTACCAGCGAGCGGACGGTAGCGCGCATGTGATCGCTGCGGTGCATGCAGAAGACCGCGATGAGCAAGGGCGGGTCGTTCTGCTGGATCCGCAGAAGGGGGAGGAAGCCGAGCCCGCGGATGTCCTGGCTGCGACCGGGATGTGGGTGATTCCGGTGCCGGTGCCGGTGCCGGTGCCGGTGCCGGGGGCGGAAGTGGATGGGGAGGTGGTGTTGCCGCCCAGTGGTTCCGGGCTGCGGCGCCAGGACGGGGGATCCGGGCTGCCCGCCGTGGTGACGGGTCCGAAGCGTCGAGGTGGTGCGTCCGGGCCGGTGGCGGGGGGAGCCGGCGCGAGTGCGGGGAGGACGCGGGGGAGGCCGGCGAGAGTTCCAGGGTCTCCAAGCGGCGGAAGGTGGACGCATCCGCTGCTGCTGGGGCTGTTTCCGGGAGTCCGGGTGATGGTGGGAGTGAGGTGCTCACGCCGACGGATCAGGCAGCACAGCAGGACCCGAGTGCGGAACGGAAACGGAAACAGAAGGCGAATAACGCGAAGCAGTACCAGGCGAGAAAGGCTGCTGCCGCCCGTGTTGCGGAGTTGGAGGGGTTGGCGAGGCCGCTGACTGAGGGGCAGGCGGCGGAGCTGGCGAAGCTCCAGCCGAAGGTGGCGCAGCTGAAGCAGAAAAAGAAGGCAGATAACGCGAAGTATCGCAGGGTGGGAAAGGCTGCTGCCGATCGGGTTGCGGTGTTGGAGGGGTTGAAGGAGCAGGGGCAGCTGACTGACGAGCAGGAGGCGGAGCTGGCGGAGCTCCAGCCGAAGGTGGCGCAGCTGAAGCAGAAAAAGAAGGAATGGGACGTGGATTGGTACCGGGTGGGAAAGGCTGCTGCCGATCGGGTTGCGGTGTTGGAGAGGTTGAAGGAGCAGGGGCAGCTGACTGACGAGCAGGAGGCGGAGCTGGCGGAGCTCCAGCCGAAGGCGCAGCAGTGGCAGAAAAAGAAGGAAAGGGACGTGGATTGGTACCGGGTAAGAAAGGCTGCTGCCGATCGGGTTGCGGTGTTGGAGGGGTTGAAAGGGCAGGGGCGGCTGACTGACGAGCAGGCGGCGGAGCTGGCGGAGCTCCAGCGGAAGGCGCAGCAGTGGCAGAAACAGAAGGAAAAGAACGCGAAGTATCGCAGGGTGGGAAAGGCTGCTGCCGATCGTGTTGCGGAGTTGGAGACGTTGAAGAAGCAGGGGCCGCTGACTGACGAGCAAAAGGCGGAGCTGGCGGAGCTCCAGCCGAAGGTGGCGCAGCTGAAGCAGAAAAAGAAGGAATATAACGCGAATCGGTACCAGGTGGGAAAGGCTGCTGCCGCCCGTGTTGCGGTGTTGGAGGGGTTGAAGGAGCGGGGGCGGCTGACTGAGGGGCAGGGGGCGGAGCTGGCGGAGCTTCGGCCGAAGGCGCAGCGGTGGCAGAAACAGAAGGAAAGGTGGACGGATTGGTACCAGGCGGGAAAGGCTGCTGCCGATCGTGTTGCGGAGTTGGAGACGTTGAAGGAGCGGGGGCGGCTGACTGACGAGCAGGCGGCGGAGCTGGCGGAGCTTCGGCCGAAAGCGCAGCAGTGGCAGAAACAGAAGGAAAATCAAGCGGATCGGTACCAGGCGGGAAAGGCTGCTGCCGCCCGTGTTGCGGAGTTGGAGGCGTTGGCGAGGCCGCTGACTGACGAGCAGGCGGCGGAGCTGGCGGAGCTCCAGCCGAAGGCGCAGCAGTGGCAGAAAAAGAAGGAAAGGTGGACGGATTGGTACCAGGCGGGAAAGGCTGCTGCCGATCGGGTTGGAGTGTTGGAGGGGTTGAAGGAGCAGGGGTCGCTGACTGAGGGGCAGGGGGCGGAGCTGGCGGAGCTTCGGCCGAAGGTGGCGAAGCTGAAGCAGAAAAAGAAGGAAAGGATGGCGGATTGGTACCGGGCGAGAAAGGCTGCCGCCCGTGTTGCGGTGTTGGAGGGGTTGGAGGGGCGGGGGCAGCTGACTGAGGGGCAGGGGGTGGAGTTGGCGGAGCTCCGGTCGACGGTGGCGGGGTGGGGGCGGAAGAAGAAGGTCGGGGAGGTGACGGAGACCGGGGTGGGTGGGGCCCTGGTGGTCGGGCGGGGTGTGGGGCCGGAGGGGGTATCGGGGTGGACTGGGACTGAACACGACCGGGACGCGTGGTGGGCTGACGTCGATCTGGATGCGTGGCTTGCTCGGGCGGTGGCGGATGTAGATGGGGCGCGGGTGCCGCAGGGTGCCGCGGATGCTGGGGTGATGCTGAGCGAGAGTGCTTATGAGGAGTTTGTCGCGACCGAGTTGCTCGCGTTCCTGGGACAGGATGCCGGGGACGATGCTGCGGGTGCAGACAGTGCCGGGCCGGTTGCCGGGGACGATGATTTCGCTGCGTTCCTTGATGAGTACGGGGGGGATTCCGTCGGGTGGTTTGGGGGTGAAGGCACTGACGGGCTGTTTTTCGGTGAGCCGTTTCCGGAGGATGCGGTGTGGCCGGATGAGGGGCGGTAACCACGCACCGCGTCCTGGAGTATTTGTCCAGCCCGTAGGACGTGTAGTCCTTGTCGTTGGGGATGCGGCCGGGCGGTGTGTCGGGGGACGTCCACTCCGCCCGGCCGCGCGGCTCGATGCCGCCGCGAGTGGGGGAGGTCGCGGCATCGGGCCGGGTCTTCAGAGTGTGTGAAGGCGCTGGATGATTCGTTCTTTGAGCTCGTGGTCGATCCGGGCCCAGGCGGGCGACTCGGTGAACCGCCAGACGTGGTTGTCGGTGGTCGGGGCGTCGTCGGGTTCGGGGTTGACTGGGGTGCCGTCGGGCCACCGCATGGGGGAGGTCACCGTGGCCGGCCCTTCATTTCTTTGAGCAGCGTGTTGCAGTCCTGGCATGTCTTGGCGTGAATCCAGTCCATTTCGGATGGGTTGGCCAGGGCGAAGGTGTTGCCGCGGAACGCTTCGTCGGCTGTGCCGGTGTCCAGGCGTGTGCCGGCGAAAGCGTGCCGCACGAGGCCGTAGGCGCTGGACTCGTCCGGCACTGGCAACCAGAAGTAGCGCTGCTGTGTCTGGGGCTAGGACATGAAGACTCCAGTGTTCGGGATTTGTAGGGGTGGCGGGCGGCGCGCGGAGCCCGAAGGGGCGCGCGGTGTCGGGGGCACCGCTCGGTCTCGACGCAGCGCCGCCCGCCTCATATGCCCGGCCTTTCCTGTCGGGAGGACACGGAACGGCCCGGGCGGGTCTCAGAGGTGTTGAAAGCCGCTGCTAAAAGCAGCATTTCGCCTGATCGGGTGTGGATGCACTGGGGTAGTTCAGGGCGGGCGCATCCGCGGCCTCGGCAAGAACCTTCTGCATCTCATGTCCTCAATCTCATCTCGCGTATGGCCATGAGATGAAGATATCGTGATAATCACCATTTTCTTACCCGTCTGATCGGGTAGCACCGAGCGATACCCTTCGTGGTGGAAAGGAGGGGTGCTCGCTCGGTACCAACGCCGGCACGACGCAGGGAGAGCGCCCAATGCCAATGGTCAAGATGCGTACCGCCAGGAAGCTTCTGCTGGGCCGCGAGATCGCCCACATGATCGAGACTGCCGGCATCTCGCAAGCCGACGCGGCGAAGATCATCGAGTCGAGTCAGAGTCGTATCGCTGGGTTGATCAGCGGCATGGGGACGATCTCCGTTGGTGATCTGGACCTGCTGGCGACGCGCCTCGGATTCACTGACGATGGCCACCGGGAAACGGTGCGCGAGCTGCGCCGGGACAACCACAAGCGTGGCTTCTGGTCAACCGGCCACAATCGCGCGTACGCAGAGGATCTACGACTCCTGATCGACCTGGAGAAGCACGCGGACCAGATCCGGCAGGCTGAGGTCGAGGTCGTGCCCGGCCTGCTGCAGACCGAAGCCTACGCACGCGCCATGCATGCGGACCAACCAGAGATCGATGGCGTGACCGTCGAAGACCGCGTGGCGGCGCGAGTCGCGCGCCAGGACATTCTCGACAAGCCCGAGCCGCCCACGATCCAGGTTGTCATGAGTGAGTCGTGCTTGCGCCGCATGTGGGCCCCGGCAGACGTGATGCAGCAGCAGATTGAGCATCTGATCAAGTTGTCGAACCGGCCGAACGTGATGATTCAGGTGGTGCCGTTCCAGGCTGCGCCTGGCCGCCGGTCTCCGCTCGGCACCCGCTTCACCCTGGTTCGCGTCCCTTCCCCAGGTGCCGCAGGACCACTCGAACTTGCGTATACCGAAGGTCAAGGCGAGGTTCGCTACCTGGACGACAAGAAGGCGCTTGCGGCCCATGAGACAGCCTGGGCGCGCATCACGAACGCGGCCCTGCGGTTCGATGAGAGCCGGAAGTTCATGAAGGCGATATCACGCGACTACGCTGAACAGGCGAAAAACACCACCAGCTAGGGAGTTTGCACATGAGCACGGTCCCACGACCGCAATTTGCCGAGCGGGATTTCCGCAAGGCAACCCGAAGTGAGCCAGACAAGCAGTGTGTACGGGTGGCTCGCCGGGATGGTTGGGTCGAGTTGCGTGACGACAAGACGGTGTTCGGCGCGCCGGATGACCACCGGCTGGTGTTCACCGCCGAGGAGTTCGACGCCTTCTTAGCCGGTGCTCGGGAGGGCTGCACCGAGGGGCTGTGCCTGGAGATCACCTGTCGCGGCGTGGACGGCATGTACGTGTTCCGCCGTCGCGGCTGGGCAGCCGTCGAGTTGGTGTTCACCGAAGCCGAACTGCTGGCGTTCCGGGACGGCGTCACGAACCATGAATTCGACGCGGTCGCCTACACCGCATAGGTTTTCCACAGACCGAAGGCCCAGTCACCGCGTGGTGACTGGGCCTTCATGCTCTCGCGACGGCGGCGTGCCGATGGTCGGTGAGACTTTCTGCGAACGCGTCATCGCCCTCGGCGTCGCCCACGCGGGAATGTCCCTTCGCGGGACTCGCTGACATACCGGCCGGATCAGTTGATCCGTTCGCGGGCGTAGTCGTCGAGGACGTCGGCGGCGTGCTGCACGTCCAGGTCGAGTGGACGGTCGGGGTCGATCGGGGGTACTTCGGCGATCAACCTGTCCATCACGGCGGAGCAGGCCGGGGCAGTCGGCCGGCGGTCACCGACGTGCACGGCCTGGCGCAGCGCGACCGCCAACGCGCCGTGCAGCCAGCGCAGTGAACGGGATTGATCGAGCGCGTTGAGCGCGGCCTGGGTGCCGAACGGGACAATATCCTGGTTGTGGAGATTGGTGGGCAGGCTCTGCATCGCGGCCGGGGTGGCGTTGCGTCGCATGTCGGCGACGGTGGCCGTGGCGGCGAGCTGGACACCCTGGACGCCGTGCTGTTCACCGGGGATCGTTGCCAGGACGGGTGGCAGACCGCTGTTGCGGTGCGGGTCGACCATGAGGTCCAATTGCCGCTCGGCGAGGTTGCCCATTTGGACAGTGGTGTTGGTGAGCAGGTCGGCGGCGAACGCCACGGGCTGGCCGAAGAAGTTGCCGCCGTGGGCGATCTCATTCTGCTCGGGGAAGAACACCGGATTGTCGCTGATGCCGTTGAGGTCCGCCTCGATGACCGAGGCGACGTAGTCGAGCGCGGACCCGGCGGCGCCGAGCAGTTGAGGCACGCATCGGAGGCTATACGGCTCCTGGAGCCCGCGAGCACCGGTAGGTTCGGTGCCTGCGAGCAGTCCACGCATTTCTCGGCCCACCGCCGCAGCGTGTTCGTGGCCGAACGCCGTGAGCAGGTTCTCGGACAGATAAGCCGGCGTGCACCCCAGTACGTCGGCCATCAGCGCGGACAGCACTTGCGCGGTGAGGTGTGATCGGCGGATCGAGGCGAGCGCGAGGCCGGCGGCGGCAGCGGTCAACGATGTGCCATTGACCAGTGCCAGGGCGTCGCGCCCGTCCAGGCGCAACGGTTGCAGCCCTGCCCGGTGCAACGCGTCGCCCGCCGGCATCCGGCTGGCACCCAAGTACGCGTAACCATTGCCGCGCAGCGCTTGGGTGGCGTGGGCGAGTGGGATCAGGTCGCCGCTAGCACCAACGGATCCCAGGCGCGGCACGGCCGGGGCGAAGCCGGTACGCAGCATCGCCGCGAGGGCGTCGATGACCGATAACGAAACGCCGGAGTGCCCTCTGGCCAGCGACCAGAGCCGGACCAGCAGTGTCGCGCGCACGACGGCGGCCGGCAGGTCCGGGCCGTGGCCGGCGGTAAGGTGGTTCAGGGTGTTCTCGGCCTGATCGGCCAGCTCGCTGCGCCCAGGGAACTTGACCAGCGGGCCGAGCCCCGTGGTCACGCCGTAGATGGCCTGGCTGGCCGCGTGGGAGTCGAGCACGAACCGGTGGCAGACCTCGATCCGGCGCCGCGTCTCGTCGTCCGCGACGACGTCGATCGGACGAGCCGCGCGCTCAAGATCGGGCAGCCCGAGCGGGCCGGGCACGCGCAGCGCAACGAGATCGGCTGTGTCACTGAGCATCCGGTATCTCCTGAAACGGTGAAGGGGTTAGCTTTTGCAAAGACGTCCGCCGCGGCCGTGGCACCGCCGAGCGTGCTGCCGATCCCGGCGCGTGAAACCGCTTGGGCATGAACGAGTATCTCCGCCTGCGGCACTCATAGGCGCACCGTGGTGCCCGCAGGGACCGGGCCGTCGTCCAGGTATTCGGTTGTAGTCATGTAGGTGGCGCGATGACCGCGGAGCCGCAGCTCAGCGATCATTGGCGAGTCCGGGATGGAATTTTCTGGCAGCCGGCACCGACATGAACGCGATGTGCATCGGTTCCCGCTCTCAGCTGATCAGGCAGGGCAATGCCGCCACGGCTCGGGTCACTACGCTCGTTCGGGGCACGATCTGGTCTGCCGCGACGGCGAGCCGCAAGGCAGACCCGGTCCGGGCGAGCAGCTCCCCGATGGCCACCTGGACCTGGACCCGGGCCAGCGGCGCGCCGGGGCAGAAGTGCGTTCCGCGGCCGAAGGCGAGGTGGTGGTTGTCGGCGCGGCCGATGTCCAACTGCGCGGGTTTGTCGAACCGGCTCTCATCGTGCCCGGCGGACAGCAACGAGAACATGATCGGCTCGTGCGCGGGTACGGCGGTCCCGGCGAATTGGGTGTCCTTTTCGGACGAGCGGAAGATCGGTAGATCCAGTGGCGCGGTGTAGCGGGCGAACTCCTCCACGGCGGACGGCAACAGCTGCGGATCTGCCTGCAACCGGGCCAGTTCCGCCGGGTGAGTCAGCAGCAGGTGCAGGCCGTTACCGATGAGATTTGCCGTCCCTTCTTGTCCGGCGTTGAGAAGGCCGAAGATCGTGGAAGTCAGCTCGGGCCGACTCAGCTGGCCGTCCTTGTGCTCGCGGACCAGGACCGAGAGGAGGTCTTCACCGGTATGTGTTTCCCGCTCCGCGCAAAGGGTCTCGATGTATTCGTACAGTTCAAGTGCGGGGGTGACGAGTGCGTCCGGGGTACCACCGTGAATCGCGGTGACCACCGCATTGGCAAGTGACTGGAAGTGTTCGTGCTGGTCGGCCGGGATTCCGCAGATCTCCGCGAGCGACCGGCCCGCGAACGGCGCCGCGTACTCGGCGACGAGGTCGACCTGCGGCCGTTCGCCGAATGAGTCGATCAACTCCCCGGCCAACGCGACCAGGCGAGGCCTCAGGCGTTCGGCGGCCTGTGCCGAGAAGGCGGGGGCGAGCAGTCGGCGTATGCGCGTGTGGTCCGGCGGGTCGAGGTTCTGCACGTCGCCGACGATGGCGGGCCGCACAGCTGCGGGCAGTGCGTCGAATGGGGTGCTCACCGGCAGCCTGGTCTGGTCGTTGGACAGACGCGGGTCGCTCAGGCCCTTGCGCACGTCGTCGTACCGGGTCACCAGCCATGCGCGGCCTCCGTCCGGCAGAGCGACCGGCGACACTGGCTGGTTCGCCCGCAGGTAGGCATAGGTGGGAAGCGGGTTCACCAGGAATTCCGGGCTCAGCGGTGTGATCAGATGATTTGCTGATTCGTTCATCTGAATTGCCCATCGAATGACGACTTCACGCGTACTACCATGGCTTAACGCTACGTCCGGGGAAGGTTTCGGCAACGGCTCTGCCCGAACGGCCAAAAGTTTTTTCCCTTTTGTATCGCTGGCGTTGACAATGCGAATGTGTGCCACAAGTCTGTTTGTGCAGGTTGGCCTGTGTCCCTTCTGGGTGTTCGTGTTGTGAACTCGCCGCATTTCGGACGAATGGAAGACATGTCGGGCAGACTCGCAGGAAAGATCGCATTCATCAGTGGCACAGGACGTGCTGGAATCGGCCGGGAGTTGGCGAAGATATTCGCCGCAGAAGGAGCCAAAGTTTTCGGCTCGACACGAAGTGAGGGCTCTGCCGCCGAGACGGTCGCAGCTGTGAAGGCGGCCGGCGGCGTGATGGAGGCGTTCGCTCCGGCCGACCTGTCGGATCCTGCAGCGGCGCAGAACTGGATCGACGCGGGCATCGCGGCGTTCGGCGGGATCGACATCCTGGTGAACAACGCCGGGGACCTGCGCAACGGGCCGTTCGACGAGCAGCCGCTCGATGACTGGTACTACACGCTACGCACCGAACTGGACTTGCCGTATCTCTGCACAAGGGCGGCGTGGCCGCACCTGCGGGCGCGCGGCGGCGGCGTAGTGATCAACATGGGCTCTGTCGCAGGCATGCGTGGCGTGCTGTTCCACCCGATGCTACCGCACGGCGTCACCAAGGGCGCGCTCATCTCGATGACCAGGCACCTGGCCGCAGCCGGAGCCGACCACAACATCCGGGCGGTCTGCATCAGCCCGGCCATGGTGCGCAGCGACGCGACCCAGTCGCACATCGACGCGGGAGAGTTCGACGACCTGATGCGCATCACGCCATCGCGGCGGATCTGCGAACCACGGGAAGTCGCCAACCTCGCCCTGTTCCTCGCCTCCGATGAGGCCACCTATATAAATGGCGCCAACATCCCGATCGACGGCGGTGTGTCCGCCATGGGCGGATGACGACAAGGAGTTGGGACGTGCTCATCGACAGTTCGACGGTCGAACCGCTGGTTCGGGACGCCATCGGAAACGCCATGCGGATCTCCCTGGAAGACTGGCCCGCCGACCGACCGCTGGAGGAGGTCCCAGACGGGATCTACGACAGTCTGGTGCGGCTGGACGCCGTGGCTCGGCTGGAGCAGAAGCTGGGTGCGGGGTCGCTCGACCTGGAGAAAGGCGCCGGCCAGCTCGGCAGCATCGCCTCGATTACCGACTGGATCGTGCGCGAACTTGGCGCCCGGGCATGAACCTCGCCCCGGAAACGGCGCTGCGCCACTATTTTGGCCAGGCCGATGCGCCGCAGGGTGGTTGGTCCGTCCGATGGGACGCGCTCAGCGCATCGCAACGGGAGGCCGTGCTGAGCCGCGAGGTGCCCGAGGTGGTGACCGTTCGCACCTCCGGATCCACCGGCGTGCCAACACAATGGTCTCACTCCCGTGAGCAGATGCTGGCCGAGGCGGCCATGCTGGCGGAGCTCTGGCGGGAAGACCCCGTTGACCTCATGCTGGCGTTCGCCCCACCAACCCACCTCTACGGCCTGCTCACAACGCTGCTGATGCCGGCTGTGCTGGGCGTCGAGGTCTGGTACCAACCCGGGCCGGAGGCCCCGATGCCCGACGTGCGCGGCCGGGTCCTCGGGATCACCGCGATCCCGTGGACCTTCCGTCTGTTGGACCGCCGCCGCGACGAGCTCGCAAGAGCCTCTCGGATAGTGATCCAGCACAGCACGGCCACGTTGCCACCCGGCGCCGAGGACTTTGCCAACGCCTTCGGCCGTGGCCGGGTCCGTATCACCGAGATCTTCGGATCGACCGAAAGCGGGGGCATCGCCCACCGTGCCGGACGTGATCAACCGTGGACGCTCTTCCCGGACATTACGCTCACCCACACCGCGGATGGCGCACAGCCGGAGGTTCCGCTGGTGGTGTCCGGACCACGTCTCGCCGCGGGACTGGATACCTGGGCCACCGGCGATTTCGTGGAGATCGTCGACCCACGGCACTTCCGCTTCCACGGCAGGCGCACCCGGCTCCGCAAGATCAACGGCGTGAGGGTGGACTTCGACGAGGTCGAGTACAGGCTTCGCGACACTGTGCCGAGCAAGGACGTCGCTTGCGTCCCGGTCGACGACCCGGTACGCGGCGAGAACTTCACCGTACTCGTCGTACCGGATGAGCCGGGTGCCCCCGATGTCGTCAAGGCTGTCCGGATCGCCCTCAAGTCATGGAACCTGGTGCCGCACGAAGTTCTTGTCGTGCCGGCCATCGAACGCAGCGAGACAGGGAAACTACGCCGGTGACGCCAGCCATCGCCATTACCCGAATCATGCTCGACACCGGATTCGGGCGCGACCTCGAGCAGACCTGGAGTCGTGTGCAGGCAGGGGAAAGCGCCGTGCGCACGACAGGCGAGTTCGACGGTGCCTACGTATCGAGAATAGACAGCGCGGTTGATCTGACCACGCTCGTGGCGGCCATTTCGGAAGACGGCCTGCCAGCCGACACCGGTGTGGTCATGGGTACCAACGGTGCCCCCGAAGTGGCGTGGCTGACTGGCCAGCCGTATTCGGTGCTCGACGATGCCGCCGAGGCGATCGGGGCCACTGGCCCGCGCGCGGTGTTCGGGACCGGCTGTATCGCGGGCACGAACGCCATCTGCTACGCGATCGATGTCCTGCGTACCGGTCGGGCGCGGGCCATGCTCGTCATCGGCCTGGAGACGCTGACGGTGACGACGATGGCGACCTTCCGGAGCTGGAAGGCGATCGACCCCGCACCGTCTCGGCCGTACCAGGGCAGCAGCGGGATCAACCTGGGGGAGGGCATCGCGGTGCTGCTGCTCGAGGCCGATCCGCAGGACGGTGTGATCGCGTACGTGAACGGATATGGCCTGAGTTCAGACGCATTCCACGTAACCTCGCCGCCGCCGAACGGAGAGGGCCTGGCACGGGCGATGACCATGGCGCTGGAGGACGCGGGGGTGCGTCCTGAGGACGTGGATTACGTCAACGGCCACGGTACGGGCACTTCCGCGAACGATACCGCCGAACTGGCCGCGATGCGCGCAGTGTTCGGAGCTTCCGCGCCGCCCATTTCCAGTTCGAAACCGCAGTTGGGACATACGCTCGGCGCATCGGGTGTCGTCGAGACGGCGGTCACCGCCCTGGCCGTCCGCGACCAGGTGCTGCCCCCGACAGCCAGCGCCGATCCGGCTGAGACGGGTGAGTGGGACGTCGTGCCCCAGAGGGCACGAGCGTCGCGCGTCGACGTCGCGGTCATGAACTCACTCGCATTCGGCGGTGCTAACGGTGTCCTGGTCCTCGGGCGCCACGCTGGTAGCCGTCACTCCACGACGGACCGGCAAGTGGCCAAGGCGGGCGAAGTTACGGTGCCGGACGTCGGCGCAGCAACCGAGCTGATTCCCCGCGCTTATGCAAACCGCTTGGACGACTTGGGAAAACTCGCGATGGCTGCCGGGCAGTCCGCGTGGCAGGCGGTCGGCCACACCGCCGACGACAGCCCTGCCGCCGACCGAACCGGCTTGGTCTTCGCCACCGCCAGCGGGCCGACGCGCACGATTGACGAATTGCATGCGGCCGAACAGCGCGGGGAACTGGATCGGGTCAACCCGGTCACCGCGCCTAACATCGTCTGCTCGGTGACGGCCGGCTACATCTGCCAGTTACTCGGCATCAAGGGGCCGCTGTCGGCCATCACATCCGGCGAGGAATCCGCTGCCATCGCCGACGACTACGCACACGGCCTGATACGACAAGGACGTGCCGACACCGTGCTGGTCGTTTGCGCTGACGAGGTGGGCGGTGCACGTGCCTACGTGCTGAGTGGGGAGCCGTTATGCGTGTCGTGATCGCCGGCGCTGGTATCGGTGGACTCTGCCTAGCCCAAGGACTGACCCGAGCGGGCATTACGTGCGCTGTCTACGAACGCAGCCCTGCGATCTCGTGGAGCGGATACCTGCTGCACATGAACGCCGATGGGGGCCTGGGCCTGCGCACCTGCCTGCCGGACAATCTGTACGAGCTGTACGTGCAGACCTCGCGCGTCACGCCAAGACGGGATGTCCTCGTCCTGCAGGACCATCGCGGCAACGAGGTCGCCACGAAGCCCCACATCGGGCCCCCGAACGACCCGATCGTGCCGCACACCACCGTGCATCGCCGGGCGCTGTGCCAGATCATGCTCCACGGCATCGAGGACGTGGTGCACTTCGGGCGCCCGGTGCGGGGATACCAGCAGTCCGCGGCTGGAGTTACTGTCGAACTCGCAGACGGCGAAGAGGTAACGGCCGACGTACTGATCGGCGCGGACGGGATCAACTCAGTGGTCCGGCGTCAGCTCTTGCCGGATGCCGAAGTCGACGTGCTCGTCGAGCACGTCCTGCTGTCGAAGGCGCCGCTGACACCCACCCTCCGGCATACACTTCCAGACGCCTTCGACGACAGCTTCGTGATCACGATGGACCCCTCCGGCTCACTCATGGCAGCAGGCTTATTCGAGGCGCGCCGCAATTTCACCGCCGCGGCAGGGGATTTGGCGCCAGGGCTGTGGCTCGACAAGGTCGATGACTACGTGTCGGTCAGTCTCGAACCCGCAGTGGAAAGCATCGGGCTATCCCGGACGGACTTCTTCTCCGGTTCCAAGCCTTCTCTCCACGACGTGATGCGGCGTGCAGTCGCCCACTGGCATCCCGGATTGCAGTACCTGGTGGCCAACGTCCTGCCAAGCTCGATCGTGCCCAAGACCAACCGTGTTGTCCGGCCTGTCGCGGCTTGGCGGCCGAGCAACGTCACTGTTCTCGGCGACGCCATCCACGCGATGCCACCCATGCTTGGCGACGGCGCCAACAGCGCCCTCCGAGACGCCGGTTCCCTCGCCACAGCGCTGATCGACGCAGCCGCTGGTCGGGTAGGCCTGATCGAGGCGATCGAAGGATACGAGGACGAAATGCGCACAAGAACCTACCCCTTGCTGAAATCGGCCAGCATCTGATCATCGATGTCTGGGCACGACCAGCGCCGCGGCGTGACCACCTCGCCACTCCTGGTAAGGGGTTTGGAACTGCTTCCAGTTCGGCGTGAGAGCGCTGGCGAACGCAGAGGCGTAGCCGATCTCAGCAGGATGCGGGCGGCGTCGGTGATGACGTTGGCGTCGCGGGTGTCGGTTGTGGCATTACCGGGGCTGGAGTAGAGGTTGGCGATGCGGCGTTTGACCAGACCAGGCAGGTACGCGACTTTGGTGCCCTCGGATTCCGGCGACGGTGACCGGCAGTCCCCAACCTTGGCCGGCTCGTGCCGCGGCTACGAACCTTGATCGTCCTATTGATCATCACGCGCTCGCAGCCCACCCACCATCCAGCCGCCTTGGAGAGGTGCCGATTTCGCGCGAAATCGGCAGCACCCTCAACACCCGATCAACAGTGCTTGACGCGGCACTGGTCGACCACGACCAACAGGGGCGGTGTTCGGCGAGCTTGTCGAACAATGCCCGCAACTTGGGTTCGCTGGTGGGCAGGGGTACATCGTGCAGGCTCTTTCCGGTCGGGGCCAGGCCCGCGGCATGGTGCTCGCCCGTGCCGACGTCCAGGTCGAGGAACACGCCATATGTGCTCGTCATACACCAGCTACTTCGCGTTGTGCGAGAGCTGGTCACCGGTCGGGCATCGAAGGCTGTCACGGACAGGCGTCTCTCACACACACCACCAGGGAGACAGTAGACTGAGCGGGCAGGTTGTGCCTGACCTTTGGGTAAGCGGCTTGGAGGCTGGGTGTGGTGAGCTCATACTTCGCTGGAGATGGTTTAGCGAGTGAGGGACGGAGCGGCATGAACGAGCTCGCGGAGCGGGCACGCTCCTGGTTGCACGGCACCTATGGGCAGCGTGTGGCGTTGAGGGGTGAGGAGGCGATCCTCTCGACGGAGCGGGCTGCGTTCTTCGGTTGCCGCTATGTGGAGTCTGACGAGCCGATGTTGGCGGCGACGATCTGCGTGCCGCTGGACGGGGCGGAGCCGTTTCCCGCGTCTAATGCCGGTCCGCTGGATGAGGCTCTCAATTTGTCGGGGTCTGAGCCGGGGTCGTGGCGCTGGCGGGTCAATGCGAGTAATTGTGTGATCGCGACGGATGCTGCGGTGAATTGCTGGCCTGCTTCGGCGTTGCCGTGGGATCCGGCTGGTGAGACGCCGGGTTGGTGGGATCGGCTGCTGGCGGCGTATTTCCCGGATGCGGAGGTGTTGACCTGCGCGACGTGGGAGGCTGCGAGAAGCGCCATTGCGGATGGGGGTGTGGGGACTCGGGCTGTGGTGTGGTTGCGTCGTCAGCTCGACGGGCGTGAACTGGCCGGTCACCTGTTGTATGCGGATTACGCGGATGACGCCGTGGTCTTTCTTGATGGTCTGCGGGGGACGTTCGCGGAGCAGAACGACGCCGAGGTAGCCGAGCTTGTGGTGGCGCGTTTCCGCCGCCCGCAAGGTGATTCGGTCGGCGGGCTGCTGCCGTGGGAAGTCGCGGCGGACGAATTCGCTGGGGCTGTTGAGAAGGCGGAGGCGTGGCTGGGATACCGCTATGACGGGGAGGTGGGGCTTGTCTCTCCTGATCCGGTCGATGAGACTGAGCGTGGCTGGTTGTTCGCTTGTACCACCCGGAGTTTCCAGGACAGTGGTGACTGGCGTGACCAGATGCTCGACGCGGCTGTGGTGGTCCCGAAAGCGGCTGGTGAAGAGCCGTTCGGTCTGCCCAACCGTGATCCGTGGGCGTGGCTGGATGACTGGAACGCCGGGAAGCCGGGGTTGATGCCGCCGCCGGAGCCCGCGCAGGCTGCGTGGTTTGGTCCGATGGTGGCTCAGCTCGGACCCGTGGTCGGTGTCAGCGTTCATGAGCATTGGTTCGGTGTTTTGGAGGAGATCGCTTCTTTTCCCGCGCAAACCCAGGTGCTGGTGTGGTTGCGCAGGAGGGATACCCGGGGCCGGGAGAGTGTCGGGCACCTGTTGGTGGCTGTGAACGATACCGATGGTGTTCGGCTGTTTGATCCGATGGATGGGCGTGCTCAGCCGCTTATCGAAACCGCACCGTTCGAGCTCCGGGTCATGCGCTTTGGCTCGTGAGTACGAATACGTGCTGCAGTTCCCCTTCACTCGCGAACATATCCGTCGAAAGCGACGTCTTCATGGATTCGAGTGGCGTGGTGAACCTTGCTGCTTGAAGGAGCCGTGTTCTCGTTGTGAGAGGCGTGTTGTGGTTCGGGTGCCGGGCGGCTGAGGTCGCCCGGCTATCGGGTTTTTGTGCGTCACCGCGGCGGTGGATCCAAGGGCTGATTCCCGTATACATCGTTGCTGCCTTGTGTTGTGGCGGCGTTGGGGTTGGGTGGTGGTGATGTTTTCGTCGATCATGGTGCCGGAGGGGGTGAGGCGGCTTTTTCAGGTGTTGACGGGTGAGGATATGACGGATGCGGATGAGGGTGGGTTGTTCGCGGTGGCGGATGCGTTGGAGTCGGGTGCGGTGGGGGTGGGGGAGGTAGGGCCGTTTTTGGCGGAATTGGTGGCGAAGGTGCGGACGGAGTTTTCGGGGAAGGCGGCGGACCGGTTCGCGGGGGGTTTGGAGATTTTCGATGGGTTGCTGGCCTCGGGTGAGGGGGCGTTGCGGGAGTTGGCGGTGTTCGTGCGGGATCTGGCGCGGCAGGTGCGGTATTTGAAGTTGGTGACGATTTATGGTTTGGAGTTGTTGTTGTTTGAGATGGCGTGGGCGGTGTATTGGGCGGGGGCGACCGGTGGCGCGTCGATGGCGTGGCTGGCGGCGCGGATGGCGGTGATGCGGTTTTTGTTGTCGCGGTGGTGGGGCCAGTTGTTCATGCGGTTGGCGATGGCGGCGGCCGGTGGTGTGGCGTTCAACGTGGTACCGGATCTGCAGGCCCAGTTGCAGATGCTGGGTGAGAAGTCGGCTGAGAAGTGGGACGGGAAGCTCACCGAGCAGGCGGCGGGAATGGGAGCGTTCTCGGCGTTGGTGTCGCTGCCGTTGTCGGCGGTAGGCGGTCTGGTCAGCAACGCGTTGACGAAGGTGCTGGTGAAGGGGCTGGGCGATGGGGTGGACGAGAAGATTCTGGAGGCGGCGGCAAAGAAAGCGGTGGCCGAGCACGCGGAGAAGTATCCGGTGTCGGCGATGGCGAAGTTTGCGGATGTGGTGGGGGAGCATCTGGATGTGTATGCGGGGATGTCGGTGCGGGGTATGTGGGCGGCGCGGTTCGGCAGCGGGATCGGGGAGGCGTTGTCCGAGGGCTTGGGCGAGTTGTTCGGGGAGGTGGGGTATCTGGCGGCCACGGGCCAGGAAGTGACCTGGAACCCGTTCTCGGTGACAGCGGGCTTCTTCGAGTCGGTGTTCAGCGGTGTGGGCAATCTGGCGGGTTTGGCGTGGCGGGGCAAGCTGCACCCGGAAGGCCCGAGCCCGTACCTCGACGACACCGGCCGGGGGGAGGGCACCACCACCGATGGTGGCGGGTTCGACGAGGAGAAGACCCCGCTGCTGGGGATAGGGTCCGGGTCGCAGACAGGGAACACCCCTGGCTCTCCGGGCAAGGACAACACGTCCGATTCCTCCGATTCCTCCGATTCCTCCGATTCCTCCGATTCCTCCGATTCCTCCGATTCCTCCGATTCCTCCGATTCCTCCGATTCCTCGGATTCCTCGGATTCCTCGGATTCCTCGGATTCCTCGGATGTGTCTGGTGTGGACTCTGTTTTCTCGGTATCGGATACCGGGTCGGTGGATTCGGTTGCGGTGCCGGTGTCCTCTGGTGATGACCTGGTGGTGTCCGGTTCCCCTCCGGTGTCTGCCGTTGTTGTGGGCGGCACGGACGGTAAGAGGGGCGCCGATGACAGTGTGCCGGGCGAGAAGCCGGCTCGTGGTGTTCCGGAGGTGCCCGGTTCCAGGCAGGACCGGCCGGGGACGCCGCTGCCGGTGTATTCCGATGGGGTAGTGGGTTCCGGGCAGGACCGGCCGGTGACGCCGCTGCCGGTGTATTCCGATGGGGTAGTGGGTTCCGGGCAGGAACGATCGGTGACGCCGCTGCCGGTGTATTCCGATGGGGTAGTGGGTTCCGGGCAGGAACGGCCGGGGACGCCGCCGCCGGCGTACCGTCCGGTTGCCGGTGGCGATCCGGTGCCCGGAGTGCATGGTGTGGATGTGCCCGGGAACCGGCCGCTGGAGGTGCTTACCTCGCAGACCCCGGACTCACCGGCGGTGACCCCACATGCTTCTGGTGTGCCAGCGGATACCGCGCTTCCGGAGACTGGCAGGTCCGGGTCTGTCGTGGACTCCGACAGTGGTGTTGTGCCCGCGGGGCAGCCGACGTCGCCGAATGGGATGCCCGGCCACGATGCGAATTCCCATGTGGACTCGGTTGCGGCGCATGGGGATTCGCATCGCGTGGATGGCGCTGCGGTGTCGCCGGATTCGGCGACACCGTCGGCGGAGGGGTCGCAGCCGGTGCCGTATCTACGGCAGGATCCGGCGGCGGCCTTGCCTGCGGGCTTGCCGGTGGACACGGTGCGGGTGCCGGTGCCCGCGAATGTGGTCGCTGGTGGCGGGTTGGCGGAGTTCGTGCGGGGCGGTGTCGCGGATTCCACGGGCGGTCCTGTGCTGCTGGTGTCCCCAGGCAATTCGACTGCGGGTGTGGTGGTATCGCCTGGTCAGGGTTCGGCCCTGGCGCAGGGTATGGGGCGGAATGTTGTCGCGATGACACCGGGACAGGGCGGGCGCACACCGCAGTGGACGGTATTCGGTGCGGATGGATCGGCTAGGCCGCTGGGCGGGCCCGGTGCTGCGGTGCCGGCCGGCGGGCGTGGGGGCGTGGCCGATCTGGCGGACGCCTCAACTGCTGTTCCGGACTCCGGTCAGCAGACAGTGGCCCCGGACGAGACACCGGCCGCGCAGACGACATCTGCCCAGGCGAGGTCGGTGACCGGGGACGTACAGCCCGCGGTGACCACCACACACGATGTCGGGGCGGGCACGATGCGGGATTCCGGTGGGATACCGGTGGGGCAGTGGTCACCGTCGGATTTGCGCCGCGAGATCGACCGGGCGAAGAAGCTGGACTTGTCCCGCGAGGAAAAGGACGCGGTGGGGCTGATTGTGCGGCACACGCATGACATCGCGGGGTTGGCTCGTGGGGATGCTGCCGTGTCGCTGGAGGATGTGGTGGTGCTGGTCGCGGCCAAGCGTCACGAACTCGGCGGTGATCAGCGTGATCAGGTGGTGGAGTTTTCCCGGGCGTTGGCGGAGTGGCTGGACACGGAGGGCGGTAGCGGGCTGGCTATCCGGGCCGGGGCGGGGCCGGAGGATCAGGCAGCGGGATGGTCAGAGAGGTCTGCCACCTCTGCCGTTGGCAACGAACCCGGCGAGGCCGGATCAGCACTGCTGTCCGATGTGGATTCCTCCCCGGTGGCGTTCGGTGAGCTGAAGCCGTTGAGGGGGGCGGTGGATGCGTGGGGGTCTGAGCTGGATGGCGGGGAGGGGCGGCTGCCGGATGTGGTGGATGGCCGGAGTGTGGTGCTGGGCGAGGGGGAGTTGGCGGGGGTTTCTGCGGAGGGGCGCGCGGCGCTGGACGCTTTCCAGGCAGCGACGGGAGTGGCCGCGCGGCCGAGGCTGGCCGACGTTGTTGATGGTCACAATGTGGTGGCGTTCCTGGAGATGCTGGACTGGTGGGGCGTTCTAGACCGTGCGGTGGTGGTGAAGAAGCGGGAAACGACGTGGAGAACCGCCGCGTGGTCGCCGGATCTGAACGGTCGGGAGTTGGTCGAGAAGGGCACCGACGTCTGGTATGTGATGGGTGAGAACGCGCCAGGGCAAAGGCCGGATGGCGCCACACGGCCGGAGGGCTTGCGGGGCCCGCTGACCCAGGGGCCGCCGGATCGGTTGTGGGAGGTGCCGGCGGATCTGGATCCGGACGAGGAATTTCCCCCGGGTACCCGGCTGGAGTACAGCGGTGAGTCGGTCGAGTTCTTCGTGCATGTGGTGGATCCGGCTGAGGTCAGGGTGGAGTATGGGTCGGCGGAGCAGGGGCTGTGGCTTCGTGGCCGTGAGGCCGAATGGGAGGGGTTGTTCGCGGTCTTGGAGAAGGAGGGGCCTGCGGGGTTGATGAGTAGGGTCAACCCGGGGGTGCGCCGGGACCAGTATCTGGCTCAGGCGTTGGGGGTGGACGAAACCACGGCGTGGGTGTGGCGGATGTGGTCCCACCTGCCCGAAGGGTGGCATGCCGAGGCGCTGCGCCGGGCGATCACCGGGTCCGTGGTCAGCAAATACGGCGGGCGAGAAGCGGTCAAGACACTGGTGGAGACACTGGTGCCGGCCGGTGAGCTGCACCAGGCGCGGTTGGGCGCTCTGGGTGAGCTCATGATGACCCTGGCCGATCGCCGCCGTCTGCTGGGGGCGTGGGGCGAGGCAATGCGTGCCACCCCCAGCGCGGCTGACTACCGCCGCGAGCTGCAACAAAGGGTGAGGGGACTCGGTGGCCTGGACCAGGTGGTGCGCGCCGCGAGCAAGCCCGACATCCAGGTGGAAGTGACCGATCTCGCCGGTCCGGCACCGCAGAGTGCCGGTGAGCTAGGCAGGCGGCCCAGTCCGCGGGAGCTGAGCGTGCTGCACGAGCTGGTGCATGCCCTGGACGGTCGTGAGTTTGACTACCTCACGCGCTTCTTCGGCGAGGACTGGCGGGTCGCCGAGGTGGTCGGCGTTGATGAGGAAGACGTGCGCGGGTGGCGTCGTGGCCGTCCCGGCGATCGTGCGGTGGTGCGTGGGATCGTGCTGGACACGATTGACGCGGCGTTCGGCGGGCCGGAAAGGGCGGTCGCGCTGGCTAACCGATTGCGGGAGCTGGGCGCCCTGCGGGGCCCGCAGGCGCTCCAAGAGCTGCTGGGGGGGAAATCTGACGCCGCGCAGAAAGTTTTCGGTTTGCCGACCATGCAGGATTGGGGGGCGTTGACTCTGGGCGACGTGGTGGACTACGTCGCCGGGGATGCTGTTTCCGCCGAAGTCCCGGATGGGGAATTGGTGAGCCGTCTCGGCCCGGCCCGAGCGGCCGCGCTGACCGGAGTTGACGATTCCACGGTTCAGGAGTGGCTGGACGGCGATAGCCAGCCCGACGCGTTCGAACGGCAGGAGATGCGCGCGGCTGCTCGGCTCTCGGGCTCGGAGCTGGTGCGCTACCTCGGCCCGGGCCGAGCACTCGAGGTGACCGACACCGGCGCGTCTTCTGTATACGAGCGGGATGTATACGAGCGGGACGTATGGGAGTGGCTGGCGGGCATCGAGCCCGAAGCGGAGGACGCTGGGAGGCTGCGCCAGGGTGTTCTGGGGGCTATCACCGACGGGGTCATGCAGGGGCCGCAGCCGGTGAGGCGGTTGGTGTGGAGCGAGAACGGGATACGGGAGGCTGAGCGCCGTCTCGCGTGGGCCGATGCCACGGAGGGAGACACGTTCCCGTCCGCCGCACCGGAACAGTGGAGAAGGGTGAGGGACTCAGTTCCGTCTCTGCGGCCCGAATCGCGAGAGGTCCTCGATGGACTCGGGGCGTCGTTGAGGGCTTCGGTCCACTACATCGTTGTTCAGGTCCTGCTCGGCAATGAGCATGCGAAGGCCATGGTACGGCGTTCGGGCATCGTCATTCCCGCCCCGGGTGCTGAGGCGGTCACGGGGTTGCTGGAGCAGGTCGCCGACCGCCTCCGCGAAGCGAGAGGCATGCTGGACTCTGGTGTGTTGCGGCGGGTGGTGGGAGGTGCGGCGAGTGAGCAGTTCCAGAACGCTACGGGGGGTGTCGTCCCGCGGCTTCGGCTGACTCCTGGCCCCGATGCCGTGCGTAAGTTCATGCGGCAGACGGCGGGGAACGACGTTCATTTCCTTGTGCTGAGAATACCGTCGGCGACCTCCCAGGATGCCCCGCGGGCCGTGTATGTGAATGGCAACGACGCGAGTGCGTTCCTGACCTCTGGTGGCTTTTTTGAAGACGGGCAGGCGCACTATTTCCTGGACACGGTCCAGGGTGATGGCAGAAGAATCGACCCCGGGTCGAGGTTGCCGCCGGGCGTGATGGCGGACGCGGGCGCCGACTTGGCCTGGTGGACTCAGCATGGCGGACTACACGCCCCCGCAGGCGACGGCGATGGTTCCGCAGCGCTTGTGTCGCGGGGGGAGGGTTCGCAGCCCACGGCCGCCGACATCGCGACGATTCTGGGTGGGCCGGTGCAGGTCGCATGGCTGGACGGCCGGTTGCCGTCAGTGGCGGAGTTGCTTGGTTTACCGGAGTCCGAGCGGCTGGACCGTAACCTGGCCGGGATTGCGGAGCTGGCCGAGTTGGCGGGCAGCATGGAACAGCATCGGAAAACGATGCTACCGGGATCCGATCGGGACGGTACGTACGCGCTCAACGTCGAACGCGCGAAACGCATGGTACGACAGGGAGCCTGGACCTCAACGGATCTGCAGACCGTCGTAGACATGTTGCCTGGGATGCGGGAGACCGAGGAGATCTGGCGCGACCTGGCGTCCCGGCAAGGAGAAGCGTCCGGCGAGGGGGTGCGAGACACCTCCGCTGATTCCGCCGGTGGTGTACGGCGTCGTCTGGCCTGGCCTGGTGTGGGGGCGGACGACACCGAGAGCGTCTTCGACGAGACGGAGCGGGCAAAGTTGCTGGATCGGCTTCGTCGCTTGAGCGGGGACACGGAGCCGTCTGGAGACCCGACGCCTGTCGCGGAGTCTGCTGTGGACGGTGGTGGTGCTGTCTGGTCGGGCGGCGACGTTGTTTCGCAGGACGATGTCGCTGGCGGTGTGACGGACGGGCAGCGGGCCGACGGTGACGCCGTCGAGCGGACGGCTGCCCAGGCGAGGTCGGTGACCGGGGAGGTACAGCCCGCAGTGACCGCACCCGGTGTCGGGGCGGGCACGGTGCGGGATACCGGTGGGATACCGGTGGGGCAGTGGTCGCAGTCGGATCTGGTCCGCGAGATCGCCTGGGCGAAGTCGCTGGGCTTGTCCAGCAGGGAAAAGGAGGTGGCGGGGCAGATTGTGCGGCTCGCGCATGATGTCCAGGGGTTGGCTCGTGCGGATGCTGTCGTGTCGCTGGAGGATGTGGTGGCGCTGGTCGCGGCCAGGCACCGCGACCTCGGCGATGATCACCAGGACCGGGTGGTGGAGTTTTCCCGGGAGCTGGCCGACAGGCTGGGTACGCGGGGCAGCGGGCTGAGAATCCGGGCCGGAGCCGGGCCGAAGGATCAGGCGGGGCGCTCAGGGGAGTCTGTGGCGAGTTGGAGTTCGGGCCAAAGCGGTGGGCCTTCACAGTCACATGCTGCGGTGCCGGTGGATGAAGCTGCGGGTGGTGCCGGGCGCAAGACGGAGCGAGAGGAGCGGGCTGAGCTGATTGAGGAAGGGCGGGTGAGGCTGGAGGAGCTGGAGGCTGAGAAGGCGGAGTTGCAGAGGCAGGCGTGGGATCCGGTTCGGCAGGCGAAGTTGGAGGCGCTGCAGGAGCGTATCGCGACGGTGCAGGCGGAGTTGGAAACGCTTAAGAACCGTGAGGCGGCGTTGCGGGACTGGGATGAGCGGTACGAGCGGGCTGCGGCGGAGTTGGATGAGTGGACCGGGATCGCTGGTCTTGATGCTGTGGACCGGTTGGTGGCTGATGCGGACGGGATTTTGGGGCCGCTGAAGGTGTCCGTGCGGTTCCGGAATCTGCTGGCGCAGTGGTTGGGTGAGCATCCGGGTGACTGGCGCGGTGCTCAGGCGGTGCGAGTGGAACTGGCCGGCTATCTGGCGGGTGACCCTGGCGTTGGCGTGGCGGTGAGTGGTTTGCGTCGCGACGAACTCGAGAAGGTGAGAGCGGAAGAGGCGGGTTGGCAGGCAGTTCGTGCTGGGAATCAGGCGGCCGTTGCTGTCCCGATGGTGCGTGGGGTCGATGATGATCCAGGGCTGCGCGTTATTTCTGAGGTTAGTTCGGTGAAGCGAGCGTTCGCGGATGCTGGTCGGGTGTTGCGGCAGTTGGACGATGAACAAGATCAAGGTGTCGTGGACGGTTTGTACGCTGCCGCTGATGAGGTTTTGGGGTCTCTCAAGGAGTCGCAGCCCTTCCGGGATGTGATGGCGCACGAGTTGATGACGAACCCGCGGGATGATCAGCATTTGCAGGAGTTGCGGTGGAAACTGGTCCGTTACCTGGCTGGTGATCTGGGTGGCGGTGCGGACTCGAGTACTGGCGGCGACTTGCTTTCCGCCACGGTGACCCCGTTGCCTGGGAACAAGTCCTCTGAAGCGCAGCAGATGTATCGGCGGCGCGTGGCGGTTGGCAAGGCGCTTAGTGGTTTGCCGGACGATGCTGCTGTCGACCGGGTGCTGCGAAACGAGGCGCGTGAGGACGCGCTTCGCAGCGATTACAACATCACCTCTTTGGGGGCTCGGTTCAAGAGAGCTAAGAATTGGGGTGCCAAAGTTTTTGATGAAGTCAAGACGCAGCTGAGCTCCGATTTGAACGCTGCGGTGGGGTCTCTGCGGCAGATTTTGGAGAAGGCGGAGGCAAACGCTGACCTGCGGAACGAATATGAAGCCAAGATCGCGAAGTGGTCGGATCTAAATGGGTTGCAGGTCAAAACGATCCGTCGCCGGATAGAGAAAGTAGAGGTAGCTGCCGCTGCTGTTTCGGTGTTGCGGGATCAGAGCCGAAATGACCCGATATGGTTGGTCTGGGATGAGCGGTACGAGCGGGCCGAGGCGCAGTTGGATGAGTGGGCCGGGATTGCGGGTCGTGATGCTGTGGCCCGGTTGTTGGCTGATGCGGAGGTGGTTTTGGGGCCGCTGAGCGTGTCGGGGCGGTTCCGGTTTGTGCTGGCGCAGTGGTTGGGTGAGCATCCGGGTGACTGGCGCGGTGCTCAGGCGGTGCGAGTGGAACTGGCCGGCTATCTGGTCGGTGACCCTGGCATTGGCGTGGCGGTGAGTGGTTTGACTCGCGACGAACTCGAGAAGGTGAGAGCGGAAGAGGCGGGTTGGCAGGCAGTTCGTGCTGGGAATCAGGCGGCCGTTGCTGTCCCGATGGTGCGTGGGGTCGATGATGATCCAGGGCTGCGCGTTATTTCTGAGGTTAGTTCGGTGAAGCGAGCGTTCGCGGATGCTGGTCGGGTGTTGCGGCAGTTGGCCGATGAACAAGATCAAGGTGTCGTGGACGGTTTGTACGCTGCCGCTGATGAGGTTTTGGGGTCTCTCAAGGAGTCGCAGCCCTTCCGGGATGTGATGGCGCACGAGTTGATGACGAACCCGCGGGATGATCAGCATTTGCAGGAGTTGCGGTGGAAACTGGTCCGTTACCTGGCTGGTGATCTGGGTGGCGGTGCGGACTCGAGTACTGGCGGCGACTTGCTTTCCGCCACGGTGACCCCGTTGCCTGGGAACAAGTCCTCTGAAGCACAGCAGAAGCTAGTACGGCGCGTGGCGGTTGGCAAGGCGCTTAGTGGTTTGCCTGACGATGCTGCTGTCGAACGGGTGCTGCAGAACGCGGCGCATGAGGACGCTCTTCGCGGGGATTACGTCGCCTCCGCTTTGGGAGCTCGGTTCGCCAGATCTAAGGCTTGGGGTAACAAAGTTATTGTTGAGGTCAGGGACCAGCTGATCTCCGATTTGCAAGCTACGGTGGGGTCTCTGCGGCAGATTTTGGAGGATGCGGAGGCAGAAACTGACCTGCGGAACGAATATGAAGCCGAGATCAAGAAGTGGTTGTCTATTCATTCGCAGACACGACTCAAAGAGATTCGCAGACGGGCGGCGGAAGCTGTCGCTGCTGTTCAGGAATTGCGGGAGCAGCGCCGGAATAATGCGGTACGGGAATTGCGGGAGATTTTCGAGACAGCATACGGCGGGTTCGCGCGGCTGCAAGTTCTGCACGGTCGAGATCATGTGGTGGTCCGCGATTTCGGTCGCCGCTTCGGGGGAATGCAGGATGATCGATTGCGGGATGCGGTCGCGCATCGGCTGTTGACGAATGGCGGTCAGATAGGGGATGCGCAGGCGTTCCTGCAGCGACTGCATGGTCTGATGCTCGCGGCGATGGTCGTGAGTGCGGGCGCGGGGCCGGCCCCGGGTAGGGACATGCTGTCGCAGTCCACTGACGATCCGGGGTCGGAGACCGTTGAGGACATGCTGTCGCAGTCCACTGAGGATGTGTCGAGTGATGCGGAGACCGATGACACCAATGACACCAATGACACCGAGAGCGTCTTCGACGAGGCGGAACGGGCAGAGCTGCTGGATCGGCTTGATCGTTTGAGGGGAGACACGGAGCCGTCGGAGTCGTACCGTTCCGGTGGATCGCGGGAGTTTGGTGGTCGTGGTGCGCGGTCTGATGAGGAGCTCTTGGCTGGCGACGCCTTGGAGTCGTCGTCGGATTCGGAGGTGTCGGATTCTTGGTCTGCTTCGGGTGATTTGGGCGGCAGTGTGTCGTCGTTGGAGTCGTCGGTGGCGGATGTGCGTGGGGAGATCGATCGGGCGAGGGAGGTGGGCTGGTCCAGGGATGATGAGTTGGCGGCGCGGCGGATTGTGCAGGGCACGCATGACATCCGGCGGTTGGCTCGTGGGGATGCTGCCGTGTCGCTGGAGGATGTGGTGGCGCTGGTCACGGCCAAACACGACGAGCTCGGCGATGATCACCAGGACCAGGTTGTGGAGTTCTCCCAGGCACTGGCCGAAAGCCTGGGTACGCAGGGCAGCGGACTGACCATCCACGCCGGAGCCGGGGGGCAGACGTTGGATGAGCGGGTTGCGGCGTTGGAGGCGTCGCTGGAGCAGCTCATCGCTCGGAAGGCTCGGAAGGCTCGGAAGGCTCAGAAGGCACGGGATTCGCGGGTTGTGCGGTTGCGGGGGGCGCTGGAGCAGCTTCAGGCTCGGCAGGCGGCGTTGGGGGCGTTGCAGGCTTGGAAGTGGGTTCTGCAGGCGGAGTGGGATGCGTTGTCGGAGACGCAGGCAGGTATGAGGAAGGAGTGGGAGGAGCTGCCGGGGCGTATCGCGGCGGTGCAGGAGGAGTTGGCTGCTCAGGAGAGGCAGGTTGTGGAATCGTCCGCTGCCGGGAGCATGCCGGGGGCTACGCCGGCTTCGGTTGTTGAGTTGGCGGGGTTGGTCGGGCGTGTGGAGGAGCGTTTGGCGGCGTTGCCGGCGGATTTCCGTCCGGATGTGCGTGCTCAGGTCGCGGAGTTGAGGAATGTGGTGGAGCAGGAAGGGTGGACTCCGGAGGAGCTGCGGCAGATCGGGTCGAAGCTGGAGGTGCTGCGGGCTGCGGTCGAGGAGTATTTGCGGAATTTTCGGTCAGAGCAGATTCCGGCGGGGAATACGGCGGTTGTGAAGCCGGCTGTGGTTGTTGAGTTGGCGGGGTTGGTCGGGCGTGTGGAGGAGCGTTTGGCGGCGTTGCCGGCGGATTTCCGTCCGGATGTGCGTGCTCAGGTCGCGGAGTTGAGGAATGTGGTGGAGCAGGAAGGGTGGACTCCGGAGGAGCTGCGGCAGATCGGGTCGAAGCTGGAGGTGCTGCGGGCTGCGGTCGAGGAGTATTTGCGGAATTTTCGGTCAGAGCAGATTCCGGCGGGGAATACGGCGGTTGTGAAGCCGCCTGTGGTTGTTGAGTTGGCGGGGTTGGTCGCGCGAATGGCGGAGCAATTGGCGGCGTTGCCAGTGGATTTCCGTCCGGATGTGCGTGCTCAAGTCGCGGTTGCGAGGGCGGCGGTGCAGCAGGAAGGGTGGACCCCGCAGCAGCTGCAGCGGATCGGGTCGAAGTTGCGGGGGATGCGGGACGTCGTGCAGTGGTTGCGTGTGGAGCCGGTGATGTTCTTGGCGGGTGATCGTGAGGTGGTTGAGCAGGTACTGCGGCTGGCGCGGGGTTTGCGGGGTGTGCAGGTGGTGGGTGTGCATGTGAGCCCGGATGGGTGGGCGGTGTTGCCGGATGGCCGATCGGAAACGCCGGAGGAGTTCGCTGCGCGGGTGCGAGCGGACAAGCGTTTTGTGCCAAGTTTGCCTGTGGCGTTTTTGGGTTGTGGTGCGTTGCGGCGGCCGGTGGAGGGTGGGGCCTCGTTTGCGGATCGGTTCGCGGACGCGTTGGGCGCGGAGAAGATATGGGGGACTGATACCGACGTGTGGCAGACCGACGATGCTGCGATTCACGCTACGGAAACGGTTGTGACGTCGGATGGTCGTGTGTTGCCGAAGTTTGTCAATGGCGAGGGAACTGGCCGTTGGTTCCTCCGTTCTCGCGGCGGCGGGGTGGTCGGGCACGGTTCGGAGTTGCGGGCGGGAGTCAACCGCTCGGCTGTGCCGCGTTATGCGGAAGGAGCACACCCAGCCCCGGTGATCAAGTGGACGGGCACATCACGAGGCCGGACCAACAGGTCTGCGGAACAGAAGGCCAAGCGCGCAGCAGAAGAGAAGGCGAGGCGGGCTCGCGAGAAGGAGAAGCGGGCTGAGCTGGCTGCGGATGCGCGGAAGCGGCTAGCGGAGCTTATGGCTCAGCAGGCGGAGTTGAAGGTGTTGCAGGAGCGGGAGTGGGATGCGGATCGGCGGGCGGAGTTGGCGGCGTTGGCGGAGCGTATCGCGGCGGCGAAGGCGGAGCTGGACACGATAGCGAACGACGCGGCGAAAAAGAGGACAAATGATGCAGCAAGGCAGAGGAAGATGGTGGCTCGTAACAAGGAGAAGGGGGCGCAGTTGAATGCGCGGTTGGGGGAGCTTATGGCTCAGCAGGCGGACTTGAAGGTGTTGCAGGAGCGGGAGTGGGATCCGGATCGGCGGGCGGAGTTGGCGGCGTTGCAGGTGGAGCTGGACACGATGGCGAACGACGCGGCGGACAGGAAGGCGATGCATGCAGCAGTAGAGGCGGCGAGGCGGGCTCGTAAGAAGGAGAAGGGGGCGCAGGTGAATACGCAGTTGAATGCGCAGTTGCGGGAGCTTATGGCTCAGCAGGCGAAGTTGGTGGTGTTGCCGGTCCTGGATGCGGATCGGCAGGAGGAGTTGGCTGCGTTGCCGGGGCGTATCGCGGCGGTGCAGGCGGAGCTGGCCACGATGGCGAACGACGCGGCGGACAGGAGGGCGATGCATGCAGAAGCAGAGAAGGAGAGGCGAGCTCGTAAGAAGGAGGTGCGGAGGCAGGTGAATGCGTGGTTGGGGGAGCTCGGACTTCTGGAGGAGCATTTGGCGGCGTTGCCGGCGGATTTCCGTCCGGATGTGCGTGCTCAGGTCGCGGTTGCGAGGGCGGCGGTGGAGCAGGAAGGGTGGACTCCGGAGGAGCTGCGGCAGATCGGGTCGAAGCTGGGGGTGCTGCGGGCGGCGGTCGAGGAGTATTTGCGGAATGTTCAGTCACCAGAGGAGATTCCGGCGGGGATTACGGCGGTTGTGAAGCCGGCTGTGGTTGTTGAGTTGGAGGGGTTGGTCGTGCGAATGGCGGAGCATTTGGCGGCGTTGCCGGCGGGTTTCCGTCCGAAGGTGCGTGCTCAGGTCGCGCTTGCGAGGGCGGCGGTGCAGCAGGAAGGGTGGACCCCGCAGCAGCTGCAGCGGATCCGGTCGAGGTTGCGGGGTATGCGGGTGGTCGAGCAGCGGTTGCGGGACGCGTCGGAGTTGGTGTCTGGTGGGGGAGGTTCTTTGTCTGCTGGTGGATTTCCTGCCGTGAGCTTGCCGGAGGCTGCATCGGCTGAGGTTGCGAAGCCGGCTGTGGTTGTTGAGTCGGGGATTGTGATGTCGTCGGATTTGGGCGAGGATGTTCGTGATGTCGCGCGTGTTTTGCCGGTTGAGGATGGCGTGTTGGCGGTGGTGGTGGAAGGTGATGGGCGCGGTGGAGTGCTTATCGGCGGCGAGAGTGCGGATGCCCGGCAGTTGGCTGGTTTAATTCGGGGGAGAGTGCGCGGGAAGAGGTCGATCCGGCTGTATGCCGGTGAGGTCTCGGAGGAGTTCGCGCAGGTGTTGGATAGGGCGTTGGGTGTTGAGGTGATCTGGACGCCGGACAATGTGTTCGGTTTTGAGGACAATGGGTTTGCGTCTGCGGATTCCGGTTGGTACTTGGATGATCTCCTCATGATGCGTCCGGAATTCAACGGCACCTGGAATACGACCCGGAGGGACGATTCGCCACCGGAACAGCCCCCCTCTGACGTTCCCTTGCCGCCGGCTGTGTCGGCGCCTGTGTCTGAGCAGGTGCTGGCTTCGGGAGTAGTCGAGATTCCGGCGGGGATTATGATGTCGCCGTCCGATTTGGGCGAGGACCTCAGTGCTGTGGCGCGTGGTTTGCCGGTTGAGGATGGCGTGTTGGCGGTGGTGGTGAAAGGTGATGGGCGCGGTGGAGTGCTTATCGGTGGCGAGAGTGCGAATGCCTCGCAGCTGGCTATCTTAATTCGAAGGAGGGTGTACGGGAACAGGGCGATCCGGTTGTATGCCTGTGGGGTTTCGGAGGGGTTCGCGCAGGCGCTGGATGGGGCGTCGGATGTTGAGGTGATCTGGACGCGAGACATTGTGTGGTTCGGTCCGGAGACCAATGGGTTTGCCTCCATGGTTTCCGGCTGGTATTTGGACGAGGTCTTCATGTTGCGTCCTGACTTTTCGCAGGGCACTTGGGAGACGACTCGCAGGGGTGAGCGGTCATCAGGGCAGAGCCCTTCTGATGTTTCGTTGCCGCCGGGGCTGTCTGGGCTGAGTCCTGACTGGGTGCACCTGCGTGCGGAGACGGCGCGGTTTCGTGCGGGGCCGTCGCCGGATCTGGGATGGCTGCGGGAATCCGAGCAGGCCGCGAAGGTGGCCCGGGTGCGTAGGGAGATCGCGGCGGCTGATGAGAAGCTCACCCAGGTTTACAGCATGGTGGATGTGCCCGTGCTGGAGGCGCCGGCGACCACTGTGACGGCGGTTGATTCCGCTGACACCGATGCGTTGCTCAAGGTGGCGAGGGATGAGACCACCTCGGCTGATGTGAGTGTTGGGCGTGCTCAGCGGCAAGCTGAGCAGTTGTCGGTGGTGGAGGGAGATCTGGGGGCGGTCAGGCAGCGGCAGGACGAGGTGCGTGCCGAGCTCGCCGCGGCCGGGGAGGATCTGGTTCAGAAACAGGCGGTTTTGAGGGGGGCCCGCGAGGGGGTGCGGCTTCTGCGGAACCAGGATGAGGGCCAGGGTCCTGTGCGGGATGCGTTGCGTGCTCAGCGTGCTGACGCGGCGGCGCGGGTGGAGTCCGCTGCCGTTGAGCTCGCCGCTGTGCGGGAGCGGATTGATCAGCTGGTGGTGGCGGATCGGGAAGTGGGTGAACGTATCGCCGAGGCGGTTGCCCGGGTGGACAACGTCCGTGAGGTCGTCAAGGAGGCGGCGAAGACGGCGGCGAAGGCCGTGGTCCAGGCTCGTGTCGCGGCAGATCGTGCTGATGTGACGGTCCGGCAGGTTGATCTGCCGTCTTACGCGGCCGGTGGTGCGATGGGCAGCGGGAAGATCTGGAAGCCCGGCAGTGTTGATCCCGAGGACGTTCTTGCCGCCCTGCCGGACGGTTTGCGGGAGCCTGTCCGAGCGGCGATCGAGGAGTTGTTCTCCGAGGCCAAGGTCGCGAAAACACTGCGGCGTCTTGCCGATGAAGGTATTCGGATCGAGGTCGACTCCCGCGAGTTGCATCTGAAGTTCGAACGCACCGCGGCGACGCCGGTGCATCTGCCGAAGGGCGAGGGATTCACCGAGTGGGGCATTCGTTCCGCCGACGCGAGCCGGACTGTCGGGCAGGAAAGGGGCCCGCAGTACGGTATGCCCGCTGTCATGCCCAACATGCTGGGTGCGGCGACTAAAGGCGCGGCTCGCAGCTTGTTGTTCAACCCCTCGGTGCGGCCGTCGTTGGGGACCAGCGAGCAGCGTAATCTTGTTTCGACGACCGAGTTTTCCCGTGGGATCAACAGCCGGCCTGCTGAGCGGCATAGTGTCCAGGTTCCGGAGCGGCATTTCGTCGTCGATGGTCGTTTCGTGATCGATGTGCGGGGGGGAGAGGACCCGCCGCGGACGTACCAGAGCGACGTGATCACCGATGTGGCATTGATCCGCTACTACGGGGAGGACGTGCCACCGGCCACCATCAACCCGGGCCCGGGTGGGCCGGTGCTGCCTCTTCCCGCTTCGGCGCTGCATGAGGTGTTCGTGGTGCCGCAAGCCGCTGCGGTGCGGCGGATCCGTCAGCGGGTCCTTGCTGGGTTGCCGCTGTCGGAGGTGGGTGTCGAAGTCCGTGATTCGGTGTCGCGTGAGTTGAGTGAAGACTCCGTGATCGTGAAGTTCGGGGAGATCACCGGTGGTGGTTACCGGTCGAGTCCGTTGCGGTTGCCGGGTGTGAAGCTGAACACGTTGTCGCTGGAGGTGTCTGCGGAGTTGCGGTCGGTGCGGCGGGTCGACGGCCGCGTTGTCCCCGACGTGAACCTGCGGCAGATCGCCGGTGGCGACACGAAGTTCGATACCAGCGTGGCACGGTCTGCGAGTATCGAAGGTTCGGCGAGTGTGGGTCCTGGTTTGGCTGCCGAGCTCAACGAGGATCGACGTGGTCTCGGCGCGTACACGATGATCACACCGTTCACGGTGTCCGGTGCGGCGGAATCGGGGGAGACGCTGACGCAGCTGGTGGGCACCAGTGCTGGGAAGAAGACCGTCGCCAGCATCGAGGGTGATGCCGTCCTGGTGGAGGCGACGCTGGATGTGCGGGTTGCGCGGTATTCCACGGATCCGGCGCTGGAAGGTTCGGATACCGTGGGGGAGAAGGTGTTCCTGTGGATGCCGGTGGAGGAATTCGCCCGGCTTGAGGAGATTTCCGCGGCACACTCCGCCCTGCACAGCGCTGAGGAGCACAACGCGCCGCATGAAAGCCCGGCGGTCCCCGAGGGGTTGCGGCAGCGCCAGAACTTCCGTGACCTGGTGGATCGTGTGCGTCCGGGCATCACCCGGACGCTGGTGGAAGCCAAGGACGGGGAACGGGACGCCCGGCTGGAAAACGACAGCGCCGAGCAACTCGCACTGTCGATCTTGGCTGATTACGGTAAGCGTCCGGAGATCACGATTCCCGCGGGCGGGCGTCGGCAGCCCGACATGCTGGCGGCCGGTAAGAGCACCGGTGGCGGTGTGGTGGACCGGGCGCCGGGAATCGAGCGGGTGCTTCCGGAAGTGCGCCGGCTGCTGCGTGAGTCGGTGGGTGAGGAGCTGACGTCGCTGAGCCATGACGTGCGGTCGGTCGTTGAGACGCAGTTGTCCTCGGCTTTCGGTGCGCCGGGGTTGTTCGGGGAGTTCAGTGGGGAGCTGCGTGGTGCCTCCGGGACGATCCAGGTCGGTGGCCGGCTGGTGACGATCGAGGTCAGGCCGCAACTGGGTGCTCTGGTGGGGACCGGCAGGGTCGAGAAGGCCAACGTGGATGCCACCGCTAAGAACACGATCCGTGGCGAGAGTAAGGCGAAAGCGGGTACGAAGCATCGGCTCGGCTTCGAGTCGGGTGCCACGATCGGCACCAAACGTAAGGATTTCTGGCGCACCCTGGGTTTCCTCGCCGGCGTGTCAGCCCAGTTCTCGCACAGCTACAGCAGCACCGTCGGGCAGAGTCACAAGGTCCACCGGCGCGCGAGGTTCGTGGGGCCCGCGGTCACCTTCGATCGGCTGGTGACCTGGTCGATCTCCGTTTCGACGAAGCCCGTCACCCCGGAGACCGAACAGCCGGAGTCACAGACCGGGCCGGGGTCGCAGACCGAGCCGGAGTCGCAGACCGGGCAGCCGGGGTCGCAGACCGGGCAGCCGGGGTCGTGGTATCGCAGACTCGGCTTGTTCGGTGGGCGGGCGAACCGGTCTGATGCGGCGAACAACAGCGACATCGAGCTGAACATACTGTCCAGCAATTTCCTGACAGCCGACAGTAACCCGGACAGTGTCGAAAACCCGGACAGTGTCGAAAGTTCTGATGGTGCCTCGACGTCCAGCGGCGCCACGACGACCGGCCGTGGCACGGTCGGTGGCTGGGCGCGTGTGCTGGTTCCGGAGCCACTGGCACCCACCACCCCGCAAGGTGATCTGAAGGATCTCGGTACGGTCATCAGAGACTTCGACTACGACAACCAGGACGACAACCCGTTCCAGGTGAACGTCGAGTTCCTCATGCCGCAGGGCGTGGCCACGCCGTCCACGGTCTTGAGTGAGGCCATCGAAGGCCCGCTGCACAAACGTGCGGGTGCGAAAGAACAGGACGTGACAACGGCCGGTGAGGGTGAGGATTCGCTGGATGCGAACTTCGACCAGCTGGTGGCCCCGGGTGGGGTGCCGATCGCGGGGGGCCGGGTGCGGCTGCGGCTGTTCGATGCCCAGCCGGTGGGTACCGCTGCGAGCAAGCTGAATCTGGAAGTGGGCACCGAGGGTGGGCTGAAGCTGGACGGTCAGGAGATGAGAGGCAGAGGCTGGGAGGGGCGTATCCGCGGCTCCGCGTGGATGCTGTTCGGGAGCAAATCCAGCCGGGCCTACGTGGCCCCGTCGTTGACCGGCCGGGGCAAGTTCAGCCAGGAGGAAGGAACCACCTACGGTCGTGGCACCGCACGCCGGCGGATCGGCAGGACGAACGGACCTGCCCACCTTTACCGGGCGCATGGCGTGTTCGAGATCACCCGCTACGGGGAGTCCGACGCGGCCGAGACAACCGAGAAGGTCGCGGTCAACGGTGGTGTGGAGTTCCTGCTCTCGGACGCCGTCGCACAGCGAATGCACACCAACCCGGCCCGGGAACCGGCAGCGGAGGGACAGCCACCGCGGACCCGGCACCTCGACCTGCCCGCCGGGGTGGAGCCGAAACCGAAACCGGTGACCGAGGTGCGTTATCCCCCGGAGTTCGTACTTTCCGGTGCTGCGCTCGGCCCGACCATCGTCACCGAGATCTCCAACGCACACGAGGTCGCCCCGCTGATCAAAAGCATGATTTCCGAGCATGCTCCCGGTTTCGGTACGGGCCGCTGGCTGGAGGTACCGACCGGGATCGCCGGGTCGGTGGACAAACTGGCGTCGGCGACCGCGGTGGCCGCCCGGTTCGGCCAGGCAGCGACTTCCGGGACGCCGTTGCTGGCCGCCCGGCCGTATCTGGGCGGCACCGAGACGATCGAGTTCGTCGTCCGCGCACGGTACGCGCCGGACGCTCAGGCCACACCGGACAAGGAGATCAAGTCCGACACGTCGTTCCTGAACATCGAGAAACGAGCGCACACCGTATCCCGGTCGCGGGCCGGCGAGGGCAATGTGGCCGTGCTCGTGGCCGGCAAGATGGGTGGCAAAACACGCCGGGCGGGCGCGCACCCGGAGGTGAGCTACGGCAAGGAATGGTTGCGTAGCCAGCGCGACACCGAAAGCGATACGTTCAGATCACGGGTCCTCGGGACCGACGCGGTCTCCTACTCCTACACCTGGCCGACCTGGTTCCAGGTCGAGATGTACCGGACGTGGACCCCGAACGCGTTACTGAACAACCTGCTGCTGACCGCGCCGAAACGGGGCATCGAAATGTGGTCGGAGATGCAGGACGACACCCGGACCCCGCAACAACGGCAGTTCACCAGCGATGGCACCGCCCTGTACACCATGCCCGGGGGCCTGACCACGACCACGCCGCCGGTACCACGCCCGGTGCGCATCGGCGGCCGGCTCGTGCCCGCAGGAGACGGCCAGAAACTGGGGCCGCTGCCGCGGGATCTGCGTGGCGTGGACGTGATCCCGCTGACACTGCCCGGAAGCGAGCGGCTGTTCCCCTGGCTGGCCGCGGTGCTGGCGCATCCCGCACCCCAACCGGCCGATGACGCCGACCCGGAGAGTGCGGAACTGTCGATGCACGCGCCCGCCGGCAACGGCTGGGTCCGCCCGGCCACCCTGCCGGCGCACATGCTGTGGCAGCTCGGCGGGGAAGAAGGCTTGACCGCGATGATGCCGGACCTGCTGGAGGCCCCGGTGCTCTTCCCCGCCATGGTCGAGACCGGCATGGTCTGGGACGACGAGCACGGTCTCGCGGTGCGCCTGCGGTTCGCCGAGGTCGAATACGTCAACTCCTTCACCGCGACCGGCGAGCTGACCCAGGAACAGAAAACCGAGCAGGAGCTCACCCAATCGGAAATCGGCAAGAGCAGCGCGGCGTTGCCCGGGCTGGCCACGATGGATGCCGGCGGTCCCGGGGCCAACAGCGATAAGCACGGCAAGCTCAGCGGCGACATGCTCCTTCCCGGCGAGACCAGCACACTCGACCCCTCAGGCGGGATGTCGGGCAACTGGTCGAACCCGCGCGCCCAGATCTCCGCCCGCGGCACTACCCGGGAGGTCACCACCGAGAAGAAAGGCACCTACCACGTCTACCGGGCCGGAAAAGCGATCTACACGCTCACCGACCGGACCGAGCATCGCTTCCTCTTTTCAGCCCTGCCAGGAAAACTGTCCGAAATCGAAGTGACCATCGACAACGGCGGGTACTTCGCTGTCGAGTCCACACAGGCGGCGGCGAAAAACCTGCCCGGACCACCACCCGAGCCGCTCACACCGCCCAGCGGACCGCACCCGGCACCGGCCGCACTACCGGACGTGTGGACACCCAACGCCGAGGACCACAACGCAGCCGCGCTGCTACCCAAGATCCGTGGCCACCTGGTGATCGGGCTGACCGCATCCGGCGGCAACCTCACCGTGCCCGAACTCGCCACCCGAATCGAGCAACTACCAGGCTGGGCCAGGCGGCCCATCGTGCTGATCGGATCTGACGGATCTTTCGACCTCTCCGACGCCGCCCAGCTACGCGACACCCTCGGAGTCGACGTGATCACAGCCGATCAGGAGGTCTGGCATGCCGCCGACGGCCGAGTCGTCACCGGCGATCTGTCATTCGTTCGCGGCGGATTACCGACCTGGAGCGAACGGGCCGAAGCGATGCTCAGCGGCGAGGGCCGGTCCGCGACGGCCGGACACTGGCACCTGCTGTCGGCCGCGGGAGGCACCCGGCAGCTCCCGAGCGCGGATCTTGTCTCAGCACTGGCGAGTTCCGGCACATCGGCACAAACCGGAACCGCACCAGGATCCGACTTCCGCTGGGGTGCACGCACCGCACCCGTGAGCCTTCCGATCCACGGGGCGACCGACACCGCCGAATACACCGGATGGACCCGCTCGCCGCACCACGCCGCCGCTGCCCCGGAAGGCAGAAAACCGCTGCTGGTGCTCGGGCACGACGACACGGTCATCCCCAATACCGACGTCACCACACTCCGCAGCACCGGCGCGGACGTGCTGGCACGGGTCAACCGAGGCCGGGGCCCGAAGTGGATGCTGCACCGGGCGGACGGAAGCCGCCCGAGACCGGTCGACCCCCCCACCGAAATGACCCACACACCACGACCGAAACCACTGCTGTTCCCAGGCCCCGGCGACTCCGCCGAGACAATCCAGCAGGCTGCGCAGTCGGCACCCGACCTGCCCGGCACCCAGATCGTCGGCGTGCACGTCACCCCCAAGGGGTGGGCGGTACTGCCGGATGGCCGCCACGTGACACCCGAAGCCTTCGCCGACGAGGTACGAAAAGACCAGCACTTCGTCCCAGGACTACCAGTCGCGCTGCTGGGATGCACCGCCCACCGCCGACCAGAGCCAGGCGAACTCACATTCGCGGAACGGCTCGCCCGCGCGCTAGGCACACGAGTATGGACAACAAGAAGCGACGTCGTTCAAACCACAGACCGGCTCGTTCACGCCACCAAGGTCAAGGTCGCCCAGGACGGCACGCTGCTACCGACGTTCGAAAACGGACAGGGCACCGGACACTGGTACCTACTGGGCTCCCAAGGCCAACAACTGTGGAGGTCGGGACCGGAATTACGTGCCGCAGTGGCACTGGACGGCTCAGCGCCACCACGCTACGTCGACGAAGCGCCGCCCGCAGTGATCAGGTGGACGGGGAGGAAGAGCAAGCGCCCGTACGTGAAGACTGCGGAACAGAAGGCAAGGTACGAGGCGACAGCGAGACAACGTTATCAGGAGGATTCCAGCCTTAGGGAGGAGAAGGCTAGGAAACGGCGGGAAAGAAATGCGCGCCTGAGGAGACCACGGCCCGAGCCGACTGCGGAACAGAAGGCAAAGACTGCGGCAAATAAACGACGTTATCAGGAGAATCCCAGCGTTAGGGAGAAGCAGGCTCAGGGGCGGCGGGAAAGAAATGCGCTCCTGAGCGAGAGGGATGAGCTGGTTGCGGAGGGTGAGGTGTTGCTGGGGGACGCTCAGGCTCGGCTGGCGAAGTTGCCGGTGTGGGACGGGGCTCGGCAGGCGGTGCTTGGGCATATTGAAGCTCTGGAGGGCGTGTTGGACGACCTGCGGAAGGAGACGAGTTCGCAAATCCGCAGAGATGAAATGGACGCTCGGACGATCGAGCAGGACTCGGGATCGTCTGATCAGGCTTCTGCCGGTGAGCCTGCTGCTGCGAGCGTGCCGGATGCAGCACAGATGACGGAGAGTGAGGCCCGCGAGAAGGAGGAGCCGGATGAGCAGGCGCGGGCGTCGCTGGCGGACTGGGTTGCGCAGGTGCGGGCGTCGCTGGAGGAGATCAGGTCTCGCCAGGATTGGTTTGCGTTCCAGGAATGGGATTTTCTTCTGCAGTCGGAGCAGGCGTTGCCCACGCTTGATGAGGCTATGCGGGACGAGCGGGAGGAGTTGCAACGGCAGTCAGACAAGATTACGGAGGACGTGATTGTTGAGTTGAAGAGGTTGGTCGGGCATTTGGATGGGCATTTGGCGGCGTTGCCGGCGGATTTCCGCCCGAATGTGCGTGACCAGGTCGCTGTTGCGAGGGCGGCGGCGGAGCAGGGGAGCTGGCCCCTGGATCAGGTGGACAAGATCGCGTCGAGGCTGGAGGCGATGCTGGCAGTCGAGCAGTCTTTGCGGAATGACCGACTGAGCTTGGCGCGGGACGGCGACTCCAGGCGAGCTCCGGATGACGAGTGAAGCATGGCGGCAGCGCGGCCCAGCGCCCAGCCGGAGACACGGCCCCGGACGCAATGGATCGAAACCCCTGAACTCGATTCCGATTTTGATGGCTAGCGACACCAGGCGGACCGCCCAAGTTTTGGTACCGACAACGTTTCGAGGAGAAGGAAATGACCGCACCTGACCAGAAAGCGGACGTAAAGGCCGCCTTGCACGAAGTACTTTTACGACAGGCCGGATTCGCACCGGACGAGTTGGTCACGCAGGCTCGTGTCTGGCTCGCGGAGGACCGGTTCGACGAGGTTGCCCGCGCGGTAGCATCCACCGCCGCACGCTACGTCCTGCCGCTCACCGAGGGGGATCTGGGTGTGCTCATGACCGTCTCCGAGGCGGAGGGTGCATCGCTGGACGCCCTGGAAAGCATCGAGCCCATGATCGACGACCCGCCGCTGGTGTGGCAGTTCAGCGCCGAACCGCCGGATTCCGTTGACTCCACCGACGATTCCGGCGTGGCGGCACTGATCGAGGTCCTCGGTGAAGAACCGGACGCGCTCGGAATGTGGCGTGCATGGCGAAGGTCCCCGGATGGCGCACCGTACCCACCGCCGCGAGCTGTCTACGTCGTCGAAGCCGACGATGACGACCTACCCGCGCTCACCGCTCGGCTGCAGAAGGCGCTCGTCGCCGCCGGTGAAGCGGCTCCGCAGGTCGAGGTCACCCCGGTCGTCGGCCCGGTGCCCACGTACCAGCGGGCGGCCCGAGCTTACGGTGCGCTCCTGTGGGCTGCTACCGAGGCGCCGGAAATCACGGTGGCGCGGGTTTTCGACGCGGTGGACCCGATTTCCGGCCCGAGCTTCGCCCCGGACCACCCCCGGATGAACAATGAAGCCGAACGTGGCCAGATCGTCGACTACCTACGCGCCGGCACTGCCCTAATGATCACGACGGCCACTCTGGAAGACGTCGTCGATCCCACCCGTGGAGCGGTCGTCCCAATGAGCTTCCGCACCGACGGCACCTGGATTTGGCCGGACACCGTTGCGTACTACCTGGAACACCACCACTTGGCGCCAGATCCGGACCTACTGGCGCACATCCGCGACGCCGGCCTACTTCCCCCAGAACTGGACGCGGTGGCCATACACCGAGCAATGGACGTACTACGCAAACCTCCGGAAGCCGAACCAGTCTGGACCCGCTGAGCCGGATCAGACGAGGTGAGGGACTCCGGCAGAGTCTGTTGACCACCCTGGGTAAAGACGGGCACGGCTCTTGTTGATCACGTGAACGCCCAGGTCCCGTGATCATGTGAGCGAGCCGTGCCCGTTGGCGACACTGCCTGAACCCTGTCGCCTTCGGTCTACTGCCCAGCTGTCTCGTAACGGCGCTGTGCATGCGTTGGCACGGGGCATGCGTTGGCACGGGGAAGGCGGCTGCCCGCTACCTGGGCCCAGCCGCACACCGCGACGAGCTCAAGCCCACAAGCGGGCCAGCGGTCTCCGCCTCGGTTGAGGCGATCGCGGTGGGTATTTGCCTGATGAGGCTGGGACGGGGCCGGCGCCGCAGAGCACGGCGAAGGCGGCCTGGAGCGGAGTCGTCACATGATCAACAAGGGGACTTCCCGTCCTTGCTCCCGGTAAACATGCTTCGCCGGAGTCGCGGACCCCCGGCCGACGACCGCATTTCGATATCGATCGAGTGCGGCGAACGAAAATCAAGGCTGGGGGAAGTAATCAAACTGCGGGTCTACGTAGGGTCTGTACCTCGAGTCGGCTGAACTTTCGGACCACCGAGCGATTTTGCCGCTGGGGTGAGCTTACCAAGCTTAGCCGTTCAATCCGCTGGGCGAGTTCCCGGAAGGCGATTTCGCCCGTTGTTGGCGCTAGATCAGCTCCAACGCAGTCGAACTGTGCTTCACCCCGACCTACGCGTCCTGGGCCAACCCGATCGAGGCCCAGTTAGGGCCGTTACGCACGTTCGTGATCGCCGGCTCGAACCACCCGAACCACGCCGTCCTGACCCTGCTGGCTAATTCCGCGAGGGGCTGGGGCTGGTGTCACTGCGGGAGTGGTCCGGTTCTGCCTCGCCAATCGGTGTGCGGTGAACGGCCTGTTCACCTCGGTAGGAGCCTGTTGCAAAATTACGCCCATTACGGACCGTGATCGATCGATCACGGCTGAGATGGCCACTGGCGGACAAGCGGCGGCGATCGAGACTGATTTGGTACTTCGGTTCAGCCGTTTTCGCCGAAAACGCAACAGGCTCGTAGACGACACGAACGGTCCGTTCGCTTCACGCCCGCACCTTCCCAAACAGCCCCAACACCGCGCCGAATTAACCAGCAGGGTCCGTCCTGGCCCGAAAACTGCACGCCTACCTGCGCTCGCGCAACGCCAACGCTCGCCACCCCGAACGTCCTGGCCGCCCAACGCCGCGAGCGCGCCCGCATCCGCAGCGAACGACAACGACGCTGGGGCCAACCCACCACCCCGGTGGCCTGACCCCCACACCTCGAACGTTCTTGGTCACGGCGCCAGTGCCGTGATCGTGATGGTCGGGCAGATGTCGATGACTGGACCGCAGGTGCTGACCGGAAGCGGAGTTTCAGTACTTCTTGCTGTCGTGCATCACCCGTCGGCGAGGCGTTGGATGGTGGCGCTCAGCCAGGCCTGGAGATCAGCGGGGTCGCCGAGTTCGGAACGCAGGACCCGGCGGCGGGTCGAGACGCCGAGCACGAAGGCGTCGATCGCTGCGGCTCGGCTGCGGGCGTTCGCGTCGTCCAGGCCGCTTTCGCGCAGGTAGCGGTGCAGCGGCTCCAGCGAGTTCGTGTCGAGGAAGGCGGCCAACGCCTCCGCCGCCTCCGGGCGTTCGCCGGACGCGCGTTGCAGCACGAGCAGCGGATCCTCCCCGGGTGCACCGAACCAGCGCTGGACGATGCTCGCCGCGAGGCGCGAACCCAGCGCGGAACGGTCGCCGTCGAAGGAGTTTGAGACCGGGATCTCCACCCGGGTTGCCGCCAGGAAAAGGCCATCCTTGCCACCGAAATAGCGCGTGATGAGGTTGGGCGACACGCCGGCCGCGTCGGCCACGCCTTTGACCGTGATCGCCGTGTACCCGCGCCGGGCGAACTGGCGTTGCGCGTGCTCCAGGATCCGCTGCCTGGTGGCGGCGGCATTACGCAAGGTCATGTGTATCAGCATACACATCATGTGTACGCTGATACACATGAGCGACGAGATGGGCGAACGACTCCAGCGGACGCGGCGTGTCACGACCCCGTGGAGTGACGACGGGACGCGCGGCATCAGCGGCACCCGCCTCGACGAACTGCTCGAACGCTGGGCGAACGGGTACGACTGGGGCGTGCACGAGCGCCGCATCGGCGAGTTCCGTTGGGTGACGGTGCAGGCAGGCGACACCGACCTGCGTGTGATCCACCAACGGTCCGCGGATCCCGGCGCTCCGGTTGTCGTGCTGCTGCATGGCTGGCCGGACTCGGTGTTGCGGTTCGAGCGCGTCCTGCCTTTGCTCGCGGACATGCACGTGGTGGTTCCCGCGCTGCCAGGCTTCCCGTTCGCGGCTCCGCTCATCATGCCCGGTATGTCGGTCAACCGGATCGCTGGGATCGTCGCGGACGCTCTCGATGAGCTCGGTTACTCGCGGTACACGGTGTCCGGTGGCGACGTGGGTGGCACCGTCGCGGAACTCCTCGCGGCCGAACACCCGGACCGGGTGGCCGCCCTGCACCTCACGAACGTTGCCCCGCAGCGTGCACTCACGGCGGACCCGGCGAAGCTCGCGCCCGACGCGGCGGCCTACCTCGGCCGGTCGGCGCAGTGGTTCCGGACCGAGGGCGGGTACCTTGCTGAGCAGTCGACGCGGCCGAACACGCTCGCCGTCGCCCTCGGCGACTCACCCGCCGGCCTCGCGGCGTGGATCGTCGAGAAACTGGAGTCCTGGTCTGACAAATCGGCCTTCACTCCGGACGAGCTTCTCACGTGGGTCACCGCCTACTGGGTCACCGGCACGATCGGCACCTCTTTCGCCACCTATGTCGAACCTGCCGCCCTCCCTGACCGGATCGACACGCCGACCGTGCTCTCCGTGTTCCCGCGCGACATCAAACCGGAGCCGCGAAGCTACGCCGAGGCGTTCCTGAACCTCTGCGATTACGTGAAACACCCTGCCGGCGGCCACTTCGCAGCCTGGGAACAGCCCGAGGCTTACGCCGGCGACGTACACCGTGCGGTCAAGCTGGGCGGCTGAAACGGAGCTTGCGAATGCTCCACCGCTGCAACGCCGTGCGCCCGGCTCGGCCCATGGCGTGGCAGCCGACGCCGTGAACGTTCGTGGTCACGGCATTAGCCGGTTCAAACCGGTGACGTCCGCGATCGGTCCGATAGACACCGAATGATCCAGAGCCAGCAAGAGCAGGTTGCCAGCGGACGTGCCGTGGCTGCACGGCAATGGGATCCGCGTGCTGGTCCGTTGATCTGGGCCTGACCGGGACTCAAGCCGTATTTGGAGGTGGTCGTCCAGGTGGCCGACGGCCTGGCCGACGCACGCGTCACCGCAGCAAGGCGCGTCGCCGCCCTCCGCGACGAGATTAACACCCTGCTACGCGACTACCGCACCAAGCTGGAAACCGGGATTCGCGGGTTATCGGACCGCCGCGGCGTTCAACTGTGTTGCAGTGCGCGGAATTCGTTCGACCACATTTCATTCTCGCCGGGCAGGCCGTCCGTGCCCCGTTGGACGGTGTGCCGGCAGAAAATGCTGGTGAATATCCACGGCGGCTTGTTCGGGCCGAAATCTCTGGTCATCGGGATGCCCTGGGCCAGTGGGTAACAGGCCACAGCCAACCGGCCGGTAGTGCGGAACCTGTTGACCAGGTCGGACATGAACCCCTTGTTGTCCGCGAACCAGGGACACGACGTGAGGAAGTCGTTCCATTTGATCTGGGGGAAGGGCCGTTCGATGGCGTCGTGGGCAACCTGCCACACCGGGGTTCCTCGTGGTATGCCGTAGCGGTCGGCGAACCCGGCGGGAATAGGGTCCGTCAGATGTGCCTTGTAGAGTTTGACCAGTGAGAACTCGGTGGCCAGGATCTTCTGGTCGGCGCGTATCCGGGGGAGAATGTAGTCGAGGTACAGCTGGCCGTCGCTCACGGAAGCCACGTGTGGATGGCAATCCGTACCCGCGATGGACGGGTTCTTCTTGACGAACTCCAGCCACCTGTCGGTGTGGGGTGTGCGGCTCCCGGGATTCTCCAGGTCGTTGAGGGCGCCCATGTAGATCTGGGTCTTGTTGCCCGATCCGACGCGCTGCCGGTAGTCGATGGTGCGCTGGGCGACCGTTTCGTAGAATTCATTGATGTTGCTGAACTGCTTGCCGCACTCGAGGAAGGGCTCGTTGCCGACCGTGACAATGTCAACCTTGCCCATGATGACGGCCAGGACCTTGTCCAGGCGTTCGAGTGCGATCTTCATCGCACTGCTACCAGCGGCTGGAAGTCCCTGCGTGTAGTTGAATTTCAGGCTCAGCACGGTGCCATAGCCGTTACTGGCGGCGGCCATGAGCTTCCGCATCCCGGATTGGCCGGCCACGTCGTCCTGGTCGGCCAATTGCACGTTGTAGAAGCCCCGCAACCAGGTCGCCGAGACAGCCCGCAACTCGTCGAAGTTCGTGGTGTCCAGATTCTGGTCGACGTCGGCCCCCAGCACGCCGATCGGCTGCGGTGCGGTGACCGGACTCGTCGAGGCGTCGCTCGCCGGCGTGCCGCCACCCCCGGGGGAGCACCCCGCCACACCCGCGGCGGCCAGTCCCATGGCCATAGTGGACAGGCCGAGCATCCGGCGACGTGACAGCGCGACGCGTTCACCCGGGCGCGAGGACGAAACCTGGCCCATCGACACTTCCTTCCCATGAAACGAGAACCCGGACTCGTCCAAAAGAATCAACGACGGCTGAACTCGCGCTCAAGACCAGGTCGCATACGTGCCCGTTCGCACGCCCCGCGTTGCCCGTTCTCAACCGGATGCAGGTACGCCGTGCGGCGCCGACAATTCGATTGGGGTCAGAGACCGTCACCGCCGATCCCGTCGCGAGCGTGACGGAGAGAAGGGCACGCGAGAAGCCAGCGTTGTACGACTTATTGATGGTCTAGCGTATTTGGATAATTTTGGCCCATGGGGCGAGACCGGTATGATCGAGGAAAACGAAGCGCACCCGATAGCTGCTGCGCATTCGTACCAGCCCGGTCTCCGCAGCGGCGGAAGCCGTCGTTGACGGCTTCGGGGTCGGATGCCGCTTGCCAAGGTCGACATGGCTCGCCGCACGCACCCGACGCTGGTAGGCGGCCAAATCCCGTCCACACGGGCCCACCTGCCCATCGACGGTGAAGGCTTCGGCATCCCCTATCGTTGCATAACACAACACAAAACAGGCGCAACGGCCCACCCTATTGCCGAAAGATCATTAGGGTGACGCAAGGTGGAAATGGTCGGAAATCTGTGCCCTTTCGGACCGGCCTTCCCGAAAAGACCGTGGATTGAGAGACGTTTGTACCGCGACTGACCAGCACGGCTAGGGGCAGTATGTGAAGGGGCCCAACTTGGGTGAACCCTACGCACGTTGTGGTTCGTGCAAAAGGTGACGGTGTTAGCGCGGAGGTGTGTTGCGGATGGCTGCGATCGTGGTTGAACGGGCTGGTGCGTCGGTGCTCGTTCGCGCTGGTGGGGCCCGGGACCCTCGCTTGGCGTTCGCGGACAAGGTGGCCGCCGAGGATCACCGCAAGGCAGTCGTCGTGGACCAGATGGGATACGCGGCGCTGCACGCACACGATTCCCAGGTGCTGACCGACCTCAGCGGCGCGCTGTCGCGTGGCCGCGGCCGTCGCCGGGACAACGTGCGGCTGGTGGCCAGTGGTTCCGGTCGTGCCAACCCGGATGGAACGCCGTCGCTAGCGGCGAGACTGGCCCGGCAGTTGGGTGTCGAAGTGATCGCACCCGAGGGTGAACTGGTCATCCTGCGCGGCGGTGAGCTCTTCTCGGCGGGGCCGGGCGCCGGGTGGGTGCGCTTCAGGCGCGGGCGAATGACCAAATGCGACGGGCCCCGATTTCCCGCACCGCCGTGGGAATCCGAGTTGCCCGAGGATTTCGCGGCGCAAGCCACCGACCGGACAAGTGTGGTGGCGATCCCGGCCGGTCTGTGGCTGCGGACCGCGAACACCCGCCCGGCCCCGCTGTTCGACAGCGGCTTCGGCGTGCCACCGGATGACCGGCTCCGCATCGTGGTTGGAGCACCGGGCGAAAAAATTCCGGACGTGGCGGACGTCGCGAGAATCGTAGAATCCTTGCCGGATTCGGTCCGGCACAACTTCGTGCTCACCGTCTACGGGCCCGAGCCGGTGGGACCGGTGCCGTTCGCGCAACAGCTCGCCGCTTATCTGGGTGTCCCGGTGCGCGCGAGCCATGGCATGCCGTATTACGCCGAGGCCGGTGCTCGAGGCATGGTCGCGATCAACCGAGCGGGCTACCCGACGTGGCGGCCGTTCCTGCACGAAAGCATGTACCTTCCGCATGGTGCCCCGACGCCGTGCAGCGGAGTGGCTCCGGCATCGGGACTGCACGGTGCCGGACCCGGTCGGTACTGGCTCACCGAGGGCTGGCTGGTTGACCTGATCCCATGCGGTTTTCTGGTGCGACCGGCCACTGCCACACCGGAAGCCGTCGCCACTCGGTTGCCGGTAGATCCCGACCACGTGAACCTGATCGTCACCGCCGTCACCAGGGCCGCCGACGAGGTGCCTGCTCGGGCCCTCGCCGCGATCGAGAAGTTCGCCCGTTCCCTGCCGGAAGACGCCCGGCAGCGGCTGCGTCTAGTGGCATCGCATTGGGTCCGCCCCGGTTCCCTCGTGGGGCTGGGTGGGGCACTGCGGGTGCCCATGCACGTCCTGACTCCGGCCGGTCCGCAACCTGATCGGTCCACGCCAGAGAAGGTTGGTGCGCCGCAGAAAGCTGCTGTGCCACAGGAGGCTGTGCCACAGGAGGCGGCTGGGCCACAGGAGGCGGCTGCCGCAACGACTCGGCTCGACCAGGTCCGCCCGGCAACGACCGGCCGACCCGCCGATCATCAGGTGCCGAGTGGTCCGGAGCAGCTGCCGGCCAAAGCGGAGCCCGAAGCGGAGTGGAGCACATCCGCGTTGCCTCAGGGCCCGCCTGCCGTTGGCCGGCCCAATGCCCTGGTCGGCGGTCCCGATGCTGCGGTCCCGACTCGAGCCAAGCCACCAGCGGGCGGTTCCCGCGATGTTCGTTCTCCCCAGCCGCCTGCGCACCGTGATCCGGCACCGGTCGCAGTGGACCGTCGTGGTCGGATACGACCGGTCGGAACAAACTGGCAGCGGCGGCGTCGATCCGGACTTGTCACGCCGGACCCCGTAGCATCACAATCACGGCCGCCGAGCGGAAGCTCGCGATTGCCACCGACCGACGACTCGCCTGTCCCACCAGCCAGCCTGCCTCCCGCCCAGTCGGTGTCCGGGCTGGCGCTTTCAAGCTCCACTTTTGCGATCCCGCCCGTTGCGCGCTCCGATCACGACGCGCAGCAGGATTCGCAGGCACCGGTTTCGGCGTACGCAGCGAGCGGATCGCCGGCGGATCCCGGTCGGATTGAGCCGCGTCTCGAACGGGTCGGAGCCCCTGGGGCGCCGGAACTCAGGGGCTTTGATGACGGGCCGACCTTGGTCCTGCCGATAGCGCCTTTGGTCCGTGCGGCATCGACATCGGCCGAGTCGCCTCCGCCGCCGCCCACGACGGAAGCATGGGCGGCACCTGTGGCGGCGCAGGAACCGATGCCGCCGGTCGCGCCGGAAAGTGCCGCTGCCGCCCCGACCAACAGCGGTGTTGCCGCCCCGACCAACAGCGGTGTTGCCGCCCAGGCGGCCCTATCGGTTCCGGATGAGAAGAACGCAACACCCGTACCAGACCTGTCATCCCTGCCGGAGGCGTCGCCCGTACCAGACCTTTCGTCGGCACCGGACGTGCAGCCTGAGCCGGACCTGTCGTCACAACCGGACCCGGCACCCGCACCGGAGCCCGCGGAGCCGGACGCCGTGCCGGTACCCGCGGAGCCGGACGCCGCCCCGGAACCCGCGCCAGCGGCCACCCCACTACTGCTGGCCGACCACGTCAGCACCGACGAGGAGCGCAGGAAGTTCCGGGCTTCGCTCGGCTGGCGGTTCGACGCGGCGACGCAGATGGTCACACGGATGCTCGCCGAGCGTCCTGGCATGCGCGCGAGTGGCGGAACCGCCGAAGCCCTGACGACGGAGTTGGCAGCCGCCCAGGTTTTCGCCTCGTCCGAGCAGACAGAAGTGGTGGAGGCGATCCGATCCGGCAGCGGCCAGATCGAGCTGTCCTACCTGCACTGCCTGGCCAGCGGCCTGCGGAGGTTGCCGTCGCTGCAGGGAGTCGTGGTTCGAGGCGGCCCATCCGACGCCGCCGCGGTCGACGACTACGTGGTCGGAGCCGAGCTGTTGGAGCCCGCCCCGATGGTGGCGAGGGCCGATCCGGAAGCGGCCGTGCCGGGCGCCGTCGAGGTGCTCATCTGGTCGATCACGTCCCGTCGCCTGGCGGGCCTGGTCGAAGGGGAGCGTCGAACCGACGTCGTGTTCCTGCCTGGCACGGTGTTTCAGGTGGTGGCCGTCGACCGCACTGCCGCCAAGCCTCGGGTGTTGCTGGCCGAAGTGCCTCCTGGCTGGGACTTCACCAGCGAAAGCGGCGAGCGTCGCGCCAGCCGCATCAGGAAGAAGCTCGAGGCCGCAGTCGCCGCGCGTGACGGCGTTCGAGACGCTGAACCGGATGCCGGGGACGAGGCCAGGTTCGCCGCGTTGCCTGGCATGCCCAGGACTCCTCTCGCCGTGAGCACGGGGAGCACGGGGAGCACGTCGTCGTGAACTATGCAGCATCCACGGTGGAGCGGAATGACCTCTACGAACTCCTGCTGCGCCTCGCGGGCCGGGTGCCAGATGACGGCCTGGCCATCATGCGAACCTGTCTGGCCGACGGCGAGGAAGACCAGGTCGCCGAGCTTCTCATCACCGCTGTCACGACAAGAGGGCTGGCGCTGGTCCAACACGAGGTGGAGGTGATCCGAACCTTGGCCGCCCAGCACGGTGTGCGAACTGCGGAGCTGGAAAAAGCGACCCTCCTGACAGAGTTGCCACTACCTGCGTTCGAGTTCACCACACCCCCCATCGACCAGGACGGGATGGACGAGCAGGACGCGATCGTGGTCGAGGCCGCGAGCCGGGTTGGCGGGCTGCTCGGGCTGTGGCGTGCCGTTCGCCGATCCGAAGGCAGCGAAGTGCGGCTCTACCTGGGAGAAGCAGAGCCGAGCTCGGACGTGGTCGAGCTCGCCGCCGAATCGCAGCACAGCCTGGTGGAATCGGGTGTTGAACCCAGAATCGAGCTGTTCACCGAAGGCACGGAACTCGCTCCCTACCACGAAGCCGCGCTGACGAATGCTGATCTGCTATGGACGGCGGCGCCTCCACCCCAGATCCACCTCGCGCGCACATTCGACGGTGCGGACCCGGCGCGGGGACCGTACTTCAAGCCCGACCACCCGCGGCTACCGGATGCTGACGCGGCACGGGCCCTCTCCTTCTTGCGGGCCGGAGAGACCGTGCTGAGCAGCGCAGCACGGATGCACGACGTGATGCAACCCGGCCAAGCTGCCGCTGTGCCGGTCAGTTTCCGCTCCGACGGCACTTGGATCTGGAGCGACTCGGTGATCTACTACCTGGAGCGCTACCAGCTCTCCCCGGAGCCCGACCTGGTCGACCACGCGTTGACGTCGACGCCCCCGTCCTCGGTGCTCAGCCAACTCACCTACCACCACGTCCTCGCCGAACTGTTCGCGCCCGCACCCCAGGAGTCGATGTGGCAGGCAAGCTGATCAACGGTGGCAGCACGAGATCGATGCTGACCGTCTCCGCCACCGGACCTGACTGCTACCGCACCATCGGTGACGCCGTGGCGGCAGCCCGCGCTGGCGACGTCATCTCCATCCAGCCCGGCACATACCGGGAATCGGTGCACCTGCACCGCGACGTGACGCTGTCGGCCGCCGGGCCCGCAGGAGCCGTCCGCATCGAGTCCAGTGCGGAACCGGCGATCCAGATGACCGCCGAATCAGCTGGGCTCTCCGGCGTCGTCGTCGTGCACAGCGGCGCTGAGACGTCGGCGATCGACGTGCCGTCCGGTCGTCTCCGGTTGGACGAGTGCACCGTGGAGGCCGAGTCGGCCGCTGCGGTGTTTGTGCGGGGCCAAGCGGAGGTGCTCGCGCACGCCTGCACTTTCGTCAACCCCGGGGGTGCCGGACTGATCGCCGTGGAAAGGGGCGGCGGCAGTTTCGACAAATGCACGTGGCGCGAGATGAAGAACTCCGCTGTGGTGTTCCGCACTGGTGCCACCCCGCTACTCCTGGACTGCACGATCACCGACGTGAACGGAAGTGCTGTGCTGGCGGCCGAACGGTCACGAGGCACGGTGCGGGACTGCCGCATCGTGCGTGCCGGCAACCCCGCGGTCGTCATCGAAAGCGGCAGCACCCTGCAGGTGACTGGAACCTCCATTGTGGAGACCGGCGGTGTCGGCGTGCTGGTGGCTTCCGGCGCCACGCCTCTCCTGGAGGACTGCTCGATCGACGACGCGGCGGCACAGGGCATCGTCCTCATGCAGCAGGCCGCGCCGGAGATGCGTCGCGTCAAGGTCAGGCGTCCGGTCGGATACGGCATCCACGTGCTGGAAGGGTCGGCCGGTGCATTCATCGAGTGCGAGGTCAGCGGTGCCAATGACGTCGGCGTGTTCGTCGGCGAGTCGCACACGGAGTTCAACGAACTGCGTGTCGAAGACAGTGGGGCGACGGGGATTCTGGTTAGCGACTCGGCTAACCCGTCCTTTTCAGACATTCAAATCCAGGCATCCGGTGGCTGCGGCATCGAGGTCCGCGGTGGTGCGTCACCCCGGCTGATCGGCGCGGTGATCGCGGCATCGGCCGCGGACGGAGTTCTGGTGACCGAGCGCGGGCGCCTGTCGGCCGAGGACCTGGCGGTCACGGACTCCGAGGCAGTGGGTGTGCGGGCCATCGATGGTGGGCATCTCGACTTTCGCGGCGTCACGGTGTCGGGCAGCACCGAGGTCAATATCCTGGTCGCCGACAGTGAGGCGACGCTGCATGGATGTGACCTGTCCGGGGCCGGCCAGCAGGGCATGCTGATTTCCAGCGGGTCGTCGGTGGAACTGACCCAGACCCGGGCCGCCGCGTCGGAAGGGTCCGGTATCGAATGGGCAGCCGGTACCACCGGCAGCATGTCGCAGTGCGAGGCGTCCGGCAACGGTGGCGACGGCGTCGTGGTCGCGTCCACCGAGCCGATCAACATTCGTGAATGTCTGTTCGAATCCAACGGCGGTGCCGGCCTGCGCATCTCGGTGCGTCGGGACAACCTGCAGCTCAGCGGTATCGAGAGCAAGCGGAACAAGGACCCGCAAAGCGACACGACCGGTGGCGACTCGCGGTTGTCCGAGCAGCTGAAGCAGTCCGGGAGCACCCGCTCGGCCAAGACGCCGGGCAAAACCGCCGAGCAGGAGGGAAAACCGGAGTCCGCGTCTCGCAAGTTCGAAGGACCGCTGGGCGGACTGCTCGACGAGCTGAACTCGCTCGTGGGCTTGGCAGACGTCAAGCGGGAAGTGGAGATCCTGACCCGGCTGGAGCAGATGGCTGAACGGCGGGCCGCTGTCGGCCTCCCGATGCCTCCGATGAGCCGGCACCTCGTGTTCACCGGCGCGCCCGGTACCGGTAAGACCACGGTGGCACGGCTTTACGGCAAGATCCTCGCAGAGTTGGGAGTGCTGCGGACCGGGCAGCTCGTCGAGGTGGGCCGCGCCGATCTGGTCGCCAGCATCGTCGGTGGAACGGCCCTGAAAACCACCGAGTGCTTCGAGAAAGCTTTGGGCGGCGTGCTGTTCATCGACGAGGCGTACGCGCTGTCGGCGACCAGCGGGGGCGGCGCGGACTTCGGTCGCGAAGCGATCGACACGTTGGTCAAGCTGATGGAGGACCACCGCGACGACGTCGTGGTGATCGTGGCCGGATACACCGTGGAAATGCGGAAGTTCCTGGCGTCCAACCCGGGCCTCGGCTCACGGTTCTCCCGCACGATCGAGTTCGCTGACTACTCCTCGGCGGACCTGGTCACGATCGTGGAAGGCCTGTGCCGGGCAAACGACTTCCGGCTGGAGTTCGAGACCCGCGAAGCGGCGCTGAACTACTTCGAGAAGCTGCCGCGCGACGAGTCTTTCGGCAACGGTCGCACCGCCCGGAAGGTGTTCGAGGAAATGATCGGGCGGCAGGCCTACCGCCTGGCCGATGTCCCGGACGCCAGCGCGGTCGAAATGACCCGCCTGCTGCCCGAGGACATCGGGCCGCTGCCCGGCAGCGGAATCGGTGCGGGCGCGGCGGCCGCCGACGCCGAGAAGGTCGAGGCACTGCTCAACAAGCTGCAGCAGATGGTCGGACTGGCCGAGGTGAAGTCCGAGGTCAGCAACATGGTCGATCTGTTGGCCTCGGCTGGGCAGCGGCAAGCCGCCGGACTCCCGGTGCCATCGTTGAGCAGGCACCTGATCTTCGGCGGGCCACCCGGTACGGGTAAGACGACCGTGGCGCGGCTATACGGCGAAATCCTTGCCTCGCTCGGGGTTTTGCAGCGCGGCCAGGTGATCGAGGTTGGCCGGGCCAACCTGGTAGGCGAGTACGTCGGCCACACCGCGCAGCGCACGACGGATGCATTCGAGCGGGCCCGCGGTGGCGTGCTGTTCATCGACGAGGCGTACACGTTGTCGTCGCAGCGCGGCTCCGGGAACGACTTCGGCCGCGAGGCCATCGACACCCTGGTGAAGCTGATGGAGGACCACCGCGACGAAGTCGTGGTGGTGGCGGCCGGCTACGAGGAGCAGATGGAGGATTTCCTGGCCGCCAACCCAGGATTGTCCTCGCGCTTCTCCCATCGGGTCCGGTTCGCCGACTACACCAACGACGAACTGGTCACGATCGTCACCCAGCACGCGGCGTCGGCTGGCTACGAGTGCACTGGGCCGACGGTGGCGGCCCTGCGTGCCCACTTCGTGGCTGTGCCACGGGGTACGTCGTTCGGCAATGGCCGCTACGCACGCCAGGTCATGGACGAAGCGGTGACCCGCCACGCGAAACGCCTGCGTCTGACGGTGTCCCCGACGCTGGAGGATCTCTGCGTCCTACTCCCGGAAGACATCCCAGGCCCAGCCGAGAGCGTCGGCACCTGAGCCTGGATCCACCGACGGGCGTTGGTGGATCCAGGCTGCCGGTGATCGATGGTGGGTGGCGTTGAACAGGGTTATGCAGCCGTGTGCGCTGGGCCAGCGTTGGGGCAGGTGCAGTGTGAGTCGCCGGGCGGAACGGGCGATGCGTGCTGGGGGTGTGGATGAGCTGGGCTCGGATGGTTCTGGTGGTGGCCTTGGCGTGGAAAGCCAACCCGCTTGCAGGTCGGGTCAATGTCGATGAACGTGACTTGGCCTTCGACCCTGCTGGTTAATTCGGCGCGGTGTTGGGGCTGTTTGGGAAGGTGCGGGCGTGAAGCGAACGGACCGTTCGTGTCGTCTACGAGCCTGTTGCGTTTTCGGCGAAAACGGCTGAACCGAAGTACCAAATCAGTCTCGATCGCCGCCGTTTGTCCGCCAGTGGCCATCTCAGCCGTGATCGATCGATCACGGTCCGTGGTGGGCGTAATTTTGCAACAGGCTCCTACCGAAGCGAACAGGCCGTTCACCGCACACCAACAGCCCCGGGCTCACATCGGATGAACGGAGCGAACGGACCGTTCGTGTCGTCTATCGAGGTGAACAGGCCGTTCACCGCACACCGGTTGGCGAGGCAGAACCGGACCACTCCCGCAGTGACACCAGCCCCAGCCCCTCGCGGAATTAGCCAGCAGGATCGCCTTCCATACCGAAACGGCTTGCCGGGTCCGTTTTCGGTGCCCCGGCAAGCCGTAACATTGCGATCCCGAGAGATTCAGTGCGCGGATGTGCTGGTCTGCGTGTGGTCGACGGAACTCGTTTCGCGCTGAAGGGGGATGGCCGGTTGGGGCCTTTCGGCTGCGTAGCCGATTCCGAGTCCGGATACCAGTTGGGCGACCAGGGCTTCCTGCTCGGCAAGGTAGAAATGCCCGCCGATGAAGCTCCGGTAGGAATACGTCCCTACCGCCAGCTCATTCCAGGCCGTGGCGTCGTCCAAGGGCGTGAGAACGTCGCTGTCAGAATGCAACACGGTGACAGGGCAGGTGATCTTCGCCGACGGGTCGCATCGGTAGCGGTTCAGCATCTCGTAATCCGCGCGCAGTGTCGGCGCCATCAGGCTTTTCAGCGTTCTGCTCCGGTAGATCGGCTTGGGGATACCACCGATGTTGTAGGAGTGTTCCCACACTCCGTCGTCTGTGACGGGAAGCGGCTCGCGCAGGTGCAGCCGGTGGGGGGCGGAGATGTTCGATACGACCAGGGCGTGTGGTGGAGCGCTTTCAACGACAGCGAGTCTGCGAGCGACCTCGAAGGCCACCACCGAGCCCATGCTGTGCCCGAAGAGCAACAGCGGCACAGCGGGCAGGGCGAGGATATGCGAGGTGATCTCGTCCGCGAGTGGACCAATCCCCGCTGCGGCTTGGTCATCCGGCCTTCGGCCGCGCCCCGGGTATTCGACGGCATGGAGTTGGACGCCGGGCACGATGTTTGCCGGCCACCTGGCGAAGAAGTCCGCGTGGCCTCCCGCATGGGGAAAGCACACGAGGTTCAGGTGCGGGGCCGGGTGGGAGCCGAGGGGCCACAACGCGGGCGTGGCCGCCTCCACCCTGGGCACGGGAATGGGCTTGTCCAGCATCAGATGCTGCCACCTCCGTCCGCGGTGATGATCTGCCCGTTGATGTTGGTGTGCTCGAGGAGCAGGGTTCGGACAAGCGGCAGGATGTCCTCAGGCGTGACCAGACGGCCGGTGGGGGTGCGGCGTGCGATGGAGGCGACCTGGTTGGCGCCCAGTACTGCGGACATCTCCGAGTCGAAAAAGCCAGGGGAGATGCAGTTGACCAGCACACGGTCCCGCCACTCGCGGGCGAGCGAGCGAGTGGCCGATTCCAGTGCGCCCTTCGTGGCGGAGTACACGGTCAGCCCCGGATAGCCGCGTTGGGCACAGACGGAGCCGATCATGACGATGCGGCCCCGTCGCCCTGATGCGAGCAACGTGCGCAGGAAGTCACGCGTGAGCAGAAGTGGCGCTGTGAGGTTGGTGGCGATGAGGGACTCGATGTGGTCCGGCCGTGTCTGCACGAGCATGGAATCCTGGCCCACCGCCGCATTGTTGATCAACGCGTCGGGCGGGCCAAGACGCTCCGCCGTGCGCGACAGGAACTCGCTAACCATCGACCGGTCGTTGATATCGACACTGTCGTGGTAAAAGCGGTCCCCGAACGCGTCTTGCAGCTCTAGCAGGCCAGGGGTGGGCGTCCTGGCAAAAGTGGCCACCCGCAGGTCGGCCTTGAGCAGATCGGAGGCCATGGCCAGGCCCAAGCCTCGGGACGCCCCTGAAATGACCACTGTGGTGGCGGCCGGTACCGGCATTGTGGGCGCGTTAGAGGTCACTCTTCAAGCTCGCTTTCAAAGTTACTTCCTTGCGAAAAGTGATCAGCCGGGGGATGGCGTAGTCGGGAAGGCGCGAAGAACACCACGACGTCAGCTCGGCGGAATCCACCTCGGTGGTGGCCACAACCTCCGCCGCGACGAGCTCGCCGACGAGGGGGGCGCGGCGGGCCCGTACCTGGGCCCACGCGACGCTGGGGTGAGCGGTGAGGACTTCTCGCACGGTGGATGCGGCGATCTTCGAGCCTCCGACGTTGAGCTGGTCGTGGCTGATCCGGCCGGTGATGTGCACTCGGCCCTCGCGGATTTCCGCTCGGTCGCCGGTACGAACGAAGCCCTGGAGCTCAACGCCTTGGTATGGGCTTCGAACGAGGAGCTCATCGTCCTCCACGCGTAGCTGCGGTCGCTCCGGGGTGTGGCTTTCCAGCCAGGAGACCGGAAAGCCGGCCTTGCCGTCATGCACTGCAAACGCTGCGCCGGTTTCGGTGGAGGCGTAGATCCAGCTCACCCTGGCTTCGGGATAAGCAGTCGTGAGCTCGGTGAGTAGTCGCTGGTCAACCGGTTCCCCGCCGAGCGTGATCTGTTCGAGCCGCAGTGCCGTGACCGCCGCGCGGTCGCGCAGCAACGAGTGCCGCCAGAACGTCGGTGTCGCCGACACCGCGGTGACCTCCTCAGCAGCGGCGAGGGTCGGCCAGTCGCCGAGACGGTCGGCTTCGACGGTCACGAGATCTTGACCGGGCACATTGAGGGATAGCGTGACGAGCTGCCACCACGCGTAGGTGCCGGGTGTGAAGGGCAGCAGCCAGCGCCGAGGCGCCTGTGGTGTGGACACCGTTGTCAGGCCCTGCAGCGTGTGCGCCACCCGTTTCGGCCGCCCAGAACTACCGCTGGTGGAAACCCACACCCGCTTTGGTTTGGCAGGCGTCGTTTCCAGTGTCCGCGCGCGCACATCGGGCGTGCCGAGCAGCGTAAAACCGGCGGTCTCCAGTTCGCCGGCCAACTGATCGTCGTAGCGCGAGGCGGAAATGATCAGCAACTCGGTGTCCGAGCGCTGATGGTGCTCCCAGACAGCGGCGAGTGCATCGAGCTGGTCGTGCGTGATCACCGCGCAGCGATGCGGTGGAAGGCCCGCACCGGGAAGGGCTTTCCACGGGCCGTGGTACGACCCGGCTGCTAACAGGTTGTCGCCAGCCGACGGGGAGTTCATAGCGTCACTGGGCGTAGTTCGGCGAGAAGGTCGAGCAGATCACTCACGGTTCGCAGCGGCCGGATAGCCGCGGCCTCGAGAGCGACTTCCCCACCTACCTGGTCTTCGAGGCGTACGGTGAGCTCAGCCAAGTCCAGCGAGGTGAAGCCCAGGTCGGACAGCGCGAGATCGTCACTCTCGGGGATGACCTTGCTCTGCGCGTGCAGAAGATCCTCCAGCATCGTTCGCGCGGCGCTTCGGGACAAAAGGGCGCCGTCAATGGTCTCTTGCATGCGATCCTCCTGGATGAGATTACTGTCTGTGTAGTCGCTTGTACTTTTGCGAGTCATCCACGGCAGAACGGATGCTGGTTCAGACGTGTTTTTCTCAAAGGTGCGTTCATGAGGTCGGTGGGTGAACGCTAGTTGCAGATATTGTGTCAATGCATTTGTCGCCTTGGGTTCAGCAAGTTTTGACCAGAGTTTCGTCGGAAATGCGACGGATGATTTGAACGCGACAATGCGCCAAGATCGGTCTATGCGGGAACCAGTGCGAAGCCGCTTGTCGTCCGTTCCCGCATTCGAGGCAAGGTACTGCTGCGTCGCTGCTGGTAGGAAGGATACAGAGCGTTGTCTAGGCCTACAAGCGGATTTGCCCGAGAAAACGCTCGTGACTGCCCTTTCGTCACTAGCGGTGCCATCGAACCTTGTCATGTTGCACTGTGGTGCCATATGCTTGCTGGAATCATTTGTTAGCGAAGTAATCTCAACGACTTTATGTGGGCCAGCCGCGTCCGTCACACCGGTGCACGACCCATGCTTTGATGCTGTTACCGATCTTGCGTAGGAAGCGCCGGTGGCCGGCGAGCACGGCGGATCCGCGTTGCCAGGCGCCGCATTCCCCATGTAACAGGGCCGGGTAGACCCTCCAAGCCAGCTAACACCTGCCATTACAAAGCTCTGGCTGGCATCATGACCGCGTCGATGTTGGTGATCGAGTCTCGCGAATTTCGGGCGTACCACGCCGTCGTTATTTGTGGAATGCGCGAAGCCTTCCCAAGCCATGTTCCCGAGGGACAGGTTGTTCTCGATCTCCTGAATCGCTGCCGGAGTGGCGCGGAAAGTCAGCCCGAGGCTGTCCTCATCAAGATCGATGACCAGCCCGTGGTGCTCGGCGGAGGTCATGGTGATCCCCTCGGCGACGAGCAGCAACGACCATTCCGCGCCGGGGCGGTACCAGTTGGCACGGTTGGGTTGCGGTCAGCCCGTCGAAACTGACGTCGTCGACCGGATCCACGTCCGTGCTGAAGATGTGGCCGCCGGACAGTGTCCGTGGTGCTGTCGCCTCGCTGCCGGTCACGGCCCACACCTCGTCGCCAGAGAAGTCGGTGCGCACCAGCGGCAGCGACGTGACCGGCGGCAGCGTGGCCGGTTCGGACTACGAGTGACACCACCGGCGTGTCCGAGGGTTCCGCGTTCGCTCGGATGGAAGAATTCCTGGCCGCCAACCCAGGATTGTCCTCGCGGTTCTCCCATCGGGTCCAGTTCGCCGACTACACCAACGACGAACTGGTCACCATCGTCAATCAGCACGCGGCGTCGGCTGGCTACGAGTGCACTGGGCCGACGGTGGCGGCCCTGCGTGCCCACTTCGTGGCTGTGCCACGGGGCACGTCGTTCGGCAATGGCCGAGCGTGCACCGTGCGGGAAATCATGTCGATCAACGGCGGAATCCACAGTGGAGGTTGTTTCTGCCGGGTCTCGGATACCACGCTGCGGGTGGGAACGTGCAGGTATGCGCCGGAGAAGAGGAGAACGACCGTGGCTGACGTAGTGGAATCACCCAACTCGCTGACGGTCGGTGTCAGCGACAGTCCGGACTCGTCGAAGAAGACGATCCACGCCCTGCGTGCGGCGGCGTTTTCTTGATCCTGGACCAGTCTTGAGCGATCCAGGTCGTGATCGCGTCTTTGTCCCCGTTCGACGGCTCGGCGAGCCGGAGGCTGGGCGCTGAAGCCCAGTCGGTCACGCAAGACGGACCAGACCTGCCCGGGTGGTGCCGTAACCCGGTGACGTGTTCGATCACCGTGGCGATCCGTTGCAGAGTCCAGAGATCCTGATCGAACCCACGTGCACCCGCTGGCAAGGCTTGCCTAACACGCTCGAGCTCCCGTTTCGTCGATCTCCGGCGTCCTGCGCGGCGGCCCCACACTAGCCAGCGCTTCCCGCCACCGTGCGTCCACTTCTTGTGCCAGCGATGAGCGTTCTGCGGCGAAGTCTCCAACGGCCGTGCGACCTCGGGCTGCGCAAAGCCTTGCCCGAACAACTCCACCGCAGCCATGCTTACCACTTTCATCGCGGCCCGATCCAGGTGCAAAGGGGTAGTTTCCGTGCCTGTTGGTGCTGTCTTGGGTTCTAATTTCGGGTGGGCTGGTTGTGGACCGGCTTGGGCGCGGTGAATCTCTTGGGTGGACGGTGATCGATTGCGGCCGGTCCCCGTCTCGGCTGCGGGAGGGATCGGGTGATGTCAATGCAGCCGCGTCCGTGCCCGGAGGGTCCTGAGCAGACCGTGGCGGTGGTGCGGGCGGCATTTCCCACGGACTCGCTGGCGATGCGGGTCCGTGACGAGCTGCCGGGCCTCTTCGCGGATGAACACACGGTGCTGCAGTTCGCAGACAACCGCACCGACCGACAGGCCGCTGATGCGGTGCGGGCACGGATCGACTGGAAATACGCGTTTGGTCTGGACTTGCCTTGTCCGGGGTTCGATCACACCGTGCTGACGGGGTTTCGGCAGCGGTTGATCGATCACGGGCTGGCGGAGAAGGCGCTGGATCTGCTGCTGGCCCGGTCCTCGGAGCTGGGACTGGTCAACGCCAGGGGACAACCAGCAGGTCACCTGCCCACAAAGCATGACCAACACGACCTGGTCGGGATACACCGAACGGGGCCGGGAATCGTTCGAGGTGCGCTTCCCGGTCACGGCTGGTCAAACGTGTCCGGTCCGCCCACCGTGCACACGATCCACCCGCAGGGGTCGGCAGCTGATGCTGCGCCCACGCGACATTCACAACGCGGTCGAGCGGCCCGAACCGGCCGGACACGCACCAGCAACCTCGCCAGGCTCGATCTCACCCTTGCCGCATAACTATCAAATAGGCGACAGAATCGTTGGGGTTGGGTGGTTGTGATGTTTTCGTCGATCATGGTGCCGGAGGGGGTGCGGCGGCTTTTTCAGGTGTTGACGGGTGAGGATATGACGGATGCGGATGAGGGTGGGTTGTTCGCGGTGGCGGATGCGTTGGAGTCGGGTGCGGTGGGGGTGGGGGAGGTAGGGGCGTTCGTGGCGGAGTTGGTGGGGAAGGTGCGGACGGAGTTTTCGGGTAAGGCGGCGGACCGGTTCGCGGGGGGCTTGGAGATTTTCGATCGGTTGCTGGCCTCGGGTGAGAGGATGTTGCGGGAGTTGGCGGTGTTCGTGCGGGATCTGGCGCGGCAGGTGCGGTATTTGAAGCTGGTGACGATCCATAGTTTGGAGTTGCTGGCGTTAGAAATTGCATGGGCGGTGTATTCGGCGGCGGCGACCGGTGGTGCGTCGATGGCCTGGCTGGCGGCGCGGATGGCGGTGATGCGGATGTTGTTGTCGCGGTGGTGGGGCCAGTTGTTCAAGCGGTTGGCGATGGCGGCGGCCGGTGGTGTGGCGTTCAACGTGGTACCGGATATGCAGGCCCAGTTGCAGATGCTGGGTGAGAAGTCCAGCGAGAAGTGGGACGGGAAGCTCAGCGAGCAGGCGGCGGGAATGGGGGCGTTCTCGGCGTTGGTGTCGCTGCCGTTGTCGGCGGTGGGCGGTCTGGTCAGCAACGCATTGACCAAGGTGCTGGTGCGGGGACTGGGCGATGAGGTGGACGAGAAGATTCTGGAGGCGGCGGCAAGGAAAGCGGTGGCCGAGCATGCGGAGTTGTATCCGGTGTCGGCGATGGCGCGCTTCGCCGATGTGGTGGCGAAGCATTTGGATGTTTATGCGGGGATGTCGGTGCGGGGCATGTGGTCGGCGCGGTTCGGGCATGGTGTGGGGGAGACGTTGGAGAATGCGTTGTCGGAGTTGTTCGGGGAGGTGGGGTATCAGTCGGCGACGGGACAGGCGGTGACGTGGAACCCGTTCTCGGTGACAGCGGGCTTCTTCGAGTCGGTGTTCAGTGGTGTGGGCACAGTGGCGGGCTTGGCGTTGCGGGGCAAGCTGGTGCCGGAAGGCCCGAGCCCATACCTAAACGACACCGGCCACAGCGGTAAGGGCAGTGCGAATGGTGATGCGGTGGGCGGGGAGGAGACCCTGCTGCGGGAGAAGGGTTCCGAGTCGCAGACAGGCGATGCTCCTGGCTCCCCGGACCTCGGCAGGCCATCCGACTCGCCCGAGGTGTCAGACACCTCGGAGGTGTCGGAGGCGTCTGATGTGGATTCTGCTTTCTCGGCACCGGGCGAGTTGAAGGGTGTCGGGGCAGGAAAGGCTGGAATCCTTGGTGATTCGGACGCTCTGGTGGGTGAGCGTGGCAAAGAATCCGTGCTGTGTGAGCCGGAAAGCATCGGGCAGAGCATGAGACCGGTGTCACGGCATGACGGCGATGCGACGGCCCCGTGGATCGTGGCGGGTTTCGGCCAGGACCGGCCGGGTACGCCGCCTCCGGCGTATACGACCACGACGCAAGAGTTCGGGCAGGACCGGCTGGGTACGCCACCGTCGGCGTATACGACCACGACGCAAGAGTTCGAGCAGGATCGTGCGGGTACGCCGCCTCCGGCGTACAGCCCGATCGTCGGCACGTATCAGGCCGTCTATGGCGTGCCTGGTGCGGATGTTCCAAGTGGGTCCGGTGATCAGGCACAGCGAGTGAAGCTTGGGGCACGCGTGCAAGGTCCGTCGGCGGAAACGCCTCGTGCACCCGGTCTGCCTTCGGATGCTGCCCAGCCGAAGGCCACCGCGCCTGCTGCCCTTGCGGACCCGACAGGTGGGCCGGTATTCGGGGGCCGTGAGCAGTCGTTGGGTGACACGACCCGCCGTGGTGTCGATTCCGGCGCGGACTCCACTGCGGGTTCGGGTGTCAGAAACGGGGATTCGCCTCGCCCCGATGGTCATGCGCCGGAGTCGTTGGACTCGTCGGTGTTCTTGGGAGGTCGATCAAAAGCGCTGGAAGACCAGGTGATTCCGGGTGCGCATGTCGAGTCGTCGCCAGCAGGCACGAGTGGCCATGTTGTGTCCACAGAACATGAGGATGTTGTTGTGGTGCAAGAGGATTCGAATCGTTCGGATGGCGAGCCGCTGCTGCCTGTGGATGAATCGCAGGTGTCGCCCACATCGGATGCTGGGGTTGCGGGGCCGTCGGGGTTGCCTCCGGGCACAGTGCTGGTGCCAGTGCCCGCCGAGGCGGCTTCCGTTGGTGTGTCGGCGGCGCAGGTGCGCAGTAGCGTTGGCGATACTGGTACGACGCCGGTGTTACTGGTATCCCAGGTCGACCCGAATTCCGGCGTGGTGCTATCCCGGCGCCAGGCGTCGAATCTGGCAAGGACACTGGGCGGCGATGTTGTTGCGTTGGTCCCGGGGCACGGCGAGCGTGGCCCGCGATGGATGCGGTTCCGTGCGGACGGGTCTCGCCCCAAACCTGTGGGCGAGCCGCGGCGGAAGACGGCGTCGAAGCAGACGGCCGAGCAGCGCGGCGATCTGGGGGCATTGGCGAACGCATCCACCGCCGTTCCAACGGCGGAAACGTTGACATCCGGCGAGATGCCAAGCCCGGAGACGGCATCGGGTGTCGTGGGCGACCAACCCATGACACTGGCTACGGCCACGTCCGAGGCGGATGCCGCCCAGGAGCGCCTGGTGCCGGCGGCGGATTGGTCGGAGTCGGATCTGCGCGCGGAGATCGAGCATGCCAAGGCGGTGGCGGCACCCAGCGATGTTGTGGCCGCCAAGGGCATTGTGTGGCACACGCACGATGTCCGTAGTCTGGCTCGCCAGAATGCTCGTGTGCCCTTGGCGGATGTGGTGGCGTTGGTCGCTGCCCAGCACCCCGACCGCAGCCTTGAAAACCATGCCCGGGCCGGCGAACTCTCCCAGACTCTGGCGGAAAAGCTCGGCACGGAAGGCAACAGTTTACGCATCCGCGCCGGAGCAGGGAGCTCCAAGCCGTCGGGAGTCGACTTGGCATGGGTCGCGGAAAGCGACCGGAGCAGTATCGTGGAGGTCTCCCGCGAACGTGTGTTCAAGGCTACGGACCGGGCTCCCGCGGACGTCACGAAGAATGGCTTTGCCGGCGGTAACGACAGGATAACGACTATCTACGATCACACCTATGCGATCTCCCGCGACCAATATGTGTCGACGACCGAGGATTCGAATTATCATCACAAGAATCTTCTCTACCGCTACGTGATCGACCCGCCGGTTACTGGGATCTCCGTGGTGGAAACCCTGAAAGCGCAGAATAAGAATTATTGGGTTCCGTGGGAGCGGGAAATCCTTTATCGTCATATCGGGGTCGAGGATATTATTGGGTGGTATGAGTACGAGGAAGATTCGAATTCTCTGTCTGGTATTTCCCTGGTGAGGTTTGTCCGACACGAGGGTTATCGCGGAAACAAAGACGCTCCTCTGGTGGTGTGAGCACTCGGCCCGAAACACGCTTCGAATCCGGCCGAGCCAGCACCGGCCCTACCGCGGGAATCTGCTGGATCGCTCGGTAGCCGGGGTGTGCGGCCAGCTCATCGGCCAGCGGACCGGTAAAAGTGTTGCTCTCGACATCGAGGCTTTCGATCCCAGGGCGCAGGCTGTCCACCCGGGCTCGGTACGCGGCGTCCAGGGCAACGGTGGCCAGCTGTGCTCGGCCGCGCACCCCGAACAGATCCGGTACCGGGATGCGTAGGCCCTGTTTGGCCAGCTCAGCGAGCACGCTGGCCTCGCAGCCACTGCGCAGCGTGACCAGCTTCGCGCGGTGGCGCACCAGCTCCCGCAACTCGCGCGTGGCCGGCGGGGCGTTCGGCTCGGCGGGAACCGCCGGTATCGGCGGCAACGACCGACAGTTCCAGACGTTGACCAGGTATCTCGGGCACTGACGATCCTTAGCTCCCGGGCAGCGAACATCCCTGGTGGTAATCCCGCTGACCACCAGGAACCTGCTCTACACCGCGATCACACGCGCCAAGAGGCTCGTGGTAGTCGTGGGTTCCGAGAAGGCACTCGGCCAGCCTGTCCGCACCGTCGGTTCCGGGCACCGACGCACGCTGGCATCCGGACTGCCGAGACGTGGCTCGGCCCTACTCGGCATGCGGTAACGTGACTGGCGATCAAGAAGTCGCTGCTAGCCGGGGAGGACATGTTCGGCAATGTCCTTAGCCGCCGACTCCGCGCCGCTGCATTGGATGAAGATCACCGACCCGGATGCGTCGATTCCGGATCATCCGCCGGGAGTCGACGTCCGGGTCATGCTTCCCGATCATGCCGAATTTGCAACACTTCAGGAAAAGTTGCTCGTCGATGGTATTCCGGTTCGGACAGCGCGGTACCTCGTCGAACAGGACACCATCAGCACCCTCGCGCACAACGGCCGGTTGACCGTCACCAGCGGTGAATGCCACCTGACACGTGCTACACCGAGGACTTTCCCAAGCGCGTTCGGCCCGGCGGCGTCGGCGGCCCGCGATACCTTCGATCTATTTTGGAACATCCACGCGCCGATCGATTCCGAGCCGGTCATGTCCAAGCCTGCGAGTGAACTCGTGCCATCGGACTGGCTTGGCTTCCTGCCCCACCGGATGCTCAACCCAGCGCAATCCGAGGCAGCGCCGCACATTCTGCACGGCGAGGAGAACGTGGTCGTCGTCGCGCCTACAGGCACCGGAAAGACAGTGATCGGGATGATGGCGGCCCTGCGCGCGATCAAGGAGCACGGGCGCAAAGCAGCATGGTTGGTGCCGCAACGATCCCTCACCGACGAGCTGAACCAGGAACTCGACGCGTGGCGCCAGGGCGGGCTGCGGGTGGAGCGGCTCTCCGGCGAGTACAGCGTCGATATCCAACGCGTGCGCGATGCCGACATCTGGGTCGCCACCACTGAGAAGTTCGAAGCGATCTGCCGAGCCTCGTCGTTCCGGGAAGCGCTGGGGACGGTGGGTTGTCTTATCGTCGACGAGATCCACCTGCTCGGGGACCCAACCCGGGGCTCGGTCCTCGAAGCTCTGCTCGCCCGAGTCAGAGACGGCGATGCGCGGACGCGGATCGTGGGTTTGTCGGCGACCGTATCCAACGCGGGACAGATCGCAGCCTGGCTGCACGCCGAGCTGGTGCGCACGGTGTGGCGGCCAAGCCGGTTGACCTGGCAGCTTCCCACCATCTCGGCGCATTCGGACTGGAGCCAGAGCGAGGCCGCCCGCACCCGATTGGCCAGTTCCCTGACCGGTCTCTTCACTTCGGACGGCGGGAGCGTGCTCGTGTTCTGCGGCAGCAAGCGAGGTGTCCGCCAAACCGCGCTGATCATCGCAGGCAGCCGCGGAGCGAACATCGATGGCGTTCACCCGGACGACCTCGACCGGCTCCACACCGCATGCCGGCAGGCGCGGGTCGGCTTGCATTACAAGGGTTGGGATCACCGGCATGACGACGAACGAGCCTTCCGGCAACGCGACCTCGACGTGCTCGTGGCGACCTCGACGGTTGCGGCCGGGGTGAACCTGCCGGCCCGCGCGGTGGTCGTTCGCGATACACAGGTCGGCTTGAACAACATCGATGTCGCCACCGTGCAGCAGATGTTCGGTCGAGCGGGACGCGTGGGCACAGGCGAAAACCAAGGCTGGGCCTTCCTGATCGTCAACGAAACCGAACGGCCGCACTGGCAGGCCCGGCTGAGCCGAGGCCACACGGTGGACTCGCAGATCCAGTCGAGCCTTCCCGACCACATCCTCGCCGAAGCGGTGCAACAACGCATCCACTCGCTCCGGGAAGCCGAGCAGTGGTGGGTGCAGACGCTCGCCCACCACCAGGGCAGCCACAGCCTCGCCCCACTCCGGCATGCCGTCGACTTCCTGGTGGAAGGCGGCTATCTGAGCGCCACCTGCACCCCCGACGACGACGTCGCGCTCGCACCAACCGAACTCGGCACGGTCACCGCGCGCATCATGGTGTCGACTACGGTCGGACACGAACTCCGCAAAGCGCTCGCCGGCGAGCCGGTGCCCGCCGACGCCGAAGTTGCCGAGCAGGTTCTCATCGGCGCGTTGTCCACAATTGTTCCGAAAATCACCCAGGCCTCGATCAGCGAAGACCTGAAAACCACGGTCCTGCGACTGATCGACTCGAACGGACGGCTCCACGACGACGTTCGCCCAGTCGGAACCGGGCAGGGACGTTACGCGCCCGGCGATCTGGCGAAAGCGACGCTGCTCACCGCCGCGAACACGCCTTCCGCGTTTCACGCGCGCGCTCGACAGATCGGTGGCATCCCATACGCGACCATGTATCCGGTGCTCGAAGAAGCACCGCGGTACCTGCACTGGCTGGGCACCCAAGGGTATCTCCGTACCCTCCATCCGTGGTGTGCGATCGTCGCTGCCGATCTGAGCAGGCGCATCCGCTGGCGGCGCTGCCAACCGCCACGAGGAGCCGGCAGATTGCTGTGGATGTGCGAACAGATCGCAACACCGTTGCACGCCGAAGACGCGGTCCCGAAGCTGTGGGAAGCCGCCACCGCACGCGGAATCACAAGGCCGGACTGGGAATCCACCAGCCGACCGCAAGGCTGCCGCCTCGAACAGGACGACTACGTAGCGCTGCTGCGCGAGCGCGCTACCGGAGCCGTCCTCTGCTCGGAAAGTGGCACGGGCAGAGCGAAAGGCCCCGTCGGATCGATCGCCACCACCTGGGCGGGGACGAAGCGCGCAACCGCGATGCTGCACACTGGGCAAGCAGTCTTACCCGCTCTGCCGGACACTTCCGAGGAGCACGCTGATATCGCCCTGTTCACACGGCGCGGTGACTACTGCGCCACGGGCTGGCTCGCCGCCTACTCGGGCATCAAGCACGGCTCTGATCAGTGACCTCAGTGCAGCCCCGCGTCAGGTGTGACCGCGCGGAATAGCCCGCCACCGACACTGCAGCGATGGGGTCGCCCGCAAGAGCGTCCGGCGACCTCGCCTCGAATCAAGAGCTTGGCTGCGGGGAAAAGTCCTGAAGTACATCGATGCGATCGAAAAGTATCCGAATAAGGCAGTTGCCATGCGATGGGTTTGCCGTTGGGGCTCCCGCGGGGGCCGGTTACGCTACCGCTGACCGGCCCCCGAAGGGTCTCCTCCTGCCGGGGGGAGGTGTGACAGGAGGAGACAGCCGGGTCACGAGCTGACCGGAGCAATACTGGCCGGGACGCAGCACTGGCAACAAGAGTTGTCCAGGCACCATCGTCGGCCATTTCGGGCAGCCAGTTGACGGATTCGGTCAAGACCGTCAACGCGTGCGACGTCGGAGGAGTCCGCAAAGTCTTCAACCTGGGGTTTGGTCTCGCGCGGTTTCCAGAGGTCCACATTGGTCGTCGGTTGCAGTGGTCCAGAGTTGCCGAGGCGCCGCACTCACAGGTTTGCATGCCGGGCGGTACTTTCGTGCAGCATAGATGACCGAAAGTGCCTCTATATGGCGCAGTGATCGCGCCGATATGGATAAACTTCAGGCGCCGTGTGGAGTCGAGGGCTGGCCCAGGAATGTATTTGGAGTGGCACAAATCCACCCTCCCCTCCGTCGCACGTCAAAAGCGTGAAAAAGCTCAATCGTCTCAGGTGGGAACCATCAATTCATTTAGCAACGGAGTTGGTCGGGATGGCAGTCAGCGCTGTTATCGCGGGATTGGCTGCATGGTTGCCTCCCGCGGTTGTCACGAATAACGATTTGTGCTCGAGGCTGGACACGTCCGAGGAGTGGATCGAGAGCCGCACGGGCATTGTGGAGCGTCGGGCCGTCTCCAACGGTGTGGCGACGGTGGACTTGGCGGTGGAGGCCGGCGGTCGGGCGCTGAAAGCAGCCGGGGCGCCCGGGGTCGATGCGGTCGTTGTCGCGACGACCTCACCAGACCGGATCTGTCCGGCCGGAGCGCCGGAGGTGGCGTCGAGGCTTGGGCTGGGCCCCGTCGCAGCTTACGACCTGACCTCTGCGTGCAGTGGCTTCGTCTATGGCCTTGCCACGTGCGCCGGGCTCATTAGCGCCGGCGTCGCAGAAAGTGTCCTTTTCATTGGTGCCGAGGCGTTCTCGACGTTCATCGACCCGGGGAATCGCACCACCGCACCGATCTTCGGAGATGGAGCCGGGGCGGTGGTCCTGCGTCGCGGAAACCCAGATGAGCCGGGCGCGATCGGACCGTTCGACCTGGGAAGCGACGGCGCGCAAGCGGATCTGCTGGCCATCCAAGGTGGTGGCTCACGGCAGCGGTCCGCGACCGGGCTCGGTCACGGCGAGGTGCCGACCGAGGACTGGTATCTATCGATGGCCGGACGGGCGATCTATCAGCAGGCGATTGCCCGGATGACGGAATCGTCACTTGCCGTGCTCGATCGTGCCGGCTGGTCGTTGACGGAGGTGGATCGCTTCGTCGGACACCAGGCCAACATCCGCATCCTCACCTCCGTCGCCAAACGGTTGGGTATCGCGTCGGAGAAGGTTCTGATCAACATCGATCGAGTCGGAAACGCCCTATCGGCGTCCATCCCGCTCGTCCTGGCCAGCGCCGCCGCTGGCGGCGAGCTGCGCCCGGGGGACAGGGTGCTGATCACCGCATTCGGGGCGGGATTGTCCTGGGGTTCCACAGTCTTGGTGTGGCCGAACATTCCGGTAGACAGTCCACTGTGAATTTTTCGCATTGAATCCAGAAGGAGACCGTGATGAGCGATTTGTACATTCGACTCGGCGAATTGCTGACGAGCTGGTTCGATGTCGAGAACTCGGATCTGAGGCCCGACGCCTCGCTCGACGACCTGGGCCTCGACTCATTGGCGCAGGTAGAACTAGGTCAATTGCTCGAGCAGAATTTCGGGGTTGAAGTCACCGATGCCGAGATGGAGAAAATGGCCACGTTGACTGACATCCTCGAAGCGTTGGAGAAAAAGGGAGTGACCGTCTGATGTCCGGATTCGCGGTGGCGGTCACCGGCCTCGGGCTCATCACGCCCGCGGGGATCGGCGTGGAGGAGAACTGGAAGCAGGTCGCCGAAGGTTGTCCGACGGCGGCCACCGACGCCTGAGCTGGCCGGACTCCAGGTCGACTTTTCCTGCCGCGTACCGGATTTCGATCCCGCCGCAAGTCTCGGTGCGCGTCGCGAAACCCGCAATTTCCATTGAAATCGAAGGTTCGATTTCAATGGAAATTGCGGAAGAACCCACCTCATCGGGTGGTGAACCTGGTCGGAGGTGCCCCTTCGCAAGCGCTAGCCGCCGGTGCCCTTCAAGAGCCACTGACCCGCAGGAACCCGAGAACCTCGAAAGAGCGCCCAACACCGACTTCCCGGAGGATCCGATGACCGCAGTGGCCAGCCGGCCGGAGATCGTGCAGCAGCAACGGGATCCGCGTGATCCCGAGGTGCGGCTGGATCAGCTGCTCGATCCGGAGTCGATCGAGCCGCTGCACCCGCGCGACAACAGCGGGATGTTCGCGGTGCGCGGCCGTGTCGATGGCACGAAGGTGGTCGTCTACTGCAGCGACGCCACCAAGATGGGTGGCGCGCTGGGTGCCGAGGGCTGCGGGCACATCGTGGACGCCATCGATGTGGCGGTGCGGGAGCGCTGCCCGGTGATCGGCGTGTGGCACTCCGGCGGCGCCCGCATCCCCGAGGGGGTGGAGTCGCTGGATGGCATGGGCCAGATGTTCGCGGCGATGATCCGCGCGTCCGGTCGGGTGCCGCAGATCTCGGTGGTGGTGGGCCCGGCCGCCGGTGGCGCCGCGTACGGCCCGGCGCTGACCGATGTGGTCATCATGTCCCCAGCCGGGCGCGTGTTCGTCACCGGACCGGACGTGGTCCGCAGCGTGACCGGCGAGCAGATCGACCAGGAGGGTCTGGGAGGTATCTCCGCGCACGGCGCCAAGTCCGGCGTGGTGCACGTGGTCGCCGACGACGAGACCGACGCGTACGTGCGGGCGCGGCGGCTGACGGGGTTGTTCGCGAGGCCGGGCATGTTCGACCTGCATTCCGTGCAGGGCGCCGACGATCTGCGTGCGCTGCTGCCGGACCGCCCGCAGCGTGCCTACGACGTCAAGCCGGTGATCCGCGGCATCCTCGACGCCCGCGCCGACGGCGGTGCGGACTTCGAGGAGCTGCAGGCCAAGTGGGCTGCGAACATCGTGGTCGGCCTCGGTCGGCTCGGCGGCCGCAGCATCGGTGTGATCGCTAACAATCCGCTGCGCAAGGGTGGCTGCCTGGACTCGCTGTCGGCGGAGAAGGCCGCCCGGTTCGTGCGGATGTGCGACTCGTTCGGCGTGCCGCTGCTGGTGCTCGTCGATGTGCCCGGCTATCTGCCCGGGGTCGGCCAGGAATGGGGCGGAGTGGTGCGGCGCGGCGCGAAGCTGCTGCACGCCTTCGGCGAAGCCGTGGTGCCGCGGGTGACGCTGGTGACCCGCAAGTCCTACGGTGGCGCGTACATCGCGATGAACGCCCGCTCGCTGGGCGCGACCACCGTGTTCGCCTGGCCGGAAGCGGAGGTCGCGGTGATGGGTGCCAAGGCCGCGGTCGGCATCCTGCACCGCAAGACGCTGGCCGCCGCGCCCGAGGCGGAGCGCGAGGCGCTGCAGGCCAAGCTCACCGAGGAGCACGAGCGGGTCGCCGGCGGGGTGGTCCGGGCGATGTCGATCGGTGTGGTCGACGAGGTGATCGACCCGAAGACCACCCGTCGCCGGGTCGCCGAAGCACTGGCCGCTGCCCCCGCAGGCCGCGGTTGGCACGGCAACATCCCGCTGTGACCGGCTGCGGCTCGTGAGTGACAAATCCGGCTCTTGCCGGAACGACCACTCACGACCCCTGACCGGTAAGAAGGCCGCCCCGCACCGAGAGGCGGCCCTCCATCGTCCTCAGTGGACTCCCGGTCAGGTACCAGTGGCGGAGGTCCGACGCGGGGCAGGGAACGGCGACGACGGTTTGCGCGCCACCAGCACACCGCTGGCGCCCGGGCTGTCGAGGGGACGCACACCCTCCACCGTCAGGTTGGTTTCGCGGATCCAGGCTGAGTATTCCGCCGCGGTGTAGTTGCGTCCCCAGGTCTCCACGAGCATGTTCAGGCTCACCAGCGCGGCCATTGCGGGACCGGATTTGTCGTCGTTGACGAAGGATTCGCACACCAGCAGGTGCCCTCCTGGGGCGAGGGCGTTGGCGCAGGTGGCCAGGATTCGCTGGACGTCGGCTTCGTTCCAGTCGTGCAGGATGTTCGACAGCAGGATCGCGTCGTACCCGTCGGGCAGTGCGTCGGCGAAGAAGTCACCGGCGACGAAGTCGATCCGGTCTTCCAGGTTCGCCGACCTTACCCGGTCGAGGGTAAGATCCTTCACGAACGGCAGGTCGAACACGGTCGCCTGTAGGTGGGGGTGTGCTTGGCAGAGTTCGATGTCGAACGCCGCCCCACCGCCGCCGACATCGAGAAGCCGTCGCACCTGGGCGAAGTCGAATGTCGTGGCCAATCGGGCGCCGGTATAGCAGGACAGCGAGTACATGCCGTCCCAGAAGGTTTCCATCATGATCGAGTCGTCGGGGCGAACAGCGACTCCTGCTTGACGACGTCCCAGGTGGTGGGGTGGTTGCCGCGGAGTGAGGTCTCCAGCTCCTGGTATGCCGAGTACTCGTGCCGGTCCACCACCTTGATCCATCCGCCGAAGTAGTATGGCGTGCCTTCGACCAGGTATTCCTCGGACATCGCGGTGTTGCGGTAGTGACCGTCGGTCAATTCGAGGAGGCCTAGGGCGGTGCACGCGGTGAGGAGTAGTTCAGTGGGGCGCGTGGCGAGCCCCGTGCTGGGCGGCGAATTCCGCCACGGTCGTGTGGCGCCCTCCGGCCAGGGAGGTGAACAGGCCGAGTTGGTCGGCTAATGCCATGGTTTTGAACGCATAAACCCCGGACGTTAGCTCCATCAAAGGCATGGGACTGACGTTGGTGGTCGTTTTCGCTGTCATGGATTTCCCTGGCATGGTCATGGATTTTGCTCCTTGGGTGTGATCGACGCGGCTGGGTCAGAGACGGATGTAGTGGGCGTCCAGCTGCTGCTGGTCTGACGGTCAGCCTGTCGGGGCCGCTGTCAGCGCGGAATACGGTCCAGCGATCCCGTCGCCCGAGTCCTGAGGCACTGGGGCGAAGCGGGCCTGGAAGAAGCGCAGGGTCGCGGGTTCGTGTGTGAAGGACAGGCCGGTGGTGACGGTCCGGCTGTGCTGGGCGGTGCGGATGACGCTGTCCGCGACGACGTCGAGGTGGCTGCGGGTGTAGACCCGGCGCGGGATGGTCAGCCGCAGCAGTTCCAGCCTGGGATGCCTATTTTCACCGGTGCCCGGGTCGCGGCCGGCGGAGACCACGCCGCGTTCGGCGCCGCGAGTGCCGGAGTCCAGGTAGAGGGCGGCGGCCAGGGTCTGGGCGGGGAACTGGTCACGTGGGACGGCAGGAAGGATGGCGGCGTCTAGGCGGCCCTGTCACGAATTCCGTGTAAGCCACGGACGGAGCTGATCTTGTTGGTTTAGTTGAGTGGGATGCGTCCTGGGAAGAGGACGACCAGTGTGTTAAGGGCTTTTTTCCATCCCCACGTTCCGGTTCCTGATGGTCCTCCTCTGTGGCTGGTGATGTTCCGCAGTCAGAGGTAGATGAGTTTCATCGCTGTGGCGTCGCTATCGACACTTTCGGGGCAATTGGCTACAGTATACTGTAGCCCGATGTGCGGACCGCCTGATCGCGATCCCCGTCCCGTGGCCGAGCATTCGCAACGACTGCCAGGCCTACCAGGCCCCTGATGCTGGCTGGTCCTGCTCACCGCACCGGCCCGGTCTGGGGCAGCAGGGTGGCGAGCGGCGAGGATCAGCAGGTTGAACAGGACGAACGTGCCGAGCTGAATCCAGAACATCGGTGGTTCTCCTTCGGTTGGGCGAGGAGTGTGTCAATTTCGCGAGAAATTGACGTTCACCCGGGTGACGGTCAATTTCTCGCGAAATTGCGCCGTCCTCGGGTGGTCGCAGGCGGGTGGTGAGGGTCCTCGCGGGGCCAGTGCACTTCGGACCGATCGTGCAGCTCCGCCGCGCGGCTTCTGCTCCGCAGAATGCCTTCACCCACTCCTCGCGCGGAACTTTCGTTGCCTAATGAGCGATTCGGGGGCCGACGTTCTTAACTACGGGCAAGTTCTCCGCACCCCTGAGATGGACATCGAAGAGATCATCTGCGGTCTCGCCGAGCCCGATCAAGAGCGCCAAGGTTCCGAGCCTGCCTGACTTGGTTTTTAAGCACGAGCCCGGCGAGGACACGCCCACGTTGACCCTCGGTGTGCGCGGCACGACCGGAGCGTTCATGTGGTTCGACGCCACGTCCGGTATTCGTGCCCGCTGAGGGCACGAATACCGAGCACGTCGACTACTTCACCATGGACGGCCATTTGATGGTGATGTCTCCTGGTGCTGAGGTTCCCATCGCGCGGGTTCAGGAGGCGCTGCGTGAGTTCGCGCGCACCCGGCAACGACCGACCTGCGTCGAATGGGCGCCTGATCCGGATCTGGATGGGATCTGGTGAATACACCGTCACACCGGGTCGGGCGGGGGCGGGATCGTTGCGGGTGATCTCCACCGAGAACGACGCACACCACTGTCCCGCCCGATACGACACCGTCGCCGAGCGGATCCGCGCGGCGCCTGTGTCAACGACGCCACGGCATAGACCACGGCTCCGGCGGCCATGAGTTTCACGCGAGACCTCGACCCGCGCGGAGATGACATCCGGGGTTTCGGTGAACAACACGCGCCACTATGGTGGACCAATGGCGTCGGTCAAGCAGTTCCAAGTCACCTTCGACTGCGCAGAACCTGAGCGCGTCGCTCGTTTCTGGTGCGAGGTGTTGGGGTACGTCGTACCGCCGCCGCCGGAGGGGTTTGCTACTTGGGACGATTTCGATCGCTCGCTGCCGCCTGAGCATCAGGGTTCAGCGTTCGCCTGCATTGATCTCTCAGGTGTGGGCCCGCGACTGTTCTTCCAGCGCGTTCCCGAAGGCAAGGTCGTCAAGAATCGGCTGCATCTTGACGTGCGGGTCGGCACCGGGCTCGTGGGTGAAGAGCGCCTCACCGCACTTGAGGCCGAGTGCGCACGACTGGTCGCGCTCGGCGCGGTACGCGTGCGACTACTGCTTGCCGATGGCGACAACGAGTCGTGCATCGTGATGCAGGACATCGAGGGCAACGAGTTCTGTCTCGACTGAGGGGCCACGAACGTGTCCTCGTTCTGTCCTCCAGCGGCACCTCGTCAACGGTGATCGCGCGTTCAACGCCGTTCATCACCACCGAGTAGTGGTACGGAGCGTCCAAATGGGTCCCGTTGTGCGTGGACAACCGCACGCGCTCGACCGCCCACGCCTCACTATCCGGCAGGTCTTCCACCTGTGCGCCGGGAAAGTAGGTGACCATGTCCGCCGCGGTATCTTTGTGGTTCAGGTAGTCGATCTCCGGGCAGTTTCCGGAGGGTCCGAGGCGATCCCCGCCCGCAGAGGCACCGAGATGCCAACGAACCTGCGCATTCCGCACCTCCGCGCTCGCGAATTCAGCGTTCAGACCATCGACAACTGGCGCCGTCAGGAGCTGATCGACACCGGACAGCTCCCCGGGTCCACCAGCACCGATCACGCGGAGCTGGTAGCCGCCCGGTGGCGAGAGGGCGAGACGTCCCTTTGAGCCGGGATGACGACCGAGTCGCGATAGATGGGTAAACCATCGCACGGGACGTCATGCATCTCGATCGCACCGTTGGCGATCTCAGTGACGAACATCTTGTGCCGTCCGTCTTCGGTGAACGCGATGTTCGTCGGCGCCTTGCCCTTCGTCTCGATACGCTCCACCACCGTGCCGGCCTCGTCGAAGACGACGATGTGCCCGGCACCCATCACCGTGCAGTAAAGGCGCCCGTCTGCGCCGAATTTCATGCCGTCCGGTCCGATGAAGCCGTCGGGCGCCACGCCGTCCCAGACATTGCCGAACAACTCGCGCCGCGGATTGGTGCCGAAAACGTCGTAACGGTAGATATTCCCGCCAATGGTCTCGGCCACGTAGAGCCGGTCGTGGCGGTCGAAGGCAATACCGTTGGCGAACCGAATGCCGTTGTCGATCCGGGTAACGTCCAATGTAGCCCGGTCAATCCGGTACACCCGGCCGTCGAACGGATAGTCACACCAACCAGGCTTGAGGGTCATCTTCACGGGGTCGAGCACTTCGTGTTCCCACGCGCCGGAGTCGGTCATGTAGATCGCACCGTCATGACCGATGACGTGGTCGTTGGGCCAGCGGAAAGGCTCGTCCCCGCACTTCGTGATGCGCACTTCCTCGATGCCCTCCGCGTCGTAGCAGATGAGCGCGTGCTCGTGCGCTTCGCCGACCCACAGCTTGCCTTGCGCATCACGCAGCAATCCGTTGGGAAACCCTCCAGTCAGCGTGATAGCGTGCAGTTCCCGCGTTTCCGCATCTACCCGAGTGACGGCGCTGCGGTCCCGCCGCATCTCCACCACCAAGACGTCACCGTTGTCCAAGATCACCGGGCATTCCGGGGCGAAAAGCCCTTGCGCGAAGAGTTCCATTGCTCGTCCTTCCACTTGGTCACTGACTTTCGTGCAAGTCTGGGAGCAAGGTCACGTGGCGTGCCCGTTAGGACACTGAAGTTTTACCGTTTGGGCAACTAGGTGTGACAGAAGCGCAGATATGTAGGAGGTTTTCGTTACTCCGATCGCGACGACGGTTGTAGGCGGGAGCGACGAAGGTGACAGGTGCCCGCAGTTGCTGGGAGCGTTTGACGCACTGGCCGAAGCAAAAAGAGACCTGGCGGCAGCCGGGCAGCGCAGAAATGAGTTCGAAGCAAATGAGTTCGAACCATGCACCGGTGTCCGCAGTGGACACAGCGGGTTTTCCGCTGTTGGTTCTCGCGTGACCGTGTCGTTGCTCGGCAGCCTCCACTCCGATCTCAGTGACGCAGAACGCGGCAATCACCTGCGCCGCCGAACCCAAGATGGCGAAAGGGTGAACTATGTCCACGTACCCGCGGTCTGAGGAAAAATCTAGCAGCGACCGCAAACCGGTCACCGTGCCTGTTCTGTCCGCGATGCGGCGCCGGGGCGAACCGATCGTGATGGTCACTGCCTACGACTACCCGAGCGCTCAGGTCGTCGAGGCGGCTGGGGTCGACATGGTCCTCGTCGGGGATTCGGGCGCGATGACCGTGCTCGGCTACTCTACGACGGTTCCGGTTTCGATCGATGAGATGCTCATGCTGACGGCTGCGGTTCGCCGTGGCCTGAAGACTCCGTTGCTGGTCGGTGACCTACCTTTCGGATCCTGCGAGGTTTCCGACGAGCAAGCGATCAGCACGGCGATGCGGTTCGTCAAGGAAGGCGGGTGCGACGTGGTCAAGTTGAAGGCGGCGGCACCTCTGCCGAGCGGGCGAGGGCCATCGTCCGAGCCGGCATCCCCGTCATGGGGCACGTCGGGCTGACGCCGCAAACCGCAACGGCACTCGGCGGTTTCCGGACATAGGGTGTCACGGCCGACCGAGCCCGGGCCGTGCTCGAAGACGCGCTCCGCCTCCAGGCGGCGGGCTGCTTCTCCATTGTCTTCGAAGCGGTCCCGGCCGAGATCACCAAAGCCATCATGCCGAGCATGAAGATCCCAGTGATCGGGATCGGAGCCGGCCCAGACACCGACGGCCAGGTCTTGGTCTACCACGACCTGCTGGGCATCTTCGACGGCTTCAAGCCCAAATTCGCCAAGCGCTGGGCAGACGTGCGGACAACGATGATCGACGCAGTCGGCGCGTACGCCGCCGAGGTACGCCGACGGGATTTCCCCGCGCCCGAGCACTGCTACGCCATCAAGCCGGCGGAGCTCCAGCAGTTCATCGAAGGCCAGGACCTAACTATCCCCGCGCAGGCCCCGTCTTTCGTGGAACAGCCGGTTGGGGTTGGTGGGCACACGGCGAACGCTCAGCCGTAAAGCACCCGGGACGTCCTTGGGTTCCAGGGTTGTCGCAACGCCTGGACTTGGGGGAAGCGATGGGTTCCGGGATTCGTCGGGACCGTCCGCCGCAGGGGCGCAAAAAGCTGGTCCGGGAGCGGGCCGCTTATTTTGATCTTGCGTGAACGGTGTGAGCAGCCGGGGAGCGTGCCGGGTTGTGGGGATCAACTACGTCACCGGTAGGAGGTGGCGCAATGATCGCACCCCGACGGGGGCATGACGCTGGGGCACCGCCGAGTACCAGGGCGGTGCCCCGGTCTTGTTCGTCCCGCTATCTGAACGAGGACGAACGCATCGGTGCTCGCCAAGTGGTGCGCCGCACGGCGTGCGGCAGGCCGGCGACCGCGAGCCCTTCCACCTGGCTGGTCGGTGTGGTAGGTCACGGGTCAATTGAGCTGACCGACGGTCAGCGCGCTTAGAAGGATCGGACGCATGTTCAACGTCGAGAAGGTGCGGTTAGCGGGAGCCACGGCAGCGGCACCGCGGAGGGCCAGCGGCAGGTGCTGGCCGAGTACGGGATAACCGAGGAGACCGTGGGCGCGCCGGTGGTGTCGTCCATGGAGACTGTCGTGGTCGCCGAACTGCCCGACGGCACCCCGTGCACTTCGACGCCGAGGCAGCCCAGGCCGACGGCGTGGTGGTGCTCGGCCGGGTCAAGCCGCACACCGACTTCCGGGGTACGCACGAGAGCGGGCTGGCGAAGATGATCGCCATCGGCCTGGGCAAGCACCGCGGCGCGACGACCCTGCACACCCACGGCTTAGGCGCCTTCGACGTGCTCATGCCGGCGGTGGCCGAGGCCGTCCACGGCGTCGTTCCGATCGAGTTCGGGATGGCCGTGGTGGAGAACGCCTACGAGCACATCGCGCGGATCGAGCTGGTGCCGACGGAGAAGCTGCTCGCCCGCGAGGCGGAGCTGCTGGCCGAGGCCAAGCAGCTGATGCCGAAGCTGCTGATGTCCGACATCGACGTGCTGGTCATCGACGAGATCGGCAAGAACATCAGCGGAGCCGGCATGGACCCGAACATCACCGGCCGCGCCCCGGTGAACGCCGAGAAGTTCCAGGCGGTGCCGATCAAGCGGATCGTGGTGCTGGGCCTGACCGAGCACACCAACGGCAACGCCTGCGGCCTGGGCATGGCGGACGTGACCACCCAGCGCTGCGTGGACCAGATCGAGTTCGGCTCGTTCTACACCAACCATTTGACCTCGGGCGTACCCGACGGTGCCCGGATCCCGATGGCGCTGGCCAACGACCGGGACGCGATCGTCGCGGCGCTGCACATGTCCCGCGGCACCAAGGACCGCCCGGCGAAGGTCGTGCGCATCCGCAACACCCTGTCGATGCCCCGCATCGAGGTCTCCGAGGCCTACGTCCAGGAGGTCGCCGACCACCCGGGCATGATCGCGCTCGGCGAACCCCACGACTGGGACTTCGACGCCACCGGTACCCTGCCCCCGTTGCCGGCCGACCGCTGAAGCCGTGGGGCGCCCGGTCCGCGGGAAGCTTCGGCGGCACTTATGTCTGGACGTTACGTCGCGAGTGCACTGCGGCCGCGTAGACCGTGAGTCGCTCGCTGTTCAAACGCCTCACCACAGAATTGCCGGCTGGGCGTCCGTTGCCCGCAGCTCCCCGCACTGGGCTGTCTGAGCCGTTGCGTGCACGTAATCGGAGCATAGTCGGCTGCCTGGTCAGGCAGCCGTTACAGGCTTTACGGGCAGAGTGGGCCACTATCGGATCCCGGGCTGCTGACAAGGGACGGCGGTTGGGGCATCCTCCTTCGCGAGGAACCTCACAAAGGGAACCCTCGCAACCGGAAGGGACAGTGCCAATCTATCGCACCTTCCCATCTCGCTGGGCAAGCAGCCAACGCTGACTGTGCCTTGGTTTCTGAACTTTGGTCGACGCCCTCTAGCTGGATGGCGGCGACGGATTTAGCCGGCACCGGGCGATACGGAGACGAGCCTTGGCCATGAAGATAGTCCGAACGGTAGCCGAGATTCGCGACTACGCAAGGGAAATGCGCCTGCGCGGACGAAGCATTGGTCTCGTCCCCACGAAGGGCGCGTTACACGGGGGTCATGAATCCTTAATGAAAGCGGCGCGACGAGAGTGTGACGTCGTGGTGGTGTCCGCTTTCGCCGACCCGGCTCAGTTCAGCGACGAAGGCGGCTTCGAGGACTATCCCCGCGACGAGCAGCGTGATGCGGAGATCGCGGCCCGACTAGGCGTGGACGTGTTGTTCGCTCCGGAAGCGGCGGAGATCTCCCCGGACAGGTTCGCCACGGCCGTTGGCCTGGGCGGGCCGCTGGTCGAGGCGATTCTGCGCACGGGGCTGACCAAGGACGGCCAGTTGCCGGGGAAGTGCACGATCGCCACGAAGCTGTTCGACATCGTTGAACCGGACGTCGTGTTCTTCGAGGAGAAGGACCTCCCGGACTGGGTTGCGGTGGAGCGCATGGTTCGAGACCTGAACCTTGCGGCGTCGGTCAAGGTGTTGCCGACAGCACGAGAGTCCGACGGTTTGGCGATGTCGAGCCGCAACCTGCGCCTGGGTGGCCATCGGCCGCAGGCTGTTGCGCTGTACCGCGCGCTGCGCGCCGCTGCCGACTCGCTGAGCAACGGAGCAACCGATGCTGCCGTTCTGCGTGAGCGCGCGCTGGCAGCGATAGCGGTGGAAGTCCTGTCAGGTGACGTTGAACTCGACTACTTCGAGGCGCTCGACAGCGAAACCCTCGAGCCCGTCGAGACGGTGGCGAATCCGTTGCTGTTGGCCATAGGTGCACGAGTGGGAGCGGTCGCCTTGTTCGATATCATCCGTCCAGACCTCGAGATCCAGACGCGCGCCGACGCCGGCGCCGAAAAGGAACGAAGCGAAGAGCGCCAGGTCGCCGACCACGTCCATCCGTCCGGAGAGTCGTCTGTGGACATCGTGATTTCGCGCCACAGCTCCGATGACCGCATTGGTTTGATCAAGCAATTGCTCGACAGGACCGACGAATCCTACGAGCCGTTGAGAAGTGACCTTGCGGAATCGGACGTTCGGGGCAACATCGAAAACTTCGTAGGTGCGGTTCCCATCCCACTCGGACTGTGCGGTCCCCTCGAAATCCGAGGTAGGGAAGCGCGAGGAACCTTCGCGGTCCCAATGGCCACCCTCGAGGGCACCCTGCTCGCATCGTATTCGCGCGGAGCTAAGGTGATGAACCGGTCGGGAGGTTGCGAGACCCTGGTGTATGACGACTACTTCTTGCGTGCCACCCAACTCACCACGGATTCCCTCGATGGCTCGGCGCGGCTCATCGAGTGGTGCCGGGAACGCGAGGACGTTATTCGCGAGATAGCGGCCGGCAGTAGTCGTCATCTCGGGGTGGCGGAAATTTCCTATGATTGTGCGGGTACTTCCGTCATCTTGTCGCTGCGGTGCACGACGGGTGACGCGATGGGTAGCAACATGGTCAGCAAGGCCGTGAGCCTGGTGTCCAATTATGTCAAGAAAAACAGCGGTCTGGTGCGCGAGGAATTCGTGCCGTACCCGGAGGACAAGAAGAACATCCCTGCCCGCAAGAAGGGGAAGAAGGTCATCGCCCGCACCGTCCTGAAAGAGGAAGTGGTGCGGACGATGACCCGAGTTGGCCTGGATCAACTGGCCAGGTACATCCGGAACTACAAGAATGCACTGGCCCTGCACGGAAGTCCTTCCCTCAATATCCATGCGGTCAACGGCATGGCCGCGCTGTTCCAGGCCTTCGGGCAGGACATGGCTTACCTTGGTGAATGTTCACAAGGAGTGGTTGATTGCCAGTTCCTGCCGTCCGGTGATCTCGAGGTGTCCATAACCTTGCCGACCCTCATCGTGGGGACTGTTGGTGGCGGAACTGGGCTTCCCGCTTTCCGCTCAACACTTTCCATAGTGGACTGCTATGGTGCGGGGAAAGCCAAGAAGCTCGCAGAGATCATGGCGGCCGTGATACTCGGCGGCGAAATCGGATGCGCTGCGGCGCAATGCAGCAACGAGTTCGTCGCGGCACATGAGTCGCTGGGGAAGAACCGGCCAATCGAGGCCGTCCCTCAGTTGGTGCGACCACGGCTTCCGGTCGGCGAGTCCATCGATGACACGGTGATGAGTCCAGCATGACCACTACTGTTGAGAAAGTCGATGTCACCGTCTCAACGCCGGTGCAGCCGCCACAGATTGACCCTGCCGCACTGCTTCCTGAACGTGAGCCGTTCCAGGTCCTTGGAACGGCCAGGGCCGGTGGCATCGACGACGAGCTCTTGCGGACCCTGTACTGGGATGTTGTGCGGGGTAGACGCTACAACCTGCAGGCAACGGCGTTGGCGAAGCAGGGAAGACTCGCCGTTTACCCATCAACCACCGGGCAAGAGGCGTGTGAGGTCGCGGCCGCCCGCGCCTTGTCACCGCAGGACTGGCTTTTCCCCACCTACCGCGACACGCTCGCCGCAATTGTCCGAGGCGTTGACCCCGTTGAGGCGTTGGCAGTGATGCGTGGGGACTGGCACCACGGATACGATCCCTACGCGCATCGGGTTGCCCCGCTGACCACACCGCTTGCTACCCAGCTTCCGCACGCTGTCGGGCTCGCGCGGGCCGCTCGGTTGAAAGGCGAAGACACCGTTGCCCTCGCAATGGTGGGGGACGGCGGCACAAGCGAAGGTGACTTCTACGAGGCGGTCAACTTCGCTGCGGTTTTGCAGGCGCCGGTGGTCTTCCTGGTGCAGAACAACAGGTTCGCCATCTCCGTCCCGCTGGCCAAGCAGAGCGCCGCACTGGCGCTGGCCGACAAAGCGGTCGGCTTCGGGCTGCCGGGACGTCTTGTCGACGGCAACGACGTGGTCGCCGTACACCAGGTTCTCGCCGAAGCCGTGGAACGCGCTCGGCACGGCGGCGGACCTACGCTGGTGGAGGCGATGACCTACCGCATCGATCCGCACACCAACTCCGACGATGACAGCCGGTATCGCGACCCTTCGGAGGTCGAACGGTGGCGCGGGCACGACCCGGTTCTGGTGCTGGAACGATCCTTGCGCGACATGGGCGTTCTCGACGACGCCGACGTCGAGGGAGCGGCGCGCTCGGCCGACGACTTCGCAGCAGACCTGCGCGAGCGCCACGACCACCAGCCTAGCCCGGACCCGATGACATTGTTCTCGCACGTCTTCGCCAACAAGACTCCCCAGTTGAGCGAGCAGGAAGCAATGGTGCGGGCCGAACTGCAGGCGCAAGCAGAAGAGGACAGCCAACTGTGACTAAAGCTTCGGCCGCTGTTGCGGGATCAGTCCCCGAAGCAAGGACTCCGAACCAGCGCTCGATGACGATGGCGCAGGTACTCAACGCAGCCCTGCGGGACGCTCTGCGCGAGGATCCAGCCGTGCACATCATGGGCGAGGATGTGGGAACGCTGGGAGGAGTATTCCGGATCACCGACGGATTGGCCGCCGAATTCGGCAGCGACCGGTGCGCGGATACTCCCTTGGCGGAGGCGGGGATCTTGGGAACCGCCGTGGGAATGGCGATGAACGGCCTTCGCCCGGTCGTGGAGATGCAGTTCGATTCCTTCGCATACCCGGCTTTCGAGCAACTGGTCAGCCACGTCGCCCGCATGCGCAACCGGACGAAGGGCCGCATCCAGCTACCGATCACCATCCGCATTCCCTACGGCGGCGGAATCGGTGCGGTCGAGCACCATAGCGACTCATCTGAGGGCTACTACATGCACACGCCGGGGCTGCACGTCGTCTGCCCGGCCACCCATGCTGACGCCTACGGCCTGCTGCGGGCATCGATCGCTTCCGACGACCCGGTGATCTTCCTGGAACCCAAGAGGCTGTACTGGTCCAAAGCTCAGTGGTCGCCGCAGTCCATTCCGGAAGTGGATCCTATCGGCACCGCGGCGGTTCGTCGTCACGGGACTTCGGCGACGCTGATCACGTATGGTCCAAGCCTGCAGGTGTGCATGGAGGCGGCGGACGAAGCCATCAAGGAAGGCTGGCAGCTCGAAGTCCTGGACCTACGATCATTGGTGCCGTTCGACGACGAAACGGTGTCCGCCGCAGTGCGGCGGACAGGACGCGCGGTCGTGGTGCATGAGTCTGCCGGTTTCGCGGGTCCGGGCGCGGAGATCGCGGCGCGCATCACCGAGCGGTGCTTCCACCACTTGGAAGCGCCGATTCTGCGGGTCGCCGGGCTGGACATCCCGTACCCGCCACCGATGCTGGAGAGCCACCACCTGCCTTCCGTGGACCGGATTCTCGATGCCGTGGCTCGCCTGCAATGGGAGCCGGGCACATCCGATGGGGAGAGCTGCTGACATGTCACCGATCCGTGAGTTCCGGCTGCCTGACATCGGTGAAGGCCTCGTCGATGCGGAAATCGTTCGATGGCTCGTGGACATTGGCGATCACGTGCGGGTCGACCAGCCGGTGGTCGAGGTGGAGACCGCGAAGGCCACAGTCGAACTGCCTTGCCCGTACGAGGGAACAGTCACCAGTCGGGTGGGAGCGGTGGGAGAGGTCCGCACTGTTGGCAGCACTCTGGTGACAGTCGAGGCCACGCCCGAGCGGTCGCAGGATGTGGGCAAGGTGCTTGTCGGCTCTGGCGTCCGTGCCGTTCCCCCTCGGAACCGCCGCCGTGTTCGCCCGGTGCCTGTTCAGCACACCGCGAACACCGTCGTGTGTCCCACATCCGTCACACCTGCCACCCCGCCGGATCTGGCCGGCGCACCGGTCGCTGTGGTCTCACCACTGGTTCGCCGCCTCGCCAGGGTGAACGGGATTGACCTGCGGACCGTCGTGGGCACGGGCGCGGGTGGTCTTGTCCTGCGTGCGGACGTCGAAAGAGCGATAGCTGCGGGCCGCCGAGCCGATGCGGTCGAGGGTACGGAAACCGAGCGCATTCCGATTCGCTCGGTGCGCAAGAAAATCGCCGACAAGCTTTCCCGCAGCCGACGTGAAATACCAGACGTTACGTGTTGGGTCGATGCCGATGCGACCGACCTGCTCGCGGCCAGGGACGTACTCAGCTCCGCTACCGAGCGGACTGGTCTGCTTGCGCTGCTGGCACGCATCTGCGTCGCCGCCGCGCTCCGGTACCCCGAATTGAATTCCACAGTAGATACTGGTGGCCAGGAGATCATCCGCTTCTCCAACGTCAATCTCGGCTTCGCGGCACAGACTGACAAGGGGCTGCTGGTTCCTGTGGTGCGCAAAGCCAACCAGATGACCCTCTCGCAACTGTCCAGTGAGATCGGGCGGCTCGCCGAATCCGCTCGGGCCGGCACGCTGACTCCGTCCGAACTGACCGGTGCGACCATCACACTGAACAACTACGGCCGTTATGGAATCGACGGTGCCACACCGATCATCAATCATCCGGAGGCAGCGATGCTCGGCGTGGGCCGCATCGTGGCCAAGCCCTGGGTCCACGAAGGTGAGTTGGCTGTGCGCCAGGTCGTGCAACTCGGCTTGACCTTCGACCACCGAGTCTGCGATGGAGACGTCGCGTCCGGTTTCCTCCGCTATGTCGCCGATCATATCGAGCAGCCGCTCAAACTCATCTCATCGCTGTAGCCGAGAGCTAGCCATGTCTCTCAAGTCCATGCCGGACGAGTACGTCCACGGCAAGGTCGACGTGTCGGTGCTTCGCCAAAGGATTGATGATATCGACCAGCGCGGCATCGAATTGCTGCCTGCTCGCCGAGACCTCAGTTCGCCGGCGGTATCGGCAATCCGATCGGCGCCAAGCTGGGGCCAACGGCGAACTCCGACGACGTGCTGGCGCTGATCGACAGGTTGGATCCAGACCGTCAGCCGGGTCGGCTCGTACTGATCACTCGAATGGGCGCGAAGAAGATCCTTGACGGATCGGGAACGGCCACCGCGGGCCGGCATAACGCTGGCACTTCAGATCTCCTCCTTCGCTGGGCTGTCGTTCGCGTCGGAGGTCAGACGGCGGGCCGTGACGAACAGGTAATTGTTCGGGGACCAACTGTCGACGATCTCGAACCCCATTTCACGGATCCGGCTCGTGAGCACGTCTCGATCGAAGGAGGACACGTTGAACGCCGTTTCGTGACGCCGTTGGAAATGCCTCTGCAGGGGACGGGCCGCGGTCTGAAAGGTGAGTAGGGTCAGCGAACCGCCCGGCCGCAGGACACGAGCCATCTCATTGAGTGCGGCCCAGGGGTTCCCGAACAGTTGGAGCGCGTTCCAGCAGTTGACCGCACCCACCGACCCGCTGGCGATGGGCAGGCTGGTCACGCTCGCGCGACCAATCGGGATTCCGGGAAGCGCGGTGTGGAACTGATCGACCATCGCCCTGCTGACGTCCACACCGACGACCCGGCTGGCGCCCACGATGTCGGTCAATGGCCGGGTCCACCTGCCTGATCCGCACGCGACGTCAAGGACCGGGCCATCCACCGGGCGGACATGGTCCCGGAGGTACGCGTACTCGTCCTCGAAGGTGATCTCGCCGTCCCAGTCCGCAGCCATGAGCGCGACGAAACTCGGCCGGTGGGACTCATATCTGGCCACGTGCAGAGGATCCTTGAGAAACATCAGGCCTAGCCCCGCCTGGCTGAATTCCGTGCCGGGTAAGAAGTCGACGACCGTGTCGGCGATGTCGTACGGTTTGCCGCACCGCGGACATTCAGACGGGACAGCCAGGTCCAGTGGGTTAAGACAGTCGGGGCAGCAGAAGACATCGCGTTGGTGGTGCGGCACTGCCGGGCTCGTGGCCGTGCTCTGGGGGCCAGGTACGGGTTCACGGACGTCGAGACGATCGCGGGTGTCCTGGAGCAGTTCCGCAGGTGTCCGTTCTGGGACCGGGAGATCTGCCGATTCGCGATCCGCCGCGTCCTCCGCCTGCGCGCCGAGGAGCGCCAGGATCGCCATCGTTTCCAGATCCCGGATCTCACGATGATCCTCGTCGGACAGGGCGAGGCTCGCCCGCCACTCCTGGTCGATCTGCTTCTCGTGGGTGTCCAGCACCCAGTGAGCCGGTGAGGGCCAGCACCGGCCGAGTGGGAAGCGGGATTCGGCAAGCGGATCCTCGGTGCACCGGGCCACTCGTGCCGCATCCGGTGCGGACACGTGCGGAGACCGCTTCAACCCGTCGATCAGGTCGCCCTGGGATGGGAAGTGGGCGAGTAGGTACAGCAGCGACGTCCTGGCCGCGTTCTCCGCCGGCCCCAGCCGGCTGACGAGCTCTCGGTATCCGTCATAACCCTTCGCGACCGCGGCGTACACCGCATCGGACAGGGCTGGGTCCGGCGCGTGCCCTTCGGCGAACGCACCGAGCGCCAGAGCCAACCACGGGCGCCACGCCGGGGCGACGGTCGGCAACATGGTGCTCAAGTGCTCAGCGGCGTCGACGGTGGCCGGGTATACCCTTCCCTCGAACCAGACATCCGAAAGAAGCTGACCGAACAACGCGGGGCGGTAGGCAAGCTGCCCCGATTCGGCGATCAGGCGTGCGGCCTGGAAGAAGTCGGTGGCGGGGCCGAAGCGGCCCGCCGAAGGTGGAACTAAATCGATGTTTCGCACCAGGATCTCCTAACAAACACGCCGGGTGTCCGGCGCGGTCGCGGGTGTGGTCCCGCCGGTCTCGCCCAAGCTGTGTCCGACTAATGAGTCAGCGGGCAGACCCCCCTACACCCCCACGACAATTCGCCGGCAGCGGAGTCGGGCATGCTAGGGGCGTCATCACCTTTTCAATTCGCATCCAGGCAGGAATGGGTTTATTTGTTTGATGTCTCTCTTATTTCCCCACCATTCATGTTGAAGCACTAATCCGTGCCCTCCTGCCGGTAGGACGGCCAGCAGGTAGCCGCAGTTGGTGGCGCCGCCGATGGAGTCTGGCGGTCGGCGGAGTCAGATATCAGTTTTGCTGGTATAGGCCAATGTGAGATCAATATTGCCGTAAGCTGACGGCGAGCGGGCGCGCCGTTGCCCTTTATGCAGCTTTCGTTGCCCTTTTTGCAGCCTTCGCTGCCCGTTTGCACTGCCTTGGGCCGTCGATGATCGCCAGCACCGGTTTGGTGACGTCCAGCCCCCGCTCGCGTAGTCCGAAGGCGCGCCGCAGGCACGGCGGTGGCCACGACCAAGCGGGTGGTCTGCGAAATCGCCGCCAGTCCAGGAGTGTCCTGGCCGGTGGTGCACGCCGCCTTCACCACCGCGGCAGCGGGCTTGCTGCCTGCCCAACCCGCACCGGTGGAGGTCCTGGGAATCGACGAGACAGTCCGACGTACCAGATCAACCCCGCTGACCGGAAAGAGCGAGGAGGCGGTAGGGCTGCTTCCGCAACCCCAAGAACCAACGCCTACGTACCCGCAGCGTTACCCAGCAACGTGACCTTACCCGGTTAAGCTCGAAGACCCGCGAAACGGGCAGCGCGGCGTGTACGAACGTGCAGTCGTACGCTAAACGACGGATCCTTATGCGAATATTGTCACATTGGTATATGACCAACGCGGCGACCACATCGCACGCGTCGCAATACTGGCCGCAGTACGTGGAGGTACATCTAAAGATCTCGTAAGCAAGCCCATGTGGTCAACTTCGCGAGTTTCACGTCGTAGACAATGATGGCTCCGAGTGTTGGCCGAGGAGATCGCCACCGACAACGCTGGACCGCCAGGATCGGCCCGGTCATGGCCTTCTTTTTTCGTCCAGCGCCGCGCGATGCAGCCTGCTCCGCAGTCCGGTCTTCGTCCACCGGCTGAATCGGCTACTGGCTGAATCGGCGGTCCGCGGCCTGGAACGCCGCTCCAAACGATGACGGAAGATTCCGCCACGAGCGGCCGCTGGTTAACCATCGTCACCCAGCTCAGGAGGGCGCCATGACCGTCGACGTCGGCACTCGTGAAACACTCGACCTCGACTGGCTTAGAAGCATGGCCGACCAGCGACTTGCCGAGTTTCTTCAAGTTAAGATCACAACGGCAGATTCCGATGAGACGGCCGCGCTTCTTGGTTTGCTGAGCGACTTCCATAAGCAGGGCGGAAAACGAATCCGCCCCTTGCTGTGTTTGTGCGGTTGGCACGCGGCAGCCAACGGGCATCCTATCGACGTCGCGATCGACGTCGCAGCCTCGTTGGAGCTGTTCCACATGTTCGCACTGATACACGACGACATTATGGACCGCTCGGATGTCCGCCGTGGAAACCCCAGCGCACATCGAGTGCTGGCATCTCATTGGTGCGGCGACGACTCCAGCAAGGGCGACCCGGAGTGGTTCGGTACCAGCGCCGCAATCCTGTTGGGGGATCTCGCACTGGCTCTCTCCCTGGAGATGCTGACCGCCAGCGGGATGACCGATGAGCAGTACCGAGCGGTTCGTCCGGTGCTGGACGCGATGCACACGGAAGTCATACTCGGCCAATATCATGATCTGCTGGCTGAGCAGCGTCTGTCCGCCGACATCGCCGCGACACTTCGGGTGATCCGGTACAAAACCGCCAAATACACGGTCGAGAGACCACTGCATCTCGGTGCAGCCCTCGCGGGCGGCGGCAGTGCGGTACTGGAGGCGTGCACAGCCTATGCGCTGCCCCTTGGGGAAGCATTCCAGCTCCGAGACGACGTGCTCGGTGTGTTCGGCGATCCCGAGGTAACCGGTAAGTCAACTGTGGACGATCTACGGGACGGCAAGCGGACCACGCTCATTGCCGTTGCTTTACAACAGGGAAATTCGACTGAGGGGGCACTGCTGAGGTCGCTTGTCGGTAACCCGGATTTGGACGCGAGCGGCGCTGAGGCTATCCGAAACGTACTCGTATCGACCGGTGCGTTGCAGATCGTCGAAGGCATGATCAAGGACCGTTTGGCGATAGCGAACCGGGCGCTTGACAACGCGCCGTTTCCCCGCCCCGTGTACAACACCTTGGCCGACATGGCTCACCGGCTGACCAGCAGGACGTACTGACCCAGCGAACCGCGGAGGGAACATAATGCGGCCACTCCTTCTCACAACGCCCGACGTCGCGGCCCCATTTCACCACGCCGCCGCCAGTTTCGGGATGGAGCTGCTAGTGGGTACAAACCCACACGAGCTCTCATCGGTGCTCGATGGACACCTCGGCTCGGTGGGCGCAGTGCTCGGTAGCGACGCCGAGACAGCCGGGAGAGTCACCGTGGACGGCGTCACCGTGTCTAATGAGGTTCGTGGGCAGGGGTGGTCACAGCGAAAGTTCGCCGACAACGTCAAGGAGATCGCTGACTGAGCCCGTCACCTCGACCGGCGGGAATCAGTGTTTCTTTGTTCACGAAATGGAGACATTCATGGCGTTGCGTTTTCCCGAGTTTCACATACCGTTCGCCCTAGACACCAACCCGCTGGCCGAGCATGCCGAGGAACACGGGCGACAATTCGTTCGACGATTCGATCTGGTGCCCACGGCCGAAGCCCAAAAGCACTTCGACGAGTCACTGCTCGGAGTGCTGGTCAGCCGGGCATGCCCCAGAGCCGACCGTCGGACATTGGAACTCGCAACGAACTGGATGGGTTGCAATCTGGTCCTCGATGACCTTTTCGACGAAACAGACATCGGCGAGGATCCGGCTCGCCTTCGGCTATTCTGTAATCAGATACTGAGCTGGTTGCCGGCGACCGGTCCGCGAGCCGACCACGATGATTCCCCTTTCGCACAAGCATACACGGAATTGTGGGAACGGACCTGTCTGCTCATGAGCCCGGCGTGGCGCCGCAGATACGCCGGTCATTTCGGCGAGTTCCTGGACCGCTGCGTGTGGGAGGCGCAGAATCGAAAGAACGGTTCGATGCCCAAAGTCGACGAGTACCTCAAGATGCGTAGCTGTGCCTTCATGCCCTATATCGATCTTCTCGAACTGATTGGCTACTGGGAAATTCCACCGGACATTTATGAGACCGAGGAATTCGCCGAGCTCAACCAGGCCTTGTCGGACTCCGTGTTGTGGATGAACGACCTATTTTCTTGCGAGAAGGAACACCAGTTCGGCGACGTCCACAATCTCGTTCTGGTGCTCCGCAGCGCCCGCGGCATCGAACTGCAGGAAGCGGCGGATTTGGTGGGCGAGATGGTACAGCGGCGCATCAACGGATTCGCCACGTTGTCCGACGAGTTCTTGGAACAACGGGTGCCCGAGCAGCCCGATCCCGAGGTTCGTTCCGCATTGACCTTGCACATCGAGAATATGCGTAGCTGGCTGCGAGGTCAGCTCCATTGGCGTTACGAAACGAAACGCAACGAACATGGCAAGATTCCTTCGTCGCGGCGGCCGGAAATCAGTGAGAAGCTACGAGCCCAGCCGCGTTAATCTTCACGTTCGCGAGGAGCGCGAATCGATCATGCGCAATAGACTGACCCGAGTCCGCCTGTTGAACACTCTGGATCCACGGGAAGACTGCCAAGAAATTCAGCGCATCTACACGAAGAAAGAATTTCCCTGGGACTACGGTCGAGGTCTCGAAGTGGCCTTGTGGAAAGCCTGCTGCGTTCCGGAAATATCCGCGATCTTACAGCAGGGAGGACATTTCGAGTTGTTCTCGCAGAAACGCTACGACGACACTCGCATCCTCCTCGGCGAGATCGTGGCACACGGCTATAACTCTACTCGGGGAAGGCAGGCAATCAAGCAGATCAACAGGGCGCACCGGAGATTCGACCTCGACAACGAGGACATGTTGTACGTGCTGTCCACCTTTATCTACGAACCTATTTTTTGGATCGACCGGTGGGCATGGCGGAAGTCGATTCAGGTCGAGAAACTGGCCTCGTTCCATTTCTTCTGCGCCATCGGTAAACTGATGAACGTCACCGACATACCCACAGACTACGACGAGTTCCTGCGGTTCAAGCAGGATTACGAGCGTAGACGATTCCGCTACGCCGAGAGCAACGAGCGGGTGGGGAAGGCGATCCTGAGCTTGTACTCCTCCTGGCACCCGTGGCCAATCAACAGACTGTTCTCGGCGACCCTCCGTTGCCGACTCGACGGGCCGGCCCGCCAGGCCCTCGGTTTTGCCGACCCAACGGCATTAGCTCGCGCCGCGAGCTTCGTCGGCCTGCGTGCCCACGGGCTGGCCGAACTGGCCGCGCCGCGCTTGATGGCGAAGCTGATGACCAGGCCAAGCGCACGCACCTACCCCGGCTACCCGCATGGCTACGACCTGTCCCACATCGGCGCGCACGAACTTGCGACCGATAACGGCGCCACGACTGCATCGCAAACCGGAGCCGGTTATGTGGACGCCGCCTTGACTGCACAGCTTCCCGGTCCGCGTCGTCCAGAAAGAAGTACCGCTCGAACTCCGCGCGAGACAGTTCCCCCGGAAACGCCCCGCACCTCGCAGCCCCCTCGTCCGACAGGAAGCCGACAGTCACAACTCCTCTCCGAAGACCGAAAATAATGATCTCGGCAGGGGCTGCTCCGTGGTGACCCGAGGGACGCCGGTCGTGAGTGTCTGTTCCGGTAAGGACCGGCATCGGCGGATTCAACTGGTCGCCGCAACACCTCGATCACGGAGTTGTTGATGGGGCGACCACGGGGTTGGGCGGCTGCCGCGCTGGGAAGGGCTCCGATGCGTTCACCGGGCCGCCCGCCGGTGGCACGGCGTGAGGATCGGCAGCGGCTCTGGGCGGCGATTGCAGACGGTCTGTCCAGCGATGAGGCTGGTATCGCTGCCGCCGTGTCGCCCGCGGTCGGTGGGCGATGGTTCCGCGAAAGTGGCGGGATGCATCCTGTTGATCAATCGCCGCCGTCCGGGCCGGTATCTGTCGTTCGCTGAACGCGAGGAGATCGCGATCCTGAAAGCCCAGGATTGGGGTGTACGTGAGATTGCCCGCCGGGCTGGGCCGCTGGCCGTCCACGATCTCACGCGAGTTACGGCGCAACGCCGCGACCCGTGGCGGCCGCCTGGAATACCGGGTGGGGTTCCCCCGTTAGCCCGGACAGTCTGAGTCCTGACAGTTGACCCGGCGCGTTGGCGCGCAAAACCCAGACAGTATAAGGCCCTTGATCTATCCACGGGCGGAAATACCCCAGACACGCCTACTGAAGGTCTAGGCAACGTGCCCGCCTAGGCCGGTAATGGACCCCTTTGTGGCCAACACCCGTGGTGCCTGCGAGTCGCCTAGAATTGCCTCACCAGGTGAAACCCTCGATGGGCCAAGTTCACTGACGAATTTTGGGCTATGCCGAACGCGATGGCGCGTTGACCTGCGCCCGGAGTTGCGCGGCCAATCGCTGCTGATCCAACTCATCGGTCGCGCAGTCCAGTGTTCCGGCCGTCATCGTTTCTTTCCGCCAAGCGCCGCGCTCGGCGTGTCAGGCCAAGACGAGATCCATCCTCGTTCAGGCAGACCTGATCTGGCTGGGGAGATGATCAGGAAAGGGAAATCTGGGCATCGTTGCGAAGCCATTCGGGCAGGCTTCTGTGTCGGTTCTCGAGTTGTGGACGTGTCTTTGGCAGGTTCTAGCGCAACGGTGTTTCGGGAGGTTGAGGTTTTCCGGTGTTGACTGGTCGCATTGTTCGGTTCGAGGAAGAGCGCGGGTTCGGGTTCATCGCTCAGGACGGCGGGTCCCAGGAAGATGTGTTCTTCCACATCGACTCGCTCGGTCGTGGCTGGAGTTCGCTCGCGATCGGTACCAGGGTGACGTTCGATGTGATGGAGGGCCAACGGGGGCTCAAGGCGTATAATGTCAATGTCGTGGAAGTCAATGGTGGCAATGAGGCAAAGCTTGCCGCCGAGGCTGCCGTCGCGCCGACCGTGAAGTCGACGGAGGCGGAGGAAATGTGCGACGTCCTAACCGAGGATGAGCTGCGGAGCGAGGTAACTGAACAGCTTCTCCAGCGACTTCCCGGTCTGACCGCTGAGCAGATTCAGCTAGTTCGCGAAGATTTCGTTGCACTGGCGGCGAAGCACGGCTGGATTGTCGAGTAGGTGGCTGCGTAAACGGATGAGCGGGGCAGAGGGCCCACGAGTTGGGTCCCGCAGGGCTTCCACGTCAGGCATGCGCCCTGATGCTCCGCTTTCCGGGCCGCTGGCCGCGGTACCCGGCTAGATGAGACCTGAGCGGATTGCGTAGGCGACGGCGTGAGCGCGGTTGTGGAGGTTGAACCGCTTCATGAACTGGTAGAGGATGTTCTTGACAGTGCGTTCTGAGTAGTGCAGTTTCTCGGCTATTTGTTGGAGATCGAATCCTTCGGAGACGAGTAGGAGCGCATCTATTTCGCGGTTGGTGAACCCGGAAGGGGTCAAGTCTTGCGGTGCGAGTACTTCGCGGTAGGTGTGCACGATTTGCCCGATGAGTGCGCCTTGTAGTGAGGTGGGGAAGTATCCGCCACCGCTGCCGACGGCACGAACGGCCTGGATGAACGACGTAGCGGAGAAATGTCGGCGCCACAGGACTCCACGAACACCCTGTTCTACCGCAGCGGAGATGTCGGCGTGCCACCGGCCGCCCACGATGAGGAGCAGGGGAGTGGCAGCCTCGGGCCTGAGTAGCTGCAGCTCTTTCATCGTGGATATGTCGGCGTTTTCGATGACGATCACGGCAACATCGGCTTTGTCGTCACCGGTCTCGACGATCTGCTTGTCTCCGTCCAGGCAGTTGGTCAGTCCCAAGTGCGTCAAGCGATCCGGCGAGTGAATGACCACGCGGATTTTTTCCATTGTTTTTTCCTGCATAGTGGTGCTCGTTCTGGAAATGCCAGGGCGCTTCGCTACCTAAGCTTGGTCAGTCTTTTCGGTAGGTAGGCCAGCCGGGATCTTCCCAGGATTGTCGAGCACGGCACGCAGCGCTTTCTTCGATCAGTTCGCTCGCAGTGCGGATCGTTGTGTCCGGTGCCTCGCCGTGGATACCGGGAGCGAAAGTCGCGGCAAGCGCCTGCGACCAAGGTCGAAAATCTGCTTGCTCGGCTGGATCTGCGCCTATGATATCCGCGATGATCGCCACCGGGTGTACGAACCGGCGATGCTCGGGATCGTCGGGTTCGTGGTGACTCGACGCGCCATGCCAGAAATACTCCGAGCCGAAAGTCTGATTATTTCGCCCGCTCCCGGTTTCCCGCAGCTCGTTATACAGTGGGAACGGAGCCGACTCTTTGTCCGTTAATCGATACAGCAAGGCGTCTGTGGCCATGCCTACCTCTCTATGAGTCGCTGGCGGTGCGGTAAGGCGACTGTAAGAGGGCGTGTGGGTCGTTGTTACGCCTAGAAACGCACGACGACCGCCCACACGCGCACGACTGCGCTGTCGGGGCTGGTTGGCGGTTTACTTGATCGGGAAAGCTCTCCAGCGCGGTGGGTGGTCTGCCTCACGCACCGAAGCCACGACTGGAGCGGCTCGATGGCGCTCCGTGACGCCTGGCTGGCCATTCATGCGGATCGCGACGAGCGCCGTGAGTGTTTGTGGGTGCTATGGCACCCACAAACACTCACGGGTGTTCTTCCGCCACGCGATCGGTCCGCACGTCGGACCGCGGCCTGACCTGCACCCGGGCCGAGAGCGAGGCCCGCATCCTCAGATTGCGCCGCTTGCGTCATCGCGGGCCGGTTTTTGGCCGGGTAGCTTCGGCTGTCAATTGTGTCCTACGTCACTGTTTCGCAATTGCGGCCTTTCCGCCGATTGCGGCGACGACCTGCGTCAACTTCTGAGCGAGGCGCTGCCACTAAACGGTCTAGTCGCGCCAAGGCACGCGGCCTAGACTTCCCGGTATCCGTCCCTGATACAGCCCGAGGCCGCGATGCCACCGACTTACCACGTGGATGCCATCAGCGTGGATACCACCAGCGTGGACAGGCCACGCGCCGACCAGCTCGAATACTGGTGCGAGCGAATCAGCTCATTCCATTGCACCGCCAACTCCCGAGTCCTCCGGCCGGACGACTTCCAAGGCCGCGCAACCTGCCAACGCACCCGGTCCTACCAACTCGTGACCTGGGGCGTCTCAACCCCGCAATGGGTCCAGCGCACCAAGCGCCATATTCATACCGTCCCCGACGAGCGGTACAGATTCGTCGTCACCACCCGCGGCACGCTCGCGTTACGCCACGCCGACAACCAGCGTATGCTCACCGCCGGCACCGGCGCGCTGTTCACCATGAACACTCCGTTCGACCTCGGCGTCGGATCCCGTCATAAGGGCATGATCCTCACCATGCCCAGGCGCGAGATTGACCAGCGTCTCGGCCGCGGCGCACTCCTTAACACCGAAATGGACCTCACCCGCGGTCTCGGGCGACTCATCCACACCAGCCTCGTCACCCTCAAAACCGAACGCCACACCCTCACTGCAACCCAATTCGACCGAGCAAGCCAACACCTCACCGACCTGGTTTGCCTGCTCGCCCTCGGCGATACCCAACCGCCGACAAGCCACGCGCGCGAGATCGAACTCCAAATACGCCAACACATTCGCGGCAACGCGCGAGACCCTAGGCTCAACACGGAATCCATCGCACAAGCACTCGGCTGGTCGCAACGGCAGATCCAAACCCTTCTCCGCCAAGCCGGAACCACCCCAAGCGAACTAATTCGCCAAGAACGCCTCCACTACGCGCAACAACAACTCGAGAACCCCACCAACGTTCACAAAACCATCACCCAAATCGCCTATGAATCCGGATTCAACTCGGCCCACACCTTCACCAAGGCATTCCGCCAGCACTTCGGCCACACTCCAAAAGACCATCGCGACCACTAATGCCCGGCTGTTTCGCTTCCGGGGGTCTGTAACGGGAACGGCGTTCCCGGCGTGTTCGGTTAGTAGGTTCAGCCGCCGGCCAGCTGTCACTGAAGGTGATCGCGAAAGCGTTCACCACGGGTTTCCCGCACATCGTCCATCGGGTGCGGCCTGTCCCGGTGGGGGGGCCAGGTCCAGGCTGCCGGTGACAAGGCACAGGCGCTTCATCGCTGCCTGTCCGGTCGGGAAGTGCCCGTGTGCTCGCACCGCCCGCCGGTAGCCGGCGTCTGGCCAACGACAAGTGGGCCAGCAGCAGATTCGCCGTTGTGGGCACCAGGTTGTCCGCCTTGGCGATCTTCCCCGGGTGCTCCGGGCCGCCCTTGGATTCCGGGCCGAACGGCTCACACGTTTCGGCCTTGCAGCCGTAGTGCCGGGCCCGCCGCAACGATGTCCGGATGGCGCACCGTGACCCCAGCCACCCGGTCGATCGTCACCGTCCTCAGTAGATACGTTGGCGCGCCACCGAATCGACGCAACGTAGTGTCCACACAAGACACCAGAGTGCCCAGCGTCTACCGCGGCCTGAGGAAACCCACCGAGAACCGCCCAAGATCATTGACACACCTCATCTAAAACTGTGGCGGCGAGGACGTCTGATGTGACGCTGGTGCGGCTGCGATTCGGCGGTTTCCGAGCTCTCGGATTCGAGACTCGACGCGTTGAACGTTCCAGAACGCCCCCACATCGGTGAATGCCGAAAGGGCAGACATCAGTGCGGCCCGGGCTTCCTCGACAAGACCACGCTCGGTGAGCAAGGCTGCGGCGTCCTCGTCGGCGGCGGCGCGTTCAATCCTGCGGCCAATGCACCGGTAGTGGTCTGCCGCCGCGACGACCTCCCCGGGAGCGCGGGTGACGAGTCCTCGGCAATGTGCGACTGCAGCCTCACGTGACGGTGACGGGGTTCGGATGCAATCGGACTCGCACACCCGCAGCGCGGCTCGTGCCTGATCAAATTTGCCCAGGTGCGTCGCCAACCGGACCACTCTGGGAAGCCATCGGTAACGATGCACCATCGGCGCGAAGTCCGATTCGATGACGGGGGTGAGCCAGGCCAGCGCCTCAGGCAGTCGGCCCTGCTGCTCGGCGAGCAGCGACCGTGTCGCGAGCACGAAATCGATGCCGGGCTGGAACTCGGTTCGTGACCACTGTCCTGCGCAGTGCAGGTGTGCCAACGCCGTCTCCTGGTCGTCGCGGTGCGCGGCGACCAACGCTGCGACTCCGTGCACGATCGTGGACGCACCTGGCCGCGCCAGCAAGTATGACTCCGTCTCCGGTGCACATTCGGTCACCGCGGTGATCCTGGCGAGCGCGTCGTCCCACATCCCCAGCCAGTAGTAGTGCACTGCGCCGGCAAGCGCGACCTCGCCAGGCAGGGTGTGTGAGATCGCGAAATGCTCGGCACCTCGCAAAGCCGCCAAGGGATCGTTGAGGTGGTCCAGACTCTGAAGCGCGAGTGTCGTGTCCTGCAGGGCGAGCAGCCACAGGTCAGCCAGTTCGGGCACCGCGCAGAAGGCGTCCGGTCGGTCGAGCGAGTCGTGCGCCACGCGTTGCTTCGGCACCACGGCCGGGTCGGCGGAGTCCAAGCTGGCGAGCAGGGGCTGAATCCGCCGCTTCCAGCTATCGGCAACATGCTCGTCATACATCGCCGGACGAAGCGTGCTGAGGGCGGCACCGAGCTGGTCTTTGCGGTAGTGGCTGTAAGCGAGGATCAGACGTGCCTCCGCGGCGAGCAAACTGTCGGTGGTCCTAGCCAACACGTACTGAGCCGTGTTCGCCGGTACTCGGCCCAGCGAGAACAGCAGTCGGGCGAAGGTCGCCGCCAGCTCCTCGCGCGCCGGACCGGAAATCGATACGCGGTTGAGCGCGGCGCGCAACAACGCCGTCGCGGTGCGCGGCGCGTTGCTGGCCAGGACGGCGACGTTGGCTAGCAGCCAGTCGACCACCCACGAATCCACCGGCTCCGGTGCTGCGATCAACTGGCCAGCGATCCGCTCGGCTGGCGCCCCGGCCTGAGCCAGGGCTGTTGCCAACTGCCGGTGCAACGCCAGCCGGACGGCCTTGGGAATCCGGCTGTAGAAGGCTTGGTGCACCACCGGATAACGAAAGGCGAGCATTTCACCGCATTCCTTCAGCTGCCCGGTGGCACACGCCTCGTCGATCACCTCGCTCAGTTCCGACGCCGGCTTGCCCAGCGCGGTCGCCACGTCGGCCGGCGAGAAGCGTTCGCCGAGCAGTGCGGCCCAACGCAGGAAATCCGCGGCCGGGCCGGACAAGAACGGCAGCTGGCTCCCGATCGCCGAGAGCACGACGTCCGGAACCACCCCTCGCAACGAGGGGTCGGTCTCGGCTTTGTCGTCGGTGAAGACGATCGAGCCCGTGCGCAGCAGACCGTTGACGATCTCCCGGACGTACAGGGGGTTTCCACCCGCGCTGTGGACCAGGTTCCGCACCTCGGCGTTGACCGGCAGTCCAACGATCTTCCTGACGAGATCGCCCACCTCCGAATCCGGTAACGGCGCGAGCACGAGAGCCTCGCTCTCGGCTTCTGCGTGGGCGCGCAGTCGCTGCAGTCCACGCCGAGACGACATGGGTCTGCACGCCCCGATGAGCAGCAGCGGCTGTTGCCTGCTGACCTGGCGCAAGCGCTGCCATACCAGCAGGCTCGTTTCGTCGGCCCACTGGAGGTCGTCGAGCACCAAGATCAGCGGAGCTTCCGCGCACAGCTCGCTGACCAGTCCGAGCAGGCGGTGCACGGCCTCCGGTAGGCAGTCTGCGGGAACCGATGCGCGGGGACCGCCGCCCAGAGCGTAAGCCAGTGCGGCACGCCGCGGATCCGCCGAATCCGCCTCGATACCGAGGCAGTCCAGCAGGGCATGCAGCGTGAACGGTTGGTCGAGTTCGTCGCACACCCCCCACGCGAGTTGGCAGCCCGACGCCGTCGCCTCGGCGAGTCCTTCGGCCAGCAACCAGGATTTCCCGATGCCGGCCACACCTTCCAGCCACACCGACTGCCCATTCCCCGCAGCGACCTCGGACACCGCTGTGCGCAGGAAGGCCACCTCGTCCGTACGGCCGACGAAGTTGGCGGGACGGATGGGTTGCGGAGATCCGGCCCACGCAACCTTGGGTGGCGCCGGTTTCGGGACTGTTACCTGAACGTCGGTGTGCGCCAGTCCGGGAGCATTGGCGAGTATTTGCTCGTGCAGGTCTCGCAGCCTCGGCCTCGGTTCGGTGCCCAACTCTTCGATCAGCGTTCGGCGGGTTTCGTGGAAGACCGCCAGTGCGTCAGCCTGTCGGCCACATCTGTAGAGCGCGAGTATCAACAGCTCGCGCAACCCTTCTCGCAATGGGTGCTCACGTGCCAGAATCGACAGCTCCGCGACGATCTCGGCATGTCTCCCCGCGGCGAGCATGAGCTCGGCGCGCCGTTCCAATGTCGCGAGGTGCAACTCGGCGAGGCGCGCCCGTTGGTTCGTGGCGAACGGTCCGGGAATGCCTGAGAGCGCCTCGCCCTTCCAAAGCCGCAGGGCGGAGTCCAATGCTTCAATGGCTCCGGCCGGGTCCCGTGCGGCCCAGCAGCGCTGGGCGCGATCACGGTGCTCCTGGAAGCGGTGCGCATCGCACGCCTCGGCCGGAATCCGCAGGCAGTAGCCAGCGCTCACCGAGGTCAGGAGCTCCTCGGCATAGCGCCGTGGGCGCCCGGGCTCCAGCGCGTAGCGGATGCCGGAAACATATGTGTAGATGCTGCCTTCCGCGCTGGTCGGGGGAGTCTCGCCCCACACTGCGTCGATGAGCTCCTGCCGCGAGACGGCACGGTTGGCGTAGGTCGCCAGTATGGCCAGTACGGCCCGCCGGTGGGCCGAACCGAGCGCGAGCTCGTCGGTTCCGCGCCAGGCCCGCACCGGGCCGAGCAACTCGATGCGGAGTTCGGCTGTCATCGGGTCACTCCAGTCCTCGGTACACACTCGGCGAGGCGCAAGGCGCACCAATCGGAGTCAGCCGCTTGAGTGCGCGCGGTGACGATACCCGAGCCCATGCCGCCAAGAGCCGCTCCTAATTACACACTTTCTGGTGCAAAGTCGATTCAGCGGGGTGGTCTGAGTAAAGCTCAGCCCAAGAGTTGACCAAAGGTGATCCATAAAAAGCAGGCTCCTCCTGATCACCTGCCGCATCGGCACACGCGAGGCACGCTGGCCGCTGCCCCCGTTTTCGCGGGCTTTGCTGGGGCTGCGGCGTTTGGGGACGGTCCTGCGGTCCCCACGTCGACCCGTGATAACGCGACCGGCTACCGGTATCTCGACAGGTCATCATGGGTGGCAGCCCAGGCCCGGATCTGCACGAAGCCCTCCAGCGGACCAAAATCCACGGTCACGCTTTTGTGATCCTGGACGGAAAAGTTCTTCTCCGCTGGCCGTGTCGGCGAGAACCACAAGTGCCAAAGGCGCCCAGATCGACCGGTGGTGGTATTCCGGCAAGACCTGACAGCAGGGCGGCAACGTCCAAGCCTTGACTCAGCCCGGCGCGATCCCGGCCCGGGGCTTGCGACGTCGAACCCGAAACTTCACCACCGGGCTCGCGAATCGGCACCATCGTCCGAGTCGCACTCGTCCTGGCCCACCACGGGCACGGCGCCACACCTCTCACCGGAATCACCTCGGTGCAGCGTCCTCTCGCGGGCCGCGGCGCTGTTGATGATCTTCGCTGCGGACCAGCAGTCTGGGCAGCTGTCCCAGAACCAGTCGGTTTCCTTTGGTCGGACCAGTTTGATGGTCTTACCGCAAAGTGCGGCTAACTCGGTGCCGAGTTCGCGGTGAAGTTGCTCCTTGCGCATGGCATGTCTGGCGCCGTCGGCCGGCCGCCACCGAACGGTGCTCACGTTGATCGCCTCCACATGTCGTTGGCGTTGCGGAACTTGCGCCGTCGGTTCTCGATGTCGCTGCATCAGCCGACTCGTTACGTCGATGTTACGAAAGCAAGCGGGTAATTCGCGATTGGTCGGCACCCACGAGCACCTTTGGTTGCCCGAGATGACCTAAATCACAATTCGGTGCTTCGTCGGCAAATGCAGCGCTACGGGCGCTGTTCGTTCGCGCTGGATTTTCGGAGCAAAACAGGAATCGTTGCCTCAGTGGGACATGGGGGCTGCCCGGAAATCCCGTTCTCGCGTGGAGACCTTGACCATTCGGAAACTTAGCCCCAGCATTCCACTCCAAGTGTCACGAGCACGACGGGTCTGGCGATCTCCCGTGGGTCGCATTGGCGTGTTGTTCAGGAGACGACACCAGAAACGAGAGAACTCTGTGACTAAGCAAACATTGCAGGATCCTAGTCAGCCGGAACGGGAAACACATGTTGACCCAGGGGACAGGGGATACCGCAAGTCCCTGAAACCTCGGCACATTAACATGATAGCGATTGGGGGTGCGATTGGTACCGGACTTTTCCTCGGGGCGGGTGGGCGGTTGGCGCAGGCTGGTCCGGCGCTGGCGATCGCGTACGCCGTCTGCGGTGTGTTCGCGTTCCTCGTTGTGCGTGCGCTGGGCGAGCTGATTCTGCATCGGCCATCGTCGGGTGCGTTCGTGTCCTATGCGCGGGAGTTCATGGGTGAGAAGGGTGCCTTCGTCGCCGGGTGGATGTATTTCCTGAACTGGGCGACCACGGGTATTGCCGACATCACTGCGATCTCGCTGTATGCGCACTACTGGAGCATGTTCACGCCCGTGCCGCAGTGGGTGCTGGCACTGGTGGCGCTGGTGGTGGTGCTTTCGCTGAACCTCGTCTCTGTGCGGCTTTTCGGCGAGATGGAGTTCTGGTTCGCGATCGTCAAGGTCGGCGCACTGGTCGCCTTCATGGCCGTCGGTATCGTTCTGCTGGTTGTGGCGCAACCGATCGGTGGCACGGTGCCAGGGCCGCAGTTGATCGCGGACCACGGAGGTATCCTTCCCAACGGTCTGGTGCCGCTGGTCCTCGTGGTCCAGGGGATCGTGTTCGCCTATGCCGCCGTGGAGCTGGTCGGTGTCGCCGCGGGGGAGACGGAGAACCCCGCGAAGATCATGCCGAAGGCGATCAACTCGATCATGTGGCGGATCGGCATCTTCTACGTCGGCTCAGTGGTGTTGCTGTCGATGCTGCTGCCGTGGAACGCGTACCAGAAGGGCGAGAGCCCGTTCGTGACTGTCCTGTCGCAGGTCGGAGTTCCGGCCGTGGGTGACGTGATGAACCTCGTGGTGCTGACCGCGGCGATGTCCAGCCTCAACTCGGGGCTTTACTCCACCGGTCGCATCCTGCGCTCGATGGCGGCAGCCGGTTCGGCTCCGAAGTTCACCGGCTTGATGAACCGCAGCCAGGTTCCCTACGGCGGGATCATGCTCACCGGCGCGGTCTGCGTGCTCGGTGTGGGGCTGAACTACGTGGTGCCCGCTGATGCGTTCGAGATCGTCCTGAACTTCACCGCGATCGCGATCATCACCACCTGGGGCATGATCATGCTGTGCCACCTCCTGTTCGTGCGCAAGTCGCGGACCGGAGCAGTCACGCGGCCGACCTACCGCTTGCCAGGCTCGCCGGTCACCCAGATCGTCACGATCGCGTTCTTGCTGTCCGTCGCGCTCCTGATGTGGTTCGACGTCCCGGCGGGACGGATGACCCTGCTGTGCGTGCCGGTGCTTGCAATCGCGCTGGTGATCGGCTGGTTCTGCGTCCGCAAGCGAGTGGCCGCGGCGAAGTCTCTGGAGGGAACCGGCAAGGATCATTAGCCGGGCTCCTCCAGAACGTCGGTGCGCCCTTTGTCCGCGCCTAGGGAACGCCGGCACGGGACGCGGTCACGGGCGATTCGGGGTAGCCCGTGACCGCGTTCTCGTATTTTCGCTGCGCAGAGCGAAACCAGTGTCCAGATGCGTTCTGTTTTCCGCGGCGCGGGCGCTAAACTATTGATGCAATTGTTGGTGGCGTGGAATCGTGGACTTGAGGTTGAGGGCAGTAGTGGTGGAAACAGGTACGATCGTAAAGTACGACGGGACCAAGGGGTTCGGTTTCATCGAGCCGGACACCGGTGGTGAGGACGTGTTCCTGCACGCGTCCATCCTGAATGAGGAACTCAAGCAGGTTCTTCGCGGCGGCACGCGGGTGCAGTTCGAGGCGGCGCCTGGCAGCCAGGGTAAGAAGGCCGTAGCTGTGCGGTTGCTCGGCGCCGTTTCGCAAGCGTCGGTGGCGCAGGTCGCCGCCGACGGCCGGAACAGCGGCAGTGACGATGAGTTGTGCGAAGTTCTGACGCCGGCCGAGTTCACTCAGAACATCACGGATGTGTTGATCGAGGTTGTGTCCGACATGACGGGCGGGCAGATCCTTCAGGTGCGCGAGCAACTCGTTGCGTTCGCGCGGCGTCACGGCTGGGTGGAGGACTGACAGGCCTGCCCGGCGTCGTGGAACTGGCTTCGCTGAACGCCCAGAAGATCCGCATGCCCGGTCGGGGCGCAACGCCCTTCTGACCGGGCATGCGGCATTTATCACCTGTCCCACGATCCACCGCCCAATCGTTTCCGTGATCTGGAATCCTGATTTCGGTTGCGTCGTGTTTAGCTGCGGCGGGCGCCACCGCTGCGCGGACGAGATGTGCGCGAATGGGCAAAACGGGGTGACTCGTGGGGCTTAGATTTCTTCATGCATTTGTTGTGGGCGCCCAATGAGGTCTTGAATAGCCTGGAAATCATTGTTCGGCCCTTGGGTTGCGCGATGCTCATTTGAGCGCGGTTTTGAATGCACGAGGCCTTTGCGGCAACAGACATTGTCCGGTGCGACACGGAAGGACTTGTCCTGGCAGAAGTCGCCTACGCGGAGGCGTCCCGGGTGTACGAGGGCTCTCCACCGGTTCGTGAGTTCCTGGTCGTGTTCGCACCCGAACGCGGCCAAGGCTTGCGAGGTTCTTGCTGCGGTTGAGGGAGAATTCGCCAATATTCCGACGCAGTCCCCGAACGCCGATTGTCCGTTCGTGCGGCGCCCGGTGGGCGTGACCGCAACTGGTCTGTGGGGGAGAAGCCGGTCACATATGCGCGTACGTTCCCCAACGGCTGCTCCGTGCAGCGCGAACTCGGCGTCGTCTTCAACTTCTGACGACGCCTCGTAGGGCCTGGCAGGTTTCCGGCGGTGGGCCTGCCAGGCCCGCGCAAAGACGTTCACCTTGACCGGCAAGGGAGGGGTTGCTTTTGGCGACGCCATGTTGGCCGGCTCCACCTGTCCACGCCGGGCACCGAGACACTGCGTCGTTGCGGCCAGGCGTTCGCGCTGAATTTGACGCTCACCTGGGATTCTTCGGCAAGCGGACGCATTTGCCTCCTCTTTTCGGCGGCGAGGTCCTGAACTCGTGCCGGTTGATCTCGATCGGACCATCGCAGATATTCCGCCAGGCCTCAGGCCTGGTTGTCCAGACATGACGGGGAGGAAACGTGTTGGGAACGGAAAGACGGCCCGAGGATGGCGGGCTTGTGTTGCGGCAATTGGAGACTGAGATGTCGGACGCCCGCCAGTACGTCCTGCGGTGCCGTGCGGCGGGTAACGAACAGGCCGCCCAACTGCATGTCGTCTGGATCGACCTCCTGCTCGACGAGTGGAGCCGGTGTAGCCTGACCACGCAGCAGTTCTGATCAGGGGGAACAAACGTAGAGAAGATGTAGAGAAATCGTGAAGACGGTCCTCGCACACTGAGATCAAGACATCACAGAGCGTGTGGGAGGCCCCGATGAACCGAGTGCGCGTGGGTGTGCAGGCCGAGGATCCGATCACCCTGGCGGGCTTGACGAGTTTCCTCAAGACGCGGGCCGAGCTCTTCGTGGTGGCCAACCCCGCTGAAGCCGATGTGATCGTGTTCGCCGCAGACCGCGTCAATGCCAAGATTCTGACCGATATGCGGCATTCCGCGCAGCAGTGGTCGATGCCCAGAGTACTGGTCACCAACGAACTCAACCCGGCTGATGTGCTCGGTGCGGTCGAATCCCGCGTCGTGGCTGTGCTGCCGCGCACCGCGGCTACCGGATCGAGACTGATCAACAGCGTGATCGCCGCGGCCAAGGGTGGCGGCATGATGCCACCCAACCTGCTGGGCGAGTTACTCAAGCAGGTCGATTACCTGCAGCGGGAAGTGTTGACCCCGAAAGGCTTGAACGCATCCGGGTTGACCTCCCGGGAAGTAGACGTACTGCGGTTGATGGCTGACGGACTGGACACCGCGGAGATCGCGCAACAGTTGTGCTACTCCGAGCGGACGGTCAAGAACGTCGTCTATGGGGTGACCAATCGACTCAACCTGCGCAACCGGCCACACGCGGTGGCCTATGCGATGAGAGTCGGAGCGATCTGATCAGAAGGAGACGGGCCACGTGGGTGTGCGACTGCGCGAAACTGGTGGCCGCTCGGCCAACTTCCCGGCGCTGGCTACCGAATCCGGCGTATGCCGGAAGGTCGCGGCGCAAAGGAGGACCTCGATGCTCGCCACGGATGAGATCCCCGCGAATACAGCGGGATGCGTGCTTCCATGCTCCGACGAACAGGGCAGCGATCGCGAACTGACGCTTGTGTTCGCTGGACGGAGGATGGTTCTGACCACTCCAGACGGTCTTGATGTGGTGCTCACGCCGTTGCAGGTCGAACGGTTGCGCGCGGCGTTGCGAGATCTGTTGTTGGATGTCGACCCAGGCGATTACCTGTGAACCTCGGTCAGCGCGCGGTCTGGGACGTGTCTGCGAACTTCGTCGACGACAGCGAATCGAGAGTGCACGTTCAGCTTGCCCAGGATGCTGGTTACATGACTTTGCACAATTCGCCGTGGTACGGCCAGCTCGGCCGCGATGTCCGGGTTGGAACGCCCTTCCGAGACCAGGATTGCGATCCTGACCTCTTCCCGCGAAAGGGCAGCCCAGCCGTCGGCGGGGCGCATGACCCGGGTGTGCGGATTCGGGAGAATCCCATGTGCGCGTAGCCTGGACTCGGCTCGGCGGATGTCCCAGCGGGCAGACAGCAGGCCGAATTGCTGGACTGCCTCGTCCAGTTTGCGCTGGGCGTCGTCCCGCAGATCCCGTTGGGCCAGGAGCAGCGCGACATCTTCTAGAGCCGCGGCGAGTTCGATCCCACGCCCCACCACTCGGTAGTGCTGCACCGCGGCCATGATCGGTTCGGGGTCGCCGGAGATGAGCCCTTCGCAGCGGGCAGCCGCGGTGAACGCCCGAGCCGGCCGGCTTTCCTCGACCGCTTCCTCTCGGCACACGTCCAACGCTTGGTGTGCCCGGTTGAGATCGCCGAGCTCAACCGCCAGCCGGACGAGGTCCGGCAGCCATTGGTGCCGCAGCATCAGGGGCGCGAACCCCGGACTTAGGATCGGATCCATGATGGACAGGGCCTTTTCCGGTTCCCCGCGTTGCTCGGCCGCCAGTGCCTGCGCGACCAGCAAGAAATCGACGTTTTCCCGCTCCGCGCCGCTCGACGGCGAGTACTCCTCGGCCGCGTTGAGATGACGCGCGGTCGTCTTGGCGTCTTCCCGCCGCCCGGCGATCAACGCGCCGACTCCGTGTGAGAGCAACGCGGCCGGACCGGGCTCGCGCAACCCGTAGAACGAGATCGCAGGTCCATCCTCGGTCAGGGTCTGCAACTCGAGCATGGCTTCGTCCCAGCGGCCCACCCAGTAGTAGTGCACCGCCTCGGTCACCTGAAGACCGCTGGACGAGAGGTCCTGTGCCGCGACCTTGCGGGCCGAGCGCATCGCCTCTTCCGCCTCGTCCAGACGATCCAGGTTCTGCAAGGTGAACGTCCGGTTGTCGAGCAGATCGAAGCGGAATTCGGAGAGGTCGGGATCATGGCCGATCACCTCGAGCGCCTTGTCGACGTACTCCAGCGCTTGCATGTGATCCCGGCGCACCGTGTCCACCAGCCACCTGGTCTGCAACGCGTGCGCGATCGGGTAGGGCTCACCCGCCGTCACCGCCTCCGTATAGGCGTCAACGGCGCTTTCCTCGGTCGCGTCGAGGTCGCTGAGGTCGCCGCGGCGGAAGTTCGCCTGCAGCGATCTGTGCCTGGCTCGCCAGATCTCTGGTACCGCGGGATTGTCGGCCGAGCCCCCCAGAGTGTCGATCGCCACGGCTGTTTCGCCCCTTCGGAACAACATCGCTGCCAGCAGCTGCCGCATCTCCGCCGACCGGTACGGGTCGGTCGCGACGGCGAGGGCTTGCCGCACTTTCGGCTCCGCGTCGCGGCCCGCCCGGAACAGCACCTTCGCGAGCGCGGCGAGCAGCACCTCTCGGTTGCCGTCACTGGCCGGGCAGGTTTCGAGCGCACGCTCGAACAGCTCGATGGCGATCAGCGGTGCCCGGTTGGACACGGCGACGTGGTTGTCCGCCAGCCACTCCAGCACCCAGCGGTCGTCGGCAGCCGGTGCGGCCAGGAGCTGTTCGGCGACCTGCCGCACCGGGGCACCGCCGCGGGCGAATGCCTCCGCCGCCTGCCGGTGCAGCGCACCCCGCACTGCCTTCGGGATTCCGTCGTAGAGCGCCTGCCGCAGTAGCGGGTGCCGGAACGCCAGTTGGGTCTCGGCATCGACGACGACATCGGCAGCGACAGCTTCCTCGAAGGCCGACAGAAGCTCGAACACTTGTTGGCCAGTGGCAGCGGCGACGTCGGTGACGGAGAATTCCAGACCGAACAGCGCACCCCAGCGGAGCACTTCCCGGGCGCGCGGGGAAAGGAAATCAAGTCGCCTACCGACAGCGGCAACGAGGGATTGAGGGGCATCCGAGATCGATGACGCGGGGACGTCGGCAGTGCCGTCGCCGATGGCCACGGCATCGGCCCGCAGCAAGGCGTCGGTCATTTCCTGCACGTACATCGGATTTCCCGCGGCGCGTCCGGCTATTTCCCGCAGCACCGGACCTGGTTTGGCGCCGACCAATTCGCCGAGCAGCTGGTCGGTCTCGGTCTCGGACAGCGGAGCCACCAGGAAAACCTCGCCATCCCGCGATTCGACAGCGCGGCGCAGCTGTCCCACCTCCGCCCGGTCTGGTGCCGGACGTGATGCCGCGACCAGCAGCAGTGGCAATTGGCGCGTCGCCGCGCAGAGCCGGTGCCACACCAGAACGCTGGCCTCGTCCGCCCACTGCAGATCGTCGATGACCAGAATCAGCGGCGAGACCACGCAGATCTCATCGACGAGTTCGAGCAGCCGGTGGACCGGGTCTGCGGAATGCTCGCCGTGCAGGGTGGCGGCAAGCTGTGCCCGCCGCGGGTCGGATGCCGTCGCATCGACGCCGAGACACTCCGTCATGACCTGGAGCGGGAATCGCTGACTCAGTTCGTCGGCCACCGCCCATGCGAGTTGACAGCCGCGGCGGCCGGCATCGGCGAGAGCAACTGTGAGCAGCTCGGATTTTCCGATCCCCGGATCGCCCTCGATCCATACCGGTCGGCCACGGCCCGCGAGCACCTCGGCAACCAAGTCCCGCAGGCGTGTGACCTCCGAAGTGCGTCCGACGAAGCGGCTTTCCTCGCTTCGCTGCAGTGCACGGGTGACGTGGGCCGGAACGACCGACAGCGGTGGGCAGCTGGCCGACCGTGATACTCTGCCAGCCACCGGTGCCCTCGCCGGCTCTGCGTCCAATGCGGGATCATTGGCCAGGATCTGTTCGTGCACTCGACTCAGCTCGGGCCCTGGTTCGACGCCGAGCTCGTCAACCAGCATCCGGCGGGCGTCCCGGTAGACCTCCAATGCCTCCGCCGGTCGTCCGCTGCGGTACAGGGTGATCATCAACAACACGCGCAGGGACTCCCGTAACGGGAAGTCGCGGACCAGCCCGGCAAGCTCCGCAGCCAAATCCACGTGACCGCCCAGTGCGAGGACAGCCTTCGAACGGTGCTCGATGGTCGCTAGGCGCAATTCCGCCAGGCGTTCGCGTTGGCGCTCGGCGAATGGCCCCGGGACGCCGGACAGCGCTTCCCCGCGCCACAGACCCAACGCAGCGTCCAGGGATTCAACCGCGGCCTCGCAGTCACCGGAGGAAAGCTGTTGCCGACCCTGGTCACGCAGTCGCTCGAAGACGGCGACGTCCAGGTCTTCCCGAGCGAGCCGAAGCGTGTAACCGGCTGGTTGTGAGACCAGGATGCCGTCGTTGGACCGTCGGGAGCGCTGCGGTTCCAGGCTGCGGCGCAGGCCTGAAATGTAGGTGTAGACGCTGCCTTCGGCACTGGTGGGAGGGCGTTCTCCCCACAGGGCATCGATGAGTTCATGCCGGGAGACGGCGTGATTGGCGTGCAGCGCCACCGCCGCGAACACCGCTCGCTGGCGTGGTGGGCCCAGCGTGATCTCCTCTTGTCCGAGCCAAGCGCGCGAAGGCCCCAGCAATTCGACCTTGAGCGGGCCGCTCACAGGCATTGCCACCCCTAATTACACAGAAGCCACCGATGGTTGGGTCTCCTGCAAGATAGTGCACCTTCGGGCATCCGTTTGTGTCCTTGATCTTGTTTGCTCGAAGGATTGCCCGTTTGTACACGCGCGCTGATTGCCCGAAGGATTGCCCCTTTGCGCACGTGCGCCGTCAGGAGGAGTGCTTTGACACCGCTGCGTCTTTGGCGGCGTCTCGCGGTCGGTGTCGTTTCTGCACGTCAGCTTGACCTCCTGAGCTGGTTCACCGCTTGCAGCGGGTGGTCGTCGGCGGTTTGCGACGAGCTGAAGACGGCGTGAAGAAGTTGTGGATCCAGGACGGCCATGCTGTGTGACGTGCAGGATCCGACGCTTAGGAGTGCAGCCATGGTGAGCCAGAACCACAAGACGATCCGCTCCACCGCGGTTTTCGACCTGACGGCCCCGGCGGGCGTGAAGACGCCGGTTAGGGTGGAAATGCGGTACGAGAGCAGTGAGCCGTACGCCGTGAACATGAGCTTCCACGCGGGAATGAGTGGTCAGATCGACTGGGTGATCGCCCGGGACCTGCTGGCGGACGGGCTGGTCGTTGCGAGTGGCGAAGGTGACGTGCAGATCATCCCCCAACTCGACAACCACGAGGCCGTCATCATCGCATTGAGCTCGCCGTCCGGGCAGGCCGCCTTCGAAGCGCCCGCTGCCAAACTGGCGGATTTCCTCGACGAGACCTACGACGTCGTCGCCCCCGGTGACGAGGGCCAGTGGATGAGCATCGACGAGGAACTTAGTCGATTACTGCAGACGGACCTGCATTGAGTTGATCGGACAAACGTAGCGCGCAGACCCTGGCTTTAGCTGTGGCGTGAGTGCGTCAAATCTGCTGTTGACGTGCTCAGCGGTTACCCTGCCAATAGTAGGTTTCTCGTCTCTGTATAGTGATCGACGACTGGTTCGTGTCGTTTCTGTTGGAGACCGGTACGACCATGCCCGGACGGCACGCGAACCCCGGTAGCGAGGTAGGGATCGATCGGGGCGTTGCCGTTGCGGTCGCCACCAGCGACGCCACCGGCTACGACCGTGTCTTCATCACCAGTGGTGAGGAACACCGGTACCTACGGTTGCAACGGAAACTTGCACGTCAGCGCAAGGGATCGGCGAACCGGCGCAAGACCCTCGCGAAGATGCGGCGGATCAAACGATCCGAGCGTGACCGGCGCGCGGATTTCTGTGCTCAGGTCGCCCATCGAATCACCACCAGCAATGCACTGGTCGTCCTGGAAGACCTCCCTACCCGGAACATGACCCGTTCCGCGCGGGGGAGTGTCGAGCAGCCCGGTTCGAACGTGGCCCAGAAAGCCGGGCTCAACCGCAGCATCCTGTCCAAAGGCTGGCATGCGTTCGAGCTGGCCCTCCGCAACGCTGCCCGCACCACCGGCAGCACCATTGTGAAGACCCCTGCCACGTACACGTCGCAACGCTGCTTTGTGTGCCGCAGTGTGGATCCGGCATCCCGTGAGAGCCAAGCGGTTTACCGGTGCACCACCTGCGGACATTCCGGGCACGCGGACGTCAACGCGGCCCGCAACATTCTCGCAGCTGGACGGAAAGAAGCCGACGTGCTTCAAGCGGTGACAGCCTGTGGAGACCTCCAGCCGTTGGGCGGGTCTGCGAAGCAGCAGGCTCTTTGCCCGTTCCGCCCGCCTGGATTCCGAGGCATATCGCGGTGTCAACACCGCTGTCGCGCACACGCTCAGCCGGCTGGCTTGTCGTATCTAGTACCTCGCTTGAGGAGATCCACGACCTCCGGCAGCCCATCACCACGGCCGTCAAGGCCGCCGCGCCCGCCCTGTTGCAGTTGCGAGGTATCGGCCCGGACTCGCAGCGACGCTGCTCGCGAGTACCTGCAACGGCGAACCACCGAAGGACGGTCCAAACGCGAGATCATTCGCTGCCTGCCTCGAACGCTTCCTAGCTCGGGCCGTCTACCGAATTATCCGCGATGCACTCACCACGCCCGTTTGACAATCCGTTGAGACTGCGCGGGCGGCCTGGTGGTATAGGGGCGTCAAGCTCGACGTTTCCCGTGAACTCGCCTGGTACCTCGGCAACTGGCCGATGACCGCCGCCGTTGTCGTTCCCGCAAAGGGCGCCGGGCATTGAGCTGTGCCTGTCAGGCAGTGCTGGGTCTGCGCTGGTTCAGGGACCGACCTGCGGTCTCGCCGCGTTTTTTGGCAGCAAAATAGGGGGTAGGAATTCCTACCCCCTCGCGTGGGCTTCCATAAGTCGGTGGGTCTTTGCAGGAGATCCGGCGGCTGTAGGGCTCGAGGCCGGGCAGCACTGAGGTGGATCTTGCTGCTGAAGACGTGCGTGCATGCGGAGAGCTTGCGGGCGGCGCTCTCGCGAGATCCCCGCACGGATGTCGACTTCCGGGCGACAACACATCCCGTGAGCTGAACGTTCGGATGAGCCGATCTGTGGTGCGGACATGGCACCCTGTCGTCGGTGTTCAACAGCAGAACCAACGGACGCGGGGAGACGACCGTGAACGCAACTCGTTGGGGAGGTGCCTTGGACGGCGCAGGCGCCGTGCCCTTCGTGCGGGGCAGCCTCTGGTAGTTCCGCGTAGCCTGGTTTTCGGGTGCTTCCGGGAGAATCAAGCCAGACCGAGGAATCGGGGTGCTCTGATTCTGACGGTCGGGGCGTCAATGACGGCTTGCGAGTCCAAGCGATCGATGTCCGTGAGGTTGCCGTCGTACGTCTCGATGACCAACCGGAGAAGGACGCGGTCCTCACGAGACATCCGCCGCCGTCTCGCCGCCCCGATGGACGCCATCGCCTCCGCCGCGGGCAGCACGTTTCCGCGCTCCAGGTGGGCTGCCACCACGGCCGTTTGCTCCTCGTCAAGGGCCGAGCCCATGTGGAAGAGCACCTGATCGAGGGCGTCTGGAAAATCCTGTTGCTGGGTGCCCGACAGGGCTGTGTCCCGGTCCGTGACGGACATCTCATCCTCCCCTTGGGCGGTCAGAGCAAAAGGTACGTATGCGCGCGGCTGATCTTTCTGCCGCGGGGATGCGGACCGCCTTTGGCTGGCAATTGATGTGATCGCAGGCCTCCGGTAGGAGTATTCGATCCCGATCCTGCATTGCAACGTTAGCGCCCCGCTGAGGTACCGGCTAGCACGTTGCCCTCGCGTCCCTGCGAGGTTGCACGGACCCGCACGTGGTGGACGGGTTCGGCTAAGCACATGTGCGGATGTGCGATGGCGTGATTTCCGCGGGACTTCACATGTGGCCAGCCGATCTGGAGAAGACGTAGAGACCTTGTGGAGTCGGCTCCGGCAGGTTGTTCGGTGCAGAGTAGAGAACCACGGGAGGTGCGATGGAACGAGTTCGCGTGGCTGTGCTTTCCTCCGATGCCATTACGCATGCTGGGCTTGAAAGCTGCCTCGACTCTCGCGCCGAGGTGTTGGTGGTGCCGAATCGAAACCTGGTCGAGGTGGACGTCGTCGTCCTGGCAGCCGAGCGGCTGACTGACGGGGTGACCGCCTTGCGCGCCTTGGGGGACGACTTGGAGCGCAGTGCAGTCCTGGTGATTGACCAGTTGGATCCGGCTGGTTTGCTCGCGGCGGTGGAATGTGGTGTGGCGGCGGTGATTCCACGCATTGCGGCCACCGCGGATCATTTGATAAGAGTCATCCAGGTCGCCGCGACCGGAGGTGGCGTGCTGCCGCCGGACCTGATGGGAGAGCTGCTCCGCGAGATTGCTCGTCTGCAGCGGGAGGTCCTGGCACCGCGCGGTATCAGCGCTTCCGGGTTGACACCTCGCGAGCTCGATGTCGTCCGCTTGCTGGCCGAGGGCTTGGATACTGCTGATATCGCTGAGAAGCTGGCCTACTCGGAGCGCACCGTGAAGAACGTCATCTACGGAATGACCAACAGGCTCAAGTTGCGCAACCGGCCACATGTCGTCGCCTACGCAATGCGTGCAGGCGTGATCTGACACGCGTCATAGTCTGATTCCCGTTCGGGCGCCGCGGCCGCGGTGTGGATGGGCGAGAATTGCTGACAGCCGCCCCGCGGATGTTGGGGAGCCTGTTTGCGTCGCCGAACGAGGAAGCTCGCTCGGCGACGCGTTCTTCTGGAAGCTCGATGCCTCAGCAGCGTCAGCCTGAATGACCAAACCACAGGCGCGCTGTACGGGCGTAGAGCGAAAATGAAGAGATTGTGTCAGCAAGTGAGCATGCTTCGCAAGTCCCTTTGGAGGGGGTTGACGCCCGTGGCCCACGCGACTCCTCGCGCTCATCCGCGGTCGTATGATCGCGGCAGGATGTACCAACGGGCAGATTTTGCTTCCCGATGTGGACATTCTTTTCGGGTGCCCGGTGAACTCATGATCAGTCTGCGACATGGTGGTTCGCGACTGACAGATGAGGAAGTGCGATGACGATGAGACGTTCGTCCTGGTCAGCCCTCGGGTTGAGTGCCATCCTGCTGGTGGCATTGGCAGGGTGCGGGGGAGCCGGCGGATCCGACAGCGGGAAGATTGAGATCAAGGTCGCGACCTTCGGCGAGTTCGGCTACGAACCGCTGTTCGCGGAGTACGAGGCGCAGCACCCCAACATCGACCTCGTGCCCCAGGTCTCCGACTTCGAGGCTCACCACAAGGGGCTGGCCACCCATCTCGCAGGCGGGAGCGGCGTCGCCGACGTCGTCGCGATCGAAGAGCAATACATGCCGCAGTTCCTGCAGTCCAAGGACAAGTTCGTCAACCTTGCCGACTTCGGGGCCAAGGAGTTGCAGGGCCAGTGGTCCCCTTGGAAGTGGGAGCAGGGGGCCAGCAAGGACGGCAGCTTCGTCCTCGGCCTCGGGACGGACATGGGTGGTCTCGCACTCTGCTACCGCCGTGACATGTTCGGGAAGGCCGGCCTGCCAACCGACCGCGATGAGGTGGCCAAGCTGTGGCCGACCTGGGAAGAGTTCGCCCGTGTCGCCGATCGGTTCAGCGCGGCGGTACCTGATGCGAAGTTCGCCGATTCTGCCGGCAGCATTTACACCGCGATCCTCAACCAGTCCGAGGAGAACTTCTTCTCCAAGGCGGACGATTCGTTCATCGCTGACCGGAATCCGAACCTGCGCCGCGCCTTCGACATCGCAGGGAGCATCGGGGCGAAGGGGCAGACCGCCAAGGTGACCACCTACACCCAGGCGTGGAACGTCGCGGTCAAGCAGGGTTCGTTCGCCGTCATGAACTGCCCGGCCTGGATGCTGGAGCAGGTCAAGGATGCGGGCGGCAATGCGAACACGGGCAAGTGGGACGTCACGACGGTCCCCGGCAACAGCGGCAACCAGGGCGGCTCCTACCTTGCTGTGCCCAAGCAGAGCTCGCACCAGAAGGAAGCCTACGACGTCGCGAAGTGGCTGACCGCTCCAGAACAGCAGAAGAAGATCTTCTTGCAGAGCGGAATCCTGCCCAGCACACCAGCCGCCTACCAGGCCCCCGAGGTGGTCAGCAAGACCGATCCGTACTTCGACAACGCGCCGGTGGGCAAGATCTACGCGTCCGCTGCGGACAGCCTGCGACCGAACTACCGCGGTCCCAAGGACAGCCTCGTGCGCCCGAAGTTCGGTCTGGCGCTTGGCCGCGTCGAAGACGGGAAGCAAACCCTCGACGAGGCGTGGGCCGAAGCAGTCCAGCAGGCACGCGAAGCAGTCAAGTAGGGACCGATGCCAGCGCGCCCGTCGGCCTTGCCGTCAACAGTTTCGGGTTCACATTCGAGCCAACTGCTCGCCAGGATCGACGGTCGAGTCTCGCCCTACCTCTTTATCGCGCCCTTCTTCGTGCTGTTCGCGGTGTTCGGCCTTTTCCCGCTGCTGTACACCGCGTGGGTCTCGCTGCACGACTGGCAACTGATCGACGGCGATCAGGGTTTCGTCGGGTTGGCGAACTACGCTGCGCTGTTCGCCGACCCCGACTTCTACAACGCCCTGTTCAACACCGCGAGCATCTTCCTGGTTTCCACCGTTCCGCAGTTGTTGGCCGCTCTCGGCATTGCGGCCTTGCTCAACCGGCCACTGCGGGCGGGAACCGCATGGCGGGCCGGCATCCTGCTGCCGAACGTCGTTTCAGTGGTAGCCGTGGCGCTGGTCTTCGGTCAGTTGTTCGGGCGTGATTTCGGCGTGGTCAACTGGATCCTGGGGATGCTCGGCGTGGAACCCGTGGACTGGGAGGCGCAGCGCTGGTCCTCCCACCTGGCCATCGCGGTCATGGTGATGTGGCGTTGGACCGGCTACAACGCCCTGCTTTACCTGGCGGCTATGCGCAACGTCTCGAGGGAGCTCTACGAAGCCGCAGCGCTGGACGGAGCATCGAGGTGGCGATCGTTCTGGTCGATCACCGTCCCCGGAATCCGGCCGACCATCATCTTCACCGTGGTGGTGTCGACGATCGGCGGCCTGCAGCTGTTCGCGGAGCCGCAGCTGTTCGACTCGTCGGGAACCGCGGGTGTTGGTGGCAACGACCGCCAGTTCCAGACGTTGACCATGTACCTCTACGAGAAGGGGTTCGGCCTGTTCGACGCCGGGTACGCGGCGGCAATCGCGTGGGTGCTGTTCATTGTTTGCCTGCTGTCCGCCTTGGCGAACTTCGCGCTGGTCCGCCGCATTCGGGGAGGCGGTTGAGTCATGAGCGCGAGTGTTGTTGGCCGGCCGCCGCAGGTTCGCGGATCTGCGGGCGCGCGGCGGCTGGACCGCCGGCCCGGCGGTCTGGTCTACGGCTTTCTCTTCGCGGTGGTCGCGACGTCGGTTTTCCCGCTGTACTGGTCCTTCGTGGTGGCTTCGAGTGACGGATCGGCGATCGGTGAGGTGACTCCTCCGCTGATCCCAGGCGGCTACTTCCTGGACAACGTCCGACGTGTCTTCGACACCGTGGATTTCTGGTTGGCGATCCAGAACTCGTTGATCGTGTCGGGCACGGTCATGGTGTCGACCGTTGTGCTGTCGAGCTTCGCCGGATTCGCTTTCGCCCGCCTGCGCTTCCCGGGAAGGAACACCCTGTTCCTGGTCGTGCTCGGCACGGTGATGGTGCCCGCCCAGCTCGGCGTGGTCCCCTTGTACATGGTGGTCGGAAACTTCGGATGGTACGGCCGTTTGGAAGCGGTGATCGTGCCGGGACTGATCAACGCGTTCAGCGTGTTCTGGATGCGCCAAGCGTGCGAGGAGGCGGTGCACGTCGAGCTGGTCGATGCGGCCCGGGTCGACGGCTGTTCGCTGTGGGGAACGTTCTGGCACGTCGCGGTCCCTGCGATCCGCCCACAGGCGGCGGTGCTGGGCATGGTGACGTTCATGGCGGCGTGGAACGATTTCTTCTGGCCGCTGATCGTGCTGGACCCGAACGAGAGCCCCACCGTTCAGGTCGCCCTGTCGAGGCTGGCGAGCGGGTACTTCCTGGACTACTCGTTGATGCTGACCGGTACGACTCTCGGCGTTTTGCCCGTTATCATCGTATTCGTCTTGCTTGCACGCCAGATCGTGAACGGAATCACGCGAGCTTCAGTCAACGGATGAGGTGGTTATGACCAACGGGCAGGAACTTGCATTCCCACCGGGCTTTGCCTGGGGGGTTGCCACGGCCTCGTATCAGATCGAAGGTGGTGCGAAGGAAGATGGTCGTGGGGCGTCCATCTGGGACACGTTCACCGCCCGGGAGGGCACGGTCGTCAACGGCGACACGGGTGATACGGCCTGCGATCACTTTCACCGCTACCCCGAAGACGTCGCAATGATCGCCGAACTCGGGTTCCCGACGTACCGCTTCTCGGTGTCCTGGCCCCGAGTCATGCCGGACGGGCGGACGTTGCAACCATCGGGAATCGCGTTCTACGATCGACTTGTCGACGAGCTGCTCAGCCACGGCATTAATCCGATGGTCACGCTCTACCACTGGGACCTGCCGCAGGCACTTGAAGACACAGGGGGATGGCGCGTCCGCGACACCGCTGCACGGTTCGCCGATTACGCGGCGACGGTGTACAGCGCTCTCGGCGATCGAGTCCAGGAGTGGACGACGCTCAACGAGCCGTTCTGCTCGGCCTTTCTCGGCTACGGCAACGGGGTTCATGCGCCCGGAGTCGTCGATCCCGGCACGGCGCTAGTCGCAGGACACCATCTCCTGTTGGCTCACGGATGGGCAATGGACGTATTGCGGACAGCCGCAAGCCCTGGGCAGCGATTTTCCATCGTGCTGAACTTCTCGCCGGTGCTGGTCGATGTGGACGACGAGCCGCACCGCGAGGCGGCGCGCAAATTCGATGGTATGCATAACAGGCTCTTCCTCGATCCGGTGCTGGGCCGCGGCTATCCCGAGGACGTGCTCGGCGATGTCGCTCACCTGCAGGCCCTGGAACCCGCGATCCATGATGGCGACCTGACGACGATTGCCGCCCCGATCGACTGGCTCGGGGTGAACTATTACGCGCCGACCCGCGTGGCACCGTTGCCGGATCCAACCGAACCGAGCAACTGCGGCCTTCCAGGTTTGCGGGGCTTCAACGTGCTTCCGCCGCGCGGCCCGCTCACCTCGTTCGGTTGGGAGCAGACACCAGAGTCGCTGACTGACCTGTTGCTGTGGCTGCACCGGCACTGCCCGGACCTTCCGCTCGTGGTGGCGGAGAACGGCGCTGCCTTCCCTGACGCGGTCGATTTCGACGGCCGGATCCGAGACGGCGAACGGATCCGCTACTTCGCCGAGCACCTCCGCGCCGTCCACCGGGCGATCGAGCAAGGCGCAGACGTTCGCGGCTACCTCGCGTGGTCGTTGCTGGACAACTTCGAGTGGGCGATGGGGTATTCGCAGCGGTTCGGTCTGGTTCACGTCGACTTCGACACCCAGCAGCGCACGATCAAAGACAGCGCCCGGTTCTATTCGCGCGTCGTGGCCGCCAACGCCATCCCGGACGAGGCCTCGAACGCCATCCCGGACGGTGCCTCGGTCGATCGAGTTGTGGACGGTGCCTCGGTCGATCGAGTTGCGGACTGACATCGAGGCAACCCGGTGCACCTCGATGGACGGCTACCGCCTTCCAGCGGGACGAAGGAGACGCTGACCACCGCGCACGGTCGTGCGCTGGCTCGCTCCTTGCCGAGGGCGATGTTTACCTCGGGTCGGTTCAGCACCAACAAGGAGATCGCGACCCATTCGTGAAGCGCTGCGCATGGCCGAAAGCCATGCGCAGCATTTTTTCACCAAGCTTGGGGCCCCTCCCGAGCCCAGGTCGCCGTATTTGTTCCTGAGCAGCTGCAGTCCTGATCATCCACGACCCTCGTCCTCGATCACGAACCCGGGACGTCGAGACGCTCAACTCCTGCGAGCCAGTGCCGCGTCTACGAACCTTGATCGTCCTATTGATCACCATGCGTTCGCAGCCCAACCACCCCGGCCCGCCTTGGAGAGGTGCCGATTTCTCGCGAAATTGGCGTTCACCCGGGTGACGGTCAATTTCTCGCGAAATTGGGCTCTTCTGCTTCTTCCGCGGGTGGGTTAGGCGGGTCCGGGGAGGGTGGGTCGGTGGCCGCCGAGGGCGAGCATGGCGAGGGCGATGCGGGCTTCGTGGTTCGGTTGCACCGCACTACCGCATGCGTCAGCGCAATTAGCCTGGTGCTGGATAACTCTTTGCCGCAGCGGTTTTCGGCATCCCAGTCCACGCCTGCATGAGCTCACCGTAGTGCGATGACCGGACAAGCAGATCGTCGTGCTCACCGAGCAGGGCCTGTCTGCCGTCCATGACCAGCACCTGGCGCGCGCGCCGCGCGGAGGCGAGCCGGTGGGCGATGATCACGAGGATTCCGCCACGTTCGGCGAAAGCCCGCTCGGCTCGCGCCTCGGCAGCACCGTCGAGGTGCGTGGTGGCTTCATCCAGGACAATGATCCGAGCCGGGCTCGCATAAACCCTGGCGAGAGCCAACACCTGGCGTTCCCCTGAGGACAGCCCGACGCCTCCGTGCGCGAGCGCACCGGACAATCCGCCGATCCTCTCGACCAGACCGGCGGCGCCGACCGCGTCGACCGCCGTCAGCAGGTGGGTGTCGTCGGCGTCGGGTGCCAGCAAGGCGAGATTCTCCCGGACACTGCCGGCGAACAGGTAGGTCTCCTGGGGAGTGAACGCGATGGTCCGGGCGCGGTGCGCGGGATCGACGGCGTTGATCGGTACTCCGCCGAGCAGGACTTCGCCTTGGCATGGCGTGATGGTTCCGGTCAGAAGCCCGGCGAGGGTGGATTTGCCGATCCCGCTTGGGCCGACCACGGCCAGGTGGTCGCCGGGACGTAGCTGGAGTTCGAAGTCGCGCAGCACGGGTTCGGCGTGGCCGCCCCAGCGATGCGTCAGCCTCCGCACCGTGATTGTGCCGTCGCTCGGCTCGTCCCCACCGGTTCGCCGCACCGGTGGCTGAGCCTCCCCGAGCCGATTGAGCGTGACGAGCAGCCGCAGCACCACTGTGCTCATGGTCGCGGCGAATCCGTGCAGGGCCGGCTGCAGTGTCCCCGTCAGGTACACCAGCACTCCGACCACGGCTCCCGCACTGAGCCGTCCGTCGGTGTTCATACCGGGCGCTGCCGCGAGCACGAGGACAATCGGGAGGAAGCTACCGACCGCAACCACTGCGGTGCGCAGGGCCGCAGCGTTGGACATTCGGACGGAGGCATTGGCCTGGGCGGTGATCGCCGCTCGAACCGTCGCGTCGGCGATGTTCTGGGCGCCGCATGCGACCACGTCTCGTGTGCCGGCAAGCACCGCTCCCGCAGTTGTGGCGGTGTGCTCATCGGCCATGGCAACTCCTCGTTGCCGGCGGGCCAGGGCAGGCAGCAGGCAGAGGAACACCCCTACTGCGCCCACGATCGGCGGGCCGATGAGCCAGATCAACGGTCCCGACATCGTTGCCACTCCAGCAAGGGCACCGACCACCATCACCACGAGCCCTCTAGCTTGCACGAGCAATCCGGCCGTCGCGTCCCGGACGATCTCCACATGCTGGGTGATCCGTGCGACGCCGGCGGCATCCGGACCACCACGGGGCGGCGCGGTCTCATGCAGCACGCCTTGTACCACCGTGCGCACCAAGGTGTCGCGTAGCGGCTCGACGATCGTGCCGAGCCGTTGCCATACCAGCCGCACTCCGACCGCGCCTGCCACTGCGGCGGCGGCGAACGCGGCCAGCCAAGCAAACCCCACCGCGACCCGACCCGCGGCGAAACCCTCATCGACGGCTCTTTGCACGAGTCCACCGGACAGGAAAGCCGGCAGCGCTTCCAGCGCAGAGCATGCCAGCAGGACCGACCAGTCCCGCCAGTGCCCGGAAAGAGCGCGCCAGTATCCAGCTGTGACCGTCACGGCTGGCCCTCCTCGGTGAACACTGCGCGGTAGGCAGGATCGATCCAAAGGACGTCGTGCGGGGCGATGGCGCGAACCCGACCGTCCTCCAACCACAAAACCGCGTCCGCGCGGCGCGCGGTGCCGGCTCGGTGTGTGACGACGATGCGGGTCAGATCCGGTAATGCGGTGGAGATGGCGGCCTCCACCCGCGCTTCCGTCACAGTGTCAAGGCTGGCGGTCGCGTCGTCGAGCACCAGCAACCGGGGCCGTCGCACCAGGGCCCTGGCCAGTCCGATGCGCTGCGCCTCACCACCGGAGAGCGGGGCTTGCGCAAGCGGAGTGCGGTACCTCGCAGGCAAGCGGTTGATGAGACCGTGGACATCGGCCATGCGGCAGGCCGAGCGGACGTCGTCCGCGTCCGCGCCGGTGCCGTATGCCACCGCTGCGCAGACAGTGTCGCCGAGCAGCGTGGGCCGTTCGAAGCCATATCCGATGGCGGACCGGGCAACCACATGGGTGGCGACCCCATCGAGCAGGACGTCACCTCGGTCCGGGCGGCGCAAGCCACCCAGAAGTTCGGCCAAGACCGACTTGCCGGAGCCCGACCGCCCGACCACGGCCACAGTGTCCCCGCCGGGCACCACGAGGTCGACGTCGGAGAGCGCACCGTCTACACCGACTCCGCGCAGCTCGAGCCTGCCCGGTCCGCGCGGCGGAAGCCGATGCGGTGCGGGTTCAGGATCGCCGTCGACCACCTCCGCGATCCGCGTGGCGCACGACCGCGCGCGGGCCAACGCCGTGAACAGCGGCATCTGCCGCACCAACCCCAGTCCGAGAGTCGTGTAACCGAGCGCGGCGAGCACGTCACCGACGCTGATGTCCCCGGTCAGCACCCCGACCCCAGCCGTGCCGAGCACCGCCACTTGAACACAAGGCAGCAGCAGACCGGCCCGCCACATCATCCGCGCCTGTGTCCGCCACACTCCCGCGCCCGCCGCGCTCAGCCTGGGCAGGGGGCGTAGCACGCGCGCTGTCTCCTGGTCAGCCACACCTGCGGCGGCGATGGTGCGAAGCCCACCAACGGCGTCGAGCAACCGGGCGCCAAGTTCGCTGGAATTTTCCTGGTAAGCCAGCAAATCCGTGGCGGTATGCCGCAGGTGGGAGCGTGCTAGCAGGGCCGCGAGCGGTGTGGCGCACAGGAACACGACGGCGATTCGCCAGTCGAGCAGTGCGAGCGCGGTCACCGCTCCCGCCGACAGCACCAGAGCTGTGCCCAACTGGATCACGTTCGCAGTGATCTGCCCGGCGCCTGTGCAGTCACTGGAAATCCTGCTGACCGCGTCGCCGTTGGCAAGGACGGACCGGTATCCGCCGCGGATCAGCCCGGCGACGAGGCGGACCCGCAGGCGGGCGGTAGCCGAAGCGGTGAGTCGCGCGGTCAGCGCCACTCCCATGACCTCGCCGATGATTTGGACCGAACCTAGCGAAACCAGCCACATCACCCGGGCAGGTCCGCCATCTCCGGTGATGACGGCGTCGATGGCACCCGCGAGGGCACTGGGCAGCAGGAGACCGGCGGTGGCCGTCAGAAGGGCGGTGAGCACGAGCAAGGCCGCGGCACCCCGGTCCTGTTCAACTACCGAGCGCAGCACGCGATCGCCCACACCGGCCATGGGCCTGCTCCTTGTCGTTCGGGTTGCCTGCGGCCACACTGGGAGGTGCGGGAGCGGCGCACTTGTCCTGCGCCGCTCCCACACCTACGACCTCACTGGCAGGTCAGCAGGCTGATCGTGCTCTGCGCACACGCGGCGAGCAGGCTCAGGTTGCTCGCGCCGCCGTAGTTGGAGTCGCCGTAGGCGAGGTCGTTCTGAGCGTCGAGTTCCTGCAGTTCCAGAATCGTTCCCATGGTTTTATTCCCTTCACATTCATTTCGCTAACCGACCGTGATTCGGTCGGCGTCTTTGTGGGACGGATCAGGTGAGTGCGCCGAAGAAGGGCAGCACACGGCCATGACCGTCGAGGGTTGCGGCGACAGTCGTCAGCACCCCGGCACCTCCGGTACCGAGGTCCATTGACAGCCGCAGCAACTGGTTACCGGGGATCGCGATTCCACCGTCGCCATAAGGGATTGCATGCCAGCCCAGGGCGGAGAGGTGTCGTGCGATCGCTTCGGCCAAAATAGGGTCGGGTGAACGCCGGTGAGCCGCGGCCAGCGCCGCCAGCAGCCCACAGCGGCCGAACAGCAGACCGGGATGGATAACGAACTCTCCGACGCAGCCGCGGAGCAGATCGGACTGCCGGCGTAGGCATGACGCGGCCGGGTGCCGCGCGGCGAGTTCCTCTGCCACCAGCGCGATTCCCGCGCTGCCCACCGCCAGATATGGCAGGGTGCGGGCGTGGCCGTCGCGGACCTGGAGGACACCGTCGTCGGTGGTCACGCACTCGTCCAGATCCCGGCTGAGCGCACGGTCGGCGAGTTCGAGCCAGCCGCGGTCGCCGGTGTCGTCATAGAGGTGAGTGAACAGCAGTGCGGGGCCGGACCAACCGTCGAGCAGCCCCGCCCGGCCGACCTCTCCCGGGGGCACGGCGCGGGTCAGTGCGTCGGCGAGGTGGTCACCCAGGCTGTGGGCGTGTTCCCGGAACTCGCGGTCTTCCCTGCTACCGGCAAAATGCAAGAGGTTCAGCGCGATTCCGGACAGGCCGGCAGCGAAACCGTGGTCGCGGGTTTGCGTGACGAGAAGCTCGGCACCGGCAAGCAGCGCGTCCGCTTCGTCGTGATGGCCGAGGTTCTCCAGCACGTAGGCGATTCCGTGCGCTCCGTCGAAGAAACCAGGACGAGCAGGCGGTGTCCGGCGGACGGCGTCGACCAGCCAGCGTTCGTGCTCCGGGTAGCGGCCCGTTCCTGCGACATCCAATGCGTGCAGGACACCCGCCGCGCCATAGGCGAAACCGGTGCCACCGAGACGAAACTGCTCGATGTCGCCGGGGAACAACCGGTCGTCGCGTTCGGGCGTCGCGGAGCAGAGGATCGCTTCGGCGAGGCCTTTGCGCACCACACCCCAGTCCGGATTCGGCTGGTCGAGCTCGGTCGCGGAGACGACGTCAGCAGGAGCCAGCTCATTGCGGATCGAGTCGCCGTAGCCGTTCGGGAGCGGGAACCTGCGCTCGATCACTTCGACGAATCCGGACAGTTTGCCCGGGGCGAGTTCCAACAGCGGATTCAGCGGCAGAAACATCCAGAGTTTCAGCGCAGCGAGCGCATACCGGTCGATCGCGACGCCAGTGCGGCCCTTGGGAGCGCGGAATCCGGGCGCTCCGAGCGCGGGACGTGGCGCGTCGTCGTCGGCGGAGGCCATCTCGAAGTCGATAAAGGAGACGCCGCCATCCTCGTCGACCAGCACGTTGAGCGCGTGCAGATCACCGAAGACCACCCCCCGTTCGTGGACGCGGTCCAGCAGTCGCTCCACTTTTTCCAGCAGATCAACGGCGCGGTCCGTGTAGTCGGCGATTTCGTGCTCGTCCGGATGCTGCCGCGTGAGTGGATACCGACGCGCCAACCACGAGCCGAGCGGAACGCCGGGCACCAGGTCCATGGCGAGGAAGGTGTGCTCCCACACTTGGAAAAGCTCGTGCGCGGTGGGAATGCCGTCGATGTCGGCGAGGCGGCGCAGGATGTCGTTCTCACGATGCAGCCGGGCTACCGCGTCGGTACCGTCGCGGTCCAGGCCTGCGTGCGGGCGGGCTTCCTTGAGTACGACCTGCTCGCCGTCGGCGTCGCGCACGGCGCGGTAGACACCGCCGCCGTTGGAGAAGTGCAGCGATGACGTCACGCGGTAGGGAAGCGCGGCGCGATCACCACTTTTGCGCGCGTTCAGCGATGCACTCAGGCAGTCGGGCACATTAACCCAGTCGGGGACGGAGAAACTCGTCCCGCGTTTGTCGGGAACCAGCGCTCCGTCCGGGCCCTGTATGGCGAGCACGCGAGTTCCGTCCAACTCCACCGAACGCTCCACGAACCCGCCGTAACGGACGTACAATGGACCCGGCCCATAGCGAAGGTCGCTGAGGATGTACGGGCCCTCCTCGCCCCGCAATTGCTGAGACAATTCTTCCAGCACCAGTTCCAGCTGATGCTCGTCGAGTGGATAAATTGTGACGAACTTGCCGCTCGCGGACCGCGGCGCATATTTGGCGTTGCGGGACAGGAGAACCTTGGGGCTGCGCAAGTGTTTGAACGCGACACGCTCTCGCAGGCAGTACTCGTGGACGGTCGACAGCACCCTCTCCGCGTTGTCCAGCGTGGCCGAGACGTGCACCTTCCAGCCCTGATCGGGTAGATCGACGTCGTGCGGACGCAGCATCCGCCACGTCCCGAGATTGCTCTCGATCCAGTCTTCTCCCGGTGCGGAAAGCAGGGTCGCGTAATCGTCGTGCAGACCGGAGGGCCGGTGTTGCTCGTCAAAAAAGAGCGGATCTGCGAAGCAGAAAGCCTCGTATCGGAGATCCATTCCAGCCCTCTCGGTATGCGGACGTGAGCATGTGTCCAAGTTAGTTGAAACCGCCTCGGCGAGCGCAGGGCATTCCGGCGTCAGGCCGCCGATAAATTGCGCCACGTTTTTCCGGAATCGCCAAGACGCCGTTTCGGTGATCACCATAGGCCGAACGAGTGTATACTAAAGGCGTGCTTGTCGGCAGAAAGTTACACTACGTGATCTCAACTCAAGGTAAGATTCACCCACTTGTACAGTAACAAGACCTCCTTTCAGCGAAAATGGTCGGCGCGGGCGTGGAGCCGATGCGGCGTGTCCGAGATCTCATGAATTCCGTTTTCTCATCATCGGCTACGAGGCGCGGTTGTTGACCGAACGTTGCCGATTCACCTTTGGGCATCCCAACGCGCCTATTTGGGCAATTGATTTGGTCCGCCAGAAGTGACGTCGGCTGGGGCCGGCCACCGCTTCCCGAAGAGACGCGAGCCCGCCGACATCGTCACGCCACGAGGCTCCATGCGAGCTGTCATGACGAAGACGAAGGCCGCGTGCGAGGGGGGAGGTCTGCTGCCCACAGGTCGGCACGCAGGGGCCGTAGATTCGTTTTCTGGTAGCCGCGCTGCGGTTGATCGCCGAATCGCGACAGGTCTGGCTGCCGTCTCCGACAAGCCCATCCTGATGCCGGCACCGAGCGCGGCGGTCGCCCGCCAACAGCGCAGCGTGTGAACTGGCTAGCGGAGAGGCCGCGAAGTTCCACGTGCCAGAGCGGAGAGGGGGCGTCGATCAGCCTGACGAGCCCGAGCCCCGGCGGAACGTAGCCGCAGCGCGAAGCTTTTCCGGCCGCGCCCATTCTCTTCGACGTTATGCCGGTGCTACCCGAGCCGCAGGCGGTGGTCGGTGCCGTTCTCGCCCAACGAAGGAACCGCTGAAAGCGCTTGGGGATGTGCTGGACCCGTTGATCGGCAAGCTGGCCGACGTCCAGCTATCAGCGCTTTCTGCACCTGCACGGCGAATCTGGATTCTCCGACGGGGTTTTACGAGGCAGGACAGATTTGGCTCGATTGTCCGAAGCGTGGCTGTGTCCATCGCAGCCAATGGTCTTCTGCGGTGGCCACAATCGCCTCGATTACGTGGACGTCGGCGAGCAGGGCCGTTCCTGCGCCGAGACCCCGCTTGGCCGGTTCAGACAGCTTCGGCGAGCTGGAAATGATCTTTCGGGCGGCGCCTTTCAATGGCGACGTGCCGCATCGAGGGTGTTTGTCAGCCGCGAGGGTGTCCTCGAGCTCAGTCGACTGCGGAGGAGAACTGCGGCATCGAGACCGCCGGGACGCGGGCCGCTCCCGGCTTCGGCTCTTCGGCCGGAGTCGTGTCGAACAGCTTTTCCTCGACGGGCTCGGGCTGCTCGACCGGCTCCGGGGCGACCGGCTCGGCGGCCTTCTTGCTGAGGTGCTCGCGGGTGCGCTGCGCGGCGCCGCGGATCTGCTCGGTCAACTGCTTGTTGGTCTGCCGGACCTGCTCCTCCTCGCGCTCCTGCTGGCGCGTGCTGCGCGCCGGCTCGGGCTTCGGGGCGCGCGCGGCCTTGATGTAGCGGTCGAGGACGGCCCGGAATCTTTGGGCGTGCTCGTCGTTCAGGTCGATTTCATACGTCACACCATCCAGCGCGAAGGTGACGGTGTGGTTGGCTAGGGACCCGTCGATGTCATCGACGAGTTCGACCTGAATCCGTTCGGCCATGATCACCTGTCTCGGGAGCGTGCCCCGCCTCGATCCGCGACACTTGCAGGTAAGACTACTGCGAGCCTTGACCACGTTGTAGCTCGCGGCAGCGCCGTTGTCTCGTACTCAACCATAGAACAGCTGGATGCCCGGCCGATAACCGCCGGGCGGGTCACGTACCACCCGCGCACGGCGGCGGTCAGTGGCCACCAACGGACAGTAACCGCTGTGGGGCAATCCTAGCATGTAATCCAGTGCACATCGAAGAGAATTCCGGCGGGCCGGACCATTCTCGCAGCGATCGTAGCGCACCTCCCGGACGGGAATGTCATCCGCCAGCAATTTCTCCTCGAGCGTCGAGAACTCCGCGCTGTCGGACCTCGACGCCCGGCGGGTAGTCGGAGCGCCCGACTCGGGGTCGGTGATCTCAACAGGCTGAAGTTGCGCAACCGGGCGGATGCCGTGGCCCACGCGGTCCGCTCCGGTCGTGAGTGCGAAAACGGACTGGAGGCTGCTTTCGCACTCACGACTTCGTTGCGGATTCATGGTAGGAGATCGATGACGAACACCTGACCACCTTTTCCCACGCACGGTTCCATTTCTGCTTCGGTGCCTTCGGTGGTGCTCGAGCCGACGATGCCTACGCACCCCTGGCCCTTCACCCGGAGCACGTACTGTCCACTCCCATACAGTCTGCTGGGTTCGATCTCGAAAGAGCTGCCTTGTTCGCAGTCGTCCCTTGGTTCCAGCAGTCCGGCCCCGGGGCCCTCGGACAGTGCCTTCAGGCAGCCCCTGCCGTAGTCGGGGTGGTGCCACTGGATGCGGTAATTACCTTCACCCGTGGGCTCCAGCAGGGTAGTTTGCGGCGCCACTTCGTCGCACGGGCGCTGCACCGCCACCAGCGGGACATACCGGTGGCTCTGGACACGCCCATCGGTCAGGCACAGGTGAGGAGCCGTAACGGGGCGTAGTCGTACCCACCCACGCGGCAGTGTTGACCAGATACCCGAAGTGGTGGACTCCGTGTGCTGGACGTCCCCGGCTGGCCGGCCGAATGGGATCAGCATCCAGGCCATCGACGCGGTAACGGCTCCGAACGCGGCGGCCATTGTCAGTGGTAGGAGATGCCCTTTGAACCTCCTGCCGCTCGGCTGTCCGTACCTGACCGGTTCCGTTGACGCGGCTTCGGCCGGTTCTGTGGGCGCGGGGCCGGCTTTGTCCAACCCATGTTCGAGTGCTTCCCCGCGAGCGATCACGCCCAACGCATCAAGCCATGCTGTCGCTTCGCTTCCGCGTCCGCAGGCGTGTACGAAGGCAGTCAGCAATTCCGGACGCGGCAGTCTCTTTCCGCCTAGAACGTCGGCCAACGTGCTGCGCGCCAAAATCTCACCACGCGCGGCCGCACGCTCCTCCAATTGCCGGTAGGTCAGCTGTGATTCTTGCTTGAGCCGTCGCATAAGCGCTACGAACTCCACGGCGTCGCGCGGCTTTACCCCCAGGATTTCCATACCTGCCATCTTCGTCGGTTGCGCATCACTCGGCATCGTCCATTCGAGCTGTCCGAGATCGGCGGCGCGAGGTCGGACGCGCATCCGGACAAGGCGCTGATCAGCCGTTATCGACTCGGACCTTCCGGGACGCGGCACTTGTGTTGACGTGGACTCGGTCGCGCCAGCAAGATTTCGACGTTCCGCCTGCCCGTTTCTCGGCGGGAATGAAGGAAATCGCAACAGAATGCGAAGGGAAAATACATGCGCATCACCGCTAACTGGCGCGCGACCGCCGCCGTCTTCCTGATGGCGTTCTCGGCCATCACGGCTCTCGGCCCTGCCGCGGCCGCGGATCCGGTAGCCGGTTCCGGGATTGCTCCGATGGAAACCACGGCACCCAAGTGCATGCTGGACAAGGAGAAGAAGGGGAAAATATATACCACGGTGTGGGTCACCAACTCGTGCAAGCGCAACTACCGCGTCCAACTGATCATGGCACGAGGTGCGGACAGTCGCTGTTTCTCCATCACGCCCGGTCAAACCCGCAGCCACACGTCCCGTGGCATTAGCCCGTACCTGGACCGCATCATCCTGTGCTGAGCCCGCCCGCGAGTCCAAGGGCGTTCGGCTGGAGTGAACAGTACTCCTCCGCTGACCCGAGATTCCTGAAACAGCAACTGCCGCTCCGGCCGCATCGCGGAGCGGCAGTCTGCGTCGTCAGCGTGATCCGCCGACAGCGCTTGGCTTGGCGGACGTCACCGCGCCGAGATGTTCGCGCCGGTCTCGAGGCGGGCATCGTGCGGTGCGTGGTGGAAAGCCGGTAACCGTTGCGTCGTACCTTACGGGTAGCCTGCCAGAGCTGTCTGGTGAAGCTTGGCAAGATGAGTCGATTGATGCGGGCGCGACGTCCTTCTGCCCCGTTCGCTGATGCTGGCGGCCACCCTCGTGGCGGCCGTGGTGGAGATCGCGATCCTGCTGAACTTCGGACGGCTCGCCGAGAGGTTGGGGCAGGGAAAGGTCAGCGTCCTGGGCCGGCATCGCGTCAGCGCTCGCGGCGTTCCCGGTGTTCTGGCCGATCGACACCAAGAACCCGGCGCTGGTCGTCCTGGCGATCACCCTGGGCGTGGCGTGCCTGTCGGTGCCGTACGCCGTCGCGGGCTCGCTGCTCACGGAACTGTTCCCGCCGCAGCTGCGCTACAGCGGTGTTTCGATCGCGTTCAACCTGGGTGGTGTGGTCAGCGGATTCTGGCCGGAAACCCAGTTGGTAGGCAGGAAAAGGGGTTGGGCGGGAGCGCGTTCGGTTGGTAGCGTGCGGGAGTCCGTGACGTCACGCGAGGAGGTGAGACCCATGAACGCTGTATCGGTGTGGGTGCTCCCCTCTCGGTCACGGCCGGGCGATTGACGTAGGTGTCGCCGGGAGCGCCTCAGCAACAAGGCACTTCCGAAAGGCAACAACCTGGGCATTCTGCGCATTTCACGGTGGAGACATCGTCGAACGGTGTCGCCGAACGCGACTTCAGCGTCGGTGAGGTCACCAGCGTGCTCTGGTCGCCGGCTTCCGGTTTCGCCCGTGCCCCTCTGGGGCTGATGGGCCACGGTGGCGGTACGCACAAGAAAGCGCCGGGAATGGTGGGCCGTGCACACCGCTTCGTGACCAACTGCGGTTTCAACGTCGCCACCATCGACGCGCCCGGTCACGGCGGCCGGCCGCGCACGGCACACAACAAGCAGGCGCTCGCCGCACTGCAGCGGGCAATGGCAGCGGGCGGGCCGGTTGGTCCGATCGTCGTCCGCTACGACGCCCACCTGGCGGCGCGCGCGTGCCGTGCCGGAGTGGCAGACGACCCTGGACGCCCTCCAGGAGCTGCCGGAGATCGGCGCCGAAGGGCCGGTCGACTACTTCGGCCTGAACATGGGCACCGCGATCAGGGTGCCGTTGGCGGCGGTTGAACCCAGGGTCGCCGCCGCGGTCTTCGGTGTTTTCTGGCACGAGTCCCTGGCCGAGACGGCGAGGCGGATCACCATTCCGGTCGAGTTCGTGCTCCCGTGGGACGACGAGCACATCCCACGCGAATCCGGTCTCGCGTTGTTCGACGCCTTTGCCCCGAAAGAGAAGACGTTGCACGCCAACGTGGGGAAGCACAAGGAGTTGCCCAGGTTCGAGGCCGACAGCGCGGTCCATTTCTTTGCCCGGCACTTCGGCCGGGCCGTCGCGTCAGCGGCCTGACCTAACGGGTATCGGCGCCCGGCCACCAGTCGGGCGCCGATACCACCGGCCGCTCGCGTTCCGGAAAAGCTGCCCGATCTGGCGTGAGTTTCCTGGAAACGAAAGGAGATCCCTCGAGACCTATGGATCTTCGGGCAAAAATGCGCGCGCAGAGAGGCACCGTCCCGGAGTAAAGTTGTACTGCTGTTCGAAGGCCTGTCAATTTGGTGCTTCTGCGAACGACGAACCCACGGCACGAATTTGGAGATGCTAGTGACCTTGATCGCTCTTTCCTGGTTGGTTGGAGTTGCTTACACCATCGGTGGCGTTGCCAAACTGGCGGGGGTCGGGGTGATGCGGAAAGACGCTGAGCACTTCGGGTTTTCCTACCGCCTCTACCGGCTGATCGGCGCACTCGAACTGCTGGGCGGCATCGGCGTCGCCGCCGGTCTGCTGCTGAAGCCGATCGGTCTGGCCGCCGCGGCGGGCTTGGCGCTGTTGATGGCGGGCGCAGTCGTAGCGCATGTCCGGGCCAAGGACCCTGTCGGCAAGACCGCTCCGGCCGCTGTGTGCGGATTGCTGTGCATCGCGATCATCGCCTTGCACTCCCTGGCCTTAGTAGACTGACCAAGGGGCGTTGGGGAGTGCAAATGCGAGTGGAAACAGCAAATTCACTGCGCGGGTTCGTCGATGACGAACATATACGACGTCTTGACCCGCTAGGCTTCGATATCCGGCTTCCCTACCTGTGGGAGGCCAACGCGGCGAGTGATGTGAGGGCTCTGCTCGCCATGCTCAACGACATTCTTCCATCACTGGAAACGACGAAGACGATGTCGCTGCCCGAAAGTGTGGCAACGATACGGGATCTCGGCATCGTAATGGGCTCCGTCAAGAGGCACGGCGTTGAACCAGTGGTCGCGATTCCCGAACTGGAAGCGCCGTTGCGCGCCATAGGCGAACGCACCGGCATGATCCCACGGGACACCATCCACCACTACATACGGTGGAATCCGACGGGGCGCCGTGAGCGCATGTACACGGGCGAGCCGATGGAGAAGTTGCTCATGGCCTCGGTGCGCATCAGCTTGCCCAGGCTGAGCGCTGCTGTCGATGTGTGCACCGCTCTGCACACGGCCGAGGCCGGTGATCTCGACTTCGCGTTGGCTGCCAACGAACTCGCCGCGTTGGTGGGGGCCATGGAGGATTCGATCGACACGGTGATCGCCGATGTGACCCCGGAGTTCTTCGCTCGCACGATGCGTCCGTATTTCGAGGACATCCGCATCGGTGAGGAGACCTTCCTCGGTCCGGCGGCCGCGCATGTACCGCTCTCGCTGGTCGATCTGCTGCTGTGGGCGAGCGACCACAGCGACAGCGAATACCTGGAGTTCGTGCACGAGTCCGCCACCTATGGCCTGGAGCACTGGCGGCCTTTGTACCAGGAATGGGGGAATGCTCCGTCGCTCGCGGCGCGCGTGATCAGCGCTCTCGAGCGAGGTCCGGAGGGTGAAGTCCCGCTCGCGATGTACGCGAGCGTGGAGGCGCTGTGCCGAACACTCCGCTCGCTCATGGTCTTTCGCGGAAAGCACCTTACGGTCGCGCGCAAGGCGTATGCGGACGAGGTACGGCTGTACGAACTCGGCAGCGGCGGTGGGAGCATCGGTCTCCTGACCAACATCACGAGCCTGGTCAAAGGAATGTGGCACACGCTGCGCGGGCCTGTCCTCCAGCACACCAGGAGCACGACATGACCACATTAATCGACCAAGGAGACGCCACGTGCGGGCACTGATCGTCGGTGCGGGCATAGGCGGACTCACAGCCGCGCTGTGCTTGCATAACGCGGGTGTCGACGACGTAGTCATTCTGGAGGCTGCCGAGTCCATCGATCCGCTCGGGGTCGGGTTGAACATCCTGCCCAACGCGGTCCGGGTGCTCAGTGAACTCGGTGTATTCGAGTCGCTCGCCACCAAAGCAATCCGCACCAGCGATCTGCGCTACTACAACTGCCACGGCAATCTCATCTGGAGCGAGCCGCGCGGCTCCACGGCCGGGTACAGCTGGCCCCAGCTGTCCGTGCACCGCGGCGATCTGCAGCTGGCGCTGTTGGAAGCTGTCCTGGACCGCCTCGGCGAGCAGGCCGTGATCACTGGCTCGCCCGTTGGCGCAGTCCACGGTGGCAATGGTCGCGCGAGCGTCGAGGTGACTCGGACCGACGGCACCAGCGCTGCTCTGGAGGGCGACCTCGTGATCGGCGCGGACGGTATTGACTCCGCAGTCCGCGGCGGGTTGTATCCGGACGAGGAAAGTGCACCAGGCAACGGAATGGTGATGTGGCGGGGTACTTCCTGGGTGCAGCCATTCCTCGACGGCCGCTCGATGATCGTGTCGGGCGACGACGTCAGGCGGATCGTGCTCTATCCAATCCGTCAAGCCCACGACACGGCTGACGTTCTCGTCAACTGGGTGGCAGCGCAGCCAGCGCACGGGGAACTCCCGGTGTCCGGCGGACGGGTTGACCTGGCGCGGTTCCGCGAATCCTTCGACACTTGGTGGTTCGACTGGCTCGACATTCCCGGCATCATCGCCGCCGCCTCGGAAATGTACGAGTATCCCATGGTCGATCGAGACCCCTTGCCAAGGTGGACATTCGGACGTGTCACGCTCCTCGGTGACGCCGCCCACGCGATGTACCCAATGGGTTCCAACGGGGCTACCCAAGCGATCACGGATGCCCGGGCGCTGGGGAATGCGCTGGTGGAATACGACTCCCTCGACGAAGCGCTGTTCGCTTACGAGGCCGAGCGCAGGCCGATCACCACGCAGTTGCAGATCAGCAACCGAAACATGGGGCCGGAGTCCGTGATCACGGTCGCCCACCAACGGGCGCCGGACGGGTTCTCCGACGTAAGCGAGGTGTTCACGCCGAACGAGCTCGCCGCAGTCTCCCAAAATTACGCGCGCACCGGCCGATTTTCCATTGACTGGGTGAACACGAATACGAACCCGATTCCAGACGACAAAGGGCTCAACGCATGAACATTTCGCGAACCCGACGCGGCCGATGGGGCTCCACCGACGGGCGCAACGCGATCGCCGTGGTGGGGATGGCGTGTCGTTTTCCTGGCGCAGCTGGTGTCGCGGAGCTGTGGGAACTGTTGCGCGCAGGTGCGGATGCGACCGGGAACACGCCGATCGAGCGATACGACATCGAAGCGATGTACTCGCCGGACCGGGCACCGGGCAAGGTAGTCAGCCGCCGGTCGGGATACCTGGACGGCATCGACCAATTCGACGCCGAATTCTTCGGGATGTCCACCAACGAGGCCAAAAATCTCGACCCGCAGCAGCGGTTGCTGCTCATGACCGCTTGGGAGGCGCTAGAGGACGCCGGGCAGGCGCCCTCGGCCATTGCTGGCAGCCGCACCGGCGTCTACGTGGGCAACATGCACCTGGACTACTGGGATCTGGTCGCAAAGCGGGGTGCGGAGGCGATCACACCAGGGGCGATCTACAACTACCGGTCCGTGCTGTCCGGCAGACTGTCCTACACGTTTGATCTGCGAGGCCCGAGCATCCCTCTGGACACTGCCTGCTCGTCGTCACTGGTCGCCGTGCACCTGGCATGTCAGAGCCTGCGTGCGGGCGAAACAGGTCTGGCGCTGGCGGCTGGGGTCAACCTGAAGCTGACTGCCGACGAGGACGTGCTCCTGTCCCAAGTCGGGATGCTCGCGCCCGACGGCAGATGCAAGTTCGGCGACGCGTCTGCCAACGGCTTCGCCCCCTCCGAGGGTGTCGGCGTGGTCGTTCTGAAGCGCCTCGACCAGGCCCTCGCCGACGGCGACCGCGTCCGCGGCGTCATTCTCGGCAGCGCGGTTACCAATGACGGTGCGAGTAGCGGCTCGCTGCTCGCACCGTCGATCGAGGGACACGTGCAGATGCTGCGTTGGGCATACGAGGACGCGGGCGTTACGCCTTCCGACGTCGACTTCGTCGAAGCGCACGGAACCGGTACACCGATGATCGACCCGATCGAATTCGCCGGTCTTGGTGAGGTGCTCGGTGCCGGCCGGGCGGAGGACCACCCGCTGTACGTCGGCTCGGTCAAGTCCAACCTCGGGCACACCGAAGGCGCAGCAGGCGTCGCCGCCCTGATCAAGACCATCCTGTGCCTGGAACACCGCGAGGTCGTGCCAAGCTTGCACTACAACGTCCCCAATCCGAAGGTGGCGTGGGACGAACTCCCGGTTGAGGTGCCGACCGGTGTGCACCAGCTTCATGACCGTGGGAGCCTCGCTGTGGCGGGCATCAGCGGGCAGGGCATTTCCTCGGTCAACACCCACCTTGTCGTCGGCGAGTCCGACCCGGCTTGGCGCACCACCGAGCGGCCGCCAGCAGCCCGTGCCGCGTCCGTGTTCGCAGTTTCCGCACGAACCCCTGCCGCGCTCGATGACCTGGTGCGCCGCTATGTGCAGCACCTGCAACCAGGCGGAGCCGGCGAAGGCCTCGAACTGCGGGACATCTGCTTTACCGCAGCCACCCGCCGCGACCACCACACTTGCCGTCTCGCGTGCACGGCGTCATCCGTCAGCGAGCTCGTCACCAAGCTGCGTTGGCACCTCGACGGAGCTGGTGCGGGCCGCACAGCGGATCCTGCCTTCGCCGCAGTCGTGGACCACTACCTTGCCGGTGGCATGCCTGATTGGAGCGATGCTCTGGATCCCGCGGCGCATTACGTGGAATTGCCCACGTACCCGTGGCAGACCCGCGGATATTGGCTCGACAGCGTGAACCTGGCGGTGACCCCATGACCAGGGCTGCGGTTCTCGCGGGCCTCGGGGCGTGGGCACCACCCCGGGTGGTCACCAACGACGAGGTAGGTTCGCGGATCGCGGAGACCGATGAGTGGATCAGAACACGAACAGGTATCGGGGCCCGGCGGGTAGCCGCACCAGGGATGTCGACTAGGGAAATCGCTGTGAAGGCAGGTACACGGGCGTTGCGTTCGTCCAATCTGGCCACTGTAGACTATTTGGTACTCGCGACCACGACGCCCGACCAGATCATTCCGGCCACGGCGCCTTCGGTGGCGACCGAGATGGGGTTGACCGGTGTCGCGGCCTTCGACCTCAATGCTGCGTGTGCCGGGTTCGTGTATGGGCTGGCGGTCGCCACGGGATTGATCACGTCGGGTGTGACAGACAGCGTCCTGCTGATCGCAGTGGACGTCTTGTCGACGATCACGAACCCCAACGACCGCATGACGGCCGCACTTTTCGGGGATGGCGCAGGTGCTGTCGTGCTACGGGCAGGCGAGCAGGGAGAACCGGGCGCATTCGCCGGGTTCGACTTGCACAGCGCCGGTGAGCACGCTGACCTGATCAAGGTCCCGGCCGGGATTCGAACGTATTCGATGCCTGATGCGGTCGCCGAGGAGAACGACAGGTACATATCCATGGCGGGCAAGGAAGTTTTTCTCGCCGCGGTCGCCAACATGTCGTCGTCGTCCAGGACTGCGCTTGCCCGAGCAGGGCAAGCTATTGGTGACGTCGACCGAGTCGTCGGTCACCAGGCCAACATTCGCATCCTGCATGCGCTGGCAAAGCAGTTGGACCTCCCGCAGGACCGCCTCGTCACCAACATCGAGCGGTTCGGTAACACATCCGCGGCGTCGATCCCGCTCGCGCTCGTCGATGGCGTGACCAGCGGAGCGTTGCACCCTGGACATCTCGTCCTGCTGACCGCGTTCGGAGCCGGATTCACCTGGGGAGCCACGACAGTCCGATGGCCGGACCTCGCGGTCGAACCGGTTGACTGACCTGTGCAAGAGGCAAGGAGAATCTCGATGAGCGACACATATAGCCGTTTGACCGATGTGCTGAGCGGGTGGTCGAAGGTGGCGGGCCCAGACATCACGCCGGAGATGGAGATCGATGCCGGGCTGGACATCGACTCGTTGACTCGGCTCGAGCTTTGCCTGGCGCTGAAAAAGGAATTCCAGCAGCCCATCGACGAAAATCAGGTGTTCGCGGCGAACACCGTGTCGGACTTGCTGAACCTGCTGTCCACCTCCGAATAGGCGTTGCCGGCCGAGCAACACCAGCCGGCTGATCAATGACCGGACAACCAGCAACTAAACGAGATTATGCGCTGCGAGCACAGGAAAGAGGCCTATGCAGTGCGGGCTTCGTCTGCTGTGCGTAACTGCGCCCCGGCGATCGGTCGGGGCGAGCGGGAGATCTCCAAGGGTTGATGAGCTCCGAGGGGCTGAGTACCGGTGCACGGCACAGGGCGGACGCCTCGTAGTAGCGGTGAAGCGGACGGGCCACTATGGCCAACGCCCGGTCGGTGCAAGCGGTCAAGGCTGTGACGGTGCCTGTCGCGAAGGCCCGTTTCGGGACACGCCACACCGGCCCGGCGGCAGCAAGCACCCGCCAGGGCCGCGGTCGACAGATCGGCGCTGAAGACACGACGGTCAGTTGCATGCACGGGGCAGGCCGCAGCCCTGCCCCGTGCCTGATCATCTTCATAGTCGCAGCAGACGACGAGGACATCACGCAGGCCCGATGTTCACGAGTAGTGCTTTGTTAACTCGTGTTGTTGAAGGGCGCTTCCACTCGCATCAGACCTCTCCAGCGACGATACGGCTAGGCAGCTGTCCACGCCCGCAGCTGGTGAGGCGAACAGTCCTCACTCGCGCCAAGTCAGCGCAAGGCCGGTGTGGAGCGGTTGGGGCGAATGGACCGTTTGCTTCATCAATCGGGGTGGGCGGGCCGTTCGCTCCACACTAGCCAGCGGCGATGCGTCACTGGGCAAACGCGCTCGGTGGTGCGGTCTCCGCGGCCGGCAGGTCCCAGGCGCACCGGAAGCCAACTGTTGCGCTGCGCCCGCAGCCCAGTCCGGGCAGGAGCAGCTTCACGCTGAAGTCCGGTTCCTGGCGTCCGCCGTCGAGGTACCACTCGGAGCCCTCGGCCCGGAAGTCGCTGCCGCCCTTGAGCTTGACGAACCGGGTCCGCCCGTTGGAGTGTTCGCTCTCGGTCCAGTTCCAGACTGCTGGCTCGCCGCGCCGCAGGCGACCGGTCTCGCCGACGATCTGCCACTCGTCCTCGGTCGGCAACCGGCCGCCGCCCGGACGACGCTCCTTTGGGGGTGGGATCCGTGCTGGTGGTGTGCTGGGGTCATCCCTTCACCGCGCCGGCCATGACGTAGTGGACGACGTCCGGTGCCGTCTCGGAGTTGAACGCGGTGATGAGCCCCGCGCCCACGCCGCAGCGCCGGCTTCGCGGTGAAAGTTCCCACCGTGCAACTGCGGTTCGCGGAGTGGACCGAAGCCGGTCTGTGGCGGCGACTGCACCAAGCCGTTCACGACGAGCTTGAGAGCAGGGAAATGATCGACTGGTCCCGGGCGATGCTGGATGGAGCATCGCTTCGTGCGAAAAGGGGGTTCTGTAACAGGTCCGAACTCGGTCGGGGCAAGCTCGGCGCCAAAATCCACGCCTTGTCCGACCGCTCAGGCATGCCGCTCGCGGTTGGTGTCTCCGCTGCCAACACCCACATGCCGCGCTCAAGCCGCTCGTACTGGCCATTCTCGCGATCCGATCCCGCTGAGAACCACACGCCGCTTCCGCCCCGCGAAACTCCACGCGGATAAGGCATACGATGTCGCCGAATTGCGCGAGTGGCTACGCGACCGGGAATCGTGTCATGACTGGCTGGCAAGGGCATCGAGTCCAGTGCACACAACTTGGTCGACACCGTTGGGTCGTCGAGCGCTGTTCGGCTACCGCCGACCGACCGTCCGATACGGCCTTTTTTGCGGGATCCTCACGCTTGCTGCCGCCTCATCTGCTGCAAAAAAACTCGCCAAATGATACACGCTCTAAAATACTGGTCCCGATGTCGTGCGGAGATGGTAGGTCGAAGTAGATTTTCGGGCATTTTCCGATACCCGTTCGTCCTGTTCTGGAGTTTCTCGGTTGAGTATGCCCGAGGCGGCTGGTTGGCTACTGGGCAACGCGCTTGAACAGGGCGCCCCGATATTCCTTGAAAGGAATCCCTATGGGTGTGAAGAATGCAGTGAAGCGGGTCGTGGTGGGGCTCGGAGCGACCGGTCTACTCAGCGGTGCGCTGCTGGCGGGCACCGTGGCGACCGCCTCGGCCTCGACCATTCCGAACGGGTATATCCAGATCTGTGCCCAGGGTAACTACTCCGCCTACGTGGAAGTTCACCCGGCCGAACTCGGCGGCGGCATGACCACGGGCGGCATGGCCAGTACCATTCAGCGGCCGGGCAACTGCTGGATGCAAAAGCTCAGCACCCACGGCGTGGACGCCCCGGTCGATGTGTGGGGCATTCGCCCCGACGGGTCGACGTTCCACGTCGGTGCCGCGTCGTACAACAGTAAGGACGGCCTGGGCCTCGGTGCGCAGGGCACCGTTAGCAGGCCCACGATGGCGAAGTGGTGATCCGGCGTAGTGCACGGCCGCAGGCGCGACATCGGTTGCGCCTGCGGCCTTTTTTTGCGCTTTCGGGTTCGAGGGGAATCTCGTACCTTTCTGGACCGAGGTAGTGGTTTCGGGTCGGCGGTTCGCACGAGTCGCGCTCGGGGTCGGCTTGGTTCCGAGCGGACTCCGAGAAAATCGATGCCGCGGCGGAAAGGACATTTCGGAGGGAGCGCCGATGGCGATCGAAGCGAGGCCGGACACGTCTCTGGTGGAGTTTCCCGACCGGGAAACCCGCACGCGGCTGTTGGTGTGACCGCCGGACCGATTCGGCGCACGTACCAGAAACATCAGCGACGAGGGCTACGAGGGCAGGTCGCTGGGCTACCAGCAGATGGTCCGCGCGGGGCTGGAAGTGCAACGGGTGACGCTCTTGAAGTTGCGCAACGAAGGGGAGATCTCCAACGAGGCGATGACCCGCATCGTGCGGGAGTTCGATTTCGAAGAAGCAAGACTGGAGATCTGGGCACCGCAGCACCACGCGCAGGCCATCGCACGGATCTCGTGCGCCGCCGCACGCCTCGGGTACCCAGGTACCCATTGCCGAGGTCGGCCACGCGGTGCAGCGCGAAATGGCTGGTGCCGCACGTCGAAGCCCGCTGGCTCCGGTCGGCGTGCGCGATGGGCCACGAGCTGGTCTGCTGGTTTCGGGAAGCCGTCCGTGGCAGTACCCGGGGGGAGATCCAGATGAGCACCTATCGAGTCGCGCAGGTCGCCGCCGCCGAGGGGACGTTCGAGATCGCCGAGCGCGAGGTACCGCATCCAGGCCCCGGCCACGTGCGAATTGCCGTGGACGCATGCGGGGTCTGCCACAGCGACTCGATGTTCGTCGACGCCGCGGTGCCAGGCGTCCGGTTCCCGCTGGTTCCCGGGCACGAGATTGCCGGGCGCATCGAGGAGCTCGGGGAGGGAACGCAACCCTGGTGGCAGGTGGGAGACCGGGTCGCGGTGGGATGGTTCGGCGGTAGCTGCCACAACTGCACGCCGTGCCGGCAGGGTGACTTCATCGTGTGCGACAACCTGAAAGTCCCCGGGTGGGCCTACGACGGCGGCTTCGCCGAGTCGGTGATCGCCCCGGCCGACGCCCTGGCGCGGATCCCGGACGCGGTGACGGCAACCGATGCGGGCCCGATGGCCTGCGCGGGGGTGACCACGTACAACGGCCTGCGGCGCAGCTCCGCGCGGCCAGGCGATCTCGTCGCCGTGCTCGGCATCGGCGGCTTGGGACACCTCGGCGTGCAGTACGCGGTCGCCATGGGTTTCGAGACCGTGGCTATCGCCCGCGGAGCCGGCAAGGCCGATTTCGCCGGGCAGCTCGGCGCGCACCACTACATCGACAGCACGGCCGGCACCTCGGTCGCGGACGCGCTGCAGTCCCTTGGCGGGGCCAAGGTCGTGCTGGCCACTGCCGCCAACTCCGATGCCATCACTGCGACGGTGGACGGGCTGTCGCACCGCGGCGAGCTGGTCGTCATCGGCGCTGTGCCCGAGCCACTGGGAATCAGCCCGTTCCAGTTGCTCCTGCGCGCCAGGATCGTCCGCGGCCACCCGTCCGGCACCGCGCAGGACGTGCAGGACACCATGGCTTTCAGCGCCCTGCACGGAATCCGGCCGATGATCGAGGTCCTGCCGCTGGAACGAGCCGACGAGGCGTACCGGAGGATGCTGTCCGGCACCGCCCGCTTCCGCATGGTGCTCACCGCCGACTGAGGAACGCCGGGTTCTGCTGCGGCTTCCCGGTTCCCACGGACAACTGTCTCTTGTGGACATGGCAAGATCGTGGCGCGCAGCTTCAAATCGTGTCTTCCTGAGCTGACGGGGCTCGGGAAACGCGGTCGGCGGGCTTGCCCTTTGATGTGGTCCGCCGACGTGTTCGTCGGCGGACCACATCACAAGGCTCACTTACTGGTCGACGCGCTGAGCGCGCCCTCCCCGTGGTGGGGCCAGCGGGCCGGTTCGCCGACGGGCTTGTCGCCGAGTACCGTGACGCGGCGGCCGACCCGGCGGCCGGTGTAGTCGTTCACGGCGTAGTGCTGGGTCGCTCGGTTGTCCCAGACCGCGACCGCGCCTGGGATCCAGCGGTAGCGGCAAACCCGTTGCGGGCTCTCGGAAACTTCGAACAGGTGGTTCAGCAGTGCGTCGCTCTCACCCGAGGTCAGCTGCGGGATTCGGCGGGTGAACATGCGGTTGACGTACAGCGAGCGGCGGCCGGTTTCCGGGTGCGTGCGCACCACGGGGTGCTCGGCCTCGCTGCGGAACGAGCCGTTCGGGTGCTCGAAGACGTGCACCGCGGTGAGCCCTTCGAGCAGGTCGCGCACCGGCGCGGACAGCGCTTCGAAGGCCAGGTACTGGTTGCTCCACATCGTGTCGCCGCCTGCCGGCGGGCATTCCACGAGCTGCAGCACCGACGCGATCGGCGGCGAGGGGCTGAACGTGACGTCGGTGTGCCAGACGTCGGCGCGCGCGCCCTTATCGGAGTCCAGCACCACCAGCTCGTCGTGCCCGGGAAGCTTCGGTAGGAACGGGTGCACCTCCAGTTCGCCGAACCGGCGGCCGAACGCCTTGTGCGCTTCCGGTTCGAGTCCTGCCGTGTCCGGGAAGAACAGCACGAGGTGGTTCAGCAGCAGTTCCCGCACCGCGGTGAAATCGGAGTCGGTCAGCGCGTCGAGCGGAACGCCGCGCACTTCCGCGCCGAGGGCTCCGGACACCGGGCGCACGTCGAAACGGTTCTCGGTCATTTTTCTCCTTTCGCTTACGTTTTTCGGGCAGGGCGAAATGCCCTTTCGTCGCCCGGGAAAAACATTCGGGCGATGGTTGACGGGAATTGTCCTGAATTGGCACTCTGGTCGTGCCGGATGTCGTTTCCGGCGGCCCCCGAACCCCTTCGTCGAAAGGACGCTCATGCCGCACGATGCCGCTGCCGAGCTCGCCCGCCTCGTGGACCTGGCGACCCCGTTCGCGATCCGCACCGCGGTCGCCCTGCGGCTGCCGGAGTTGGTCGAGGCCGGCACCACCGGCCTGGCGGAGCTGGCCGCCGCGAGCGAGTGCGACGAGGACTCGCTCGCGCGGCTGCTGCGGCACCTGGTGTCCGTCGGCCTGTTCGCCGAAACGGCGCCGGGCGCCTACGGGCTCACACCGTTGTCGCGCGAACTGCTCGGCGAGGACCACCGCTGGCAGCGCGGTTGGCTCGACATCGGCGGCCCGGGCACGAAGATGGACCTCGCCTACACCGGGATGCTGCATTCGGTGCGCACCGGCGAATCCGCGTACGGCCGGGTGCACGACGTCGAGTTCTGGGCTGACTACCAGCGCGACGAACGGCTGCGACTGTTCTTCGGCGCGATTATGGCCGCGCACGCCTGGCAGACCGGCCCGGCCGTGGCCGCGGAGTACGACTGGTCCGGGGTGCGGCGGGTGCTCGACGTCGGTGGTGGCACGGGGGCACTGCTCTCGGAGGTGCTGCTCAAGCACCAGCACCTGACGGGCGCCGTGCTGGACCTGCCACCGGTGCGTCCCGAAGCCGAGCAGGCGTTCGCCGAGGCGGGGTTGTCCGAACGCGCGGAGTTCGTCGGCGGCAGCTTCTTCGATCCGCTGCCGGCCGGCTACGACGTGCTGCTGGTGTCGCGGGTGCTGACCGACTGGAACGACGAGAACGCCACGAAGATCCTGCGCCGCTGCGGCGAGGCCGCGGGGCCGGACGGACGCGTCGCGATCGTCGAGGTGCTCGCCGGTGAGGAGCACGCGAAGAACAACTCCTCGTTCGACTTGCAGTCGCTGACGCTGCTGGGCGGTCGTGAGCGCAGCGTCAACGACTTCCACGCGCTGGCCGCGGCCGCGGGCCTGTCGGTGCACGCCACGCACCGCTGGCCGAGCGGGCTGGTCGTCGTGGAGTGCACGGGCTGACACCGCGCTCACGCCCAGGACGGGAGCCGCCGGGCCCGCGGGTCCGGCAGCAACCCCAGCTGGTGCAGCCGGTCCAGCGGGGTCAGCGGGTGCACGCCCAGCCCGGACATCGTGTGCATCACGGTGTAGCGGATGCGGTCGTTGCCCCCGGTGCCGCGCAGCGCCCGGCGGCCGGCGAACCGGCCCACCCACGACAGGTCCGTGATCATCCTCGCCGCGTTGTGGCTCGTTCTTCCGATGTGCGCCAGATTCTCCCGGCGTGCGGCCGAATACCGCGCCAGCGCGTGGTCGACGGCGGCCGCGGCGAGCGAGCCGCCCTGCCGCAGCATCGTGGCGAGCTCGTAAGCGTCGGCGATCGCGCTGTTCATGCCCTGCGCGGCCATCGGGTGCACGGTGTGCCCGCTTTCCCCGACCAGCGCCAGGCCCGGGACGGCGAGCGATGGCGCGAGGAACCGGGACACCGGCAGCAACTGCCGGGCGGCGAGGTGCGTGCGGATCGACGCCTCCAGCGGTGCGAGCGCGGGAGTCTCCCGGACCAGGTCGGTGGCCCAGCGATCCAGTCCGCCGGCGCTGAGACCGCGCATCTCGTGCGCCCCGGCCTGCGCGTAGAGCCGGATCCGGCCCTCCGGCAACGGGTAACGCAGGCGTAGCCCGCGTGGCGTGACGTAGGCGGAGAAGTCGGGTTCGACCTCCGGCGCGTCGTGCAGCTCCAGCGCGACCAGCCGGTGCGGGTAGTCGTCGCGGCGGATCTCGATGCCGGCCTCGCGACGCAGGCGGGACGACACGCCATCGGCAGCTACCACGAGCGCTGCCTCGACGACGCCGTCGCCGATCCGGACGCCGGTGACCCGGCCGCCGGTGAAAACCAGGCCGGTCACCAGTTCTCCACGGCAGAACTCGACGTTGTCCGGCAGGGATTTCGCAAGCGCTTCGAGGATCGCCGGGTAATCGTGGGCGAGCAGCCAGTTGCGCTGCACGGGCAGGCGCGCGTAGTCGAGAGCCATCTGCGCGCGGCCTTCGGCGTCGCGGGCGACCAGCTTCCCGAGCCGCAGTGCCCCGGCCGCTTCCAGCCGCAGCGCGACGCCCCACTCGTGCAGGATCGCCAGTGCCCCCGGCTGGAGCACCTCGCCCTTGGCGACCGGCCGCACCCGCTCCTGCTTGTCCACCAGCAGCACGCGCCGACCCAGCCGGCCCAGCGCGCACGCCGCCGCCAGCCCGGCGACGCCGGCGCCGCACACCACGACGTCGTAGCTCATCCCGCCACCGCCTTCCGGTAGCGGGCAAGGGCTTTCAGCGCGAGACCGTGGGCTAACGCGGGATTCGGGTACCGGCAGACGTGCCGCACGTATTCGTTGACGTTCGCGGCGGGCCAGCCGCCGGCGGGCAGCCGGTGCGCCAGCAGCCAGTCCACACCGGACCGCGCGGAATCCGGTTCGGCCCCGGCGGCCAGCAGCGCCGACACCGCCCAGCCGGTCTCCTCGACGGTCCCGGGCTCGCCGTCGCCGGTGCCCCACGAGCCGTCGGCCAGCCGCGTGCGTTCGAGCCACGCCCGCGCGCGTCGTGCCGGTTCGCCGTCTGCCGCACCGGCTTTGGCGAAAGACTGGAGCACGGCCGAGGTGCCCGCGGTGTTCATGCGGTACCAGACGGACTCGAAGCTTCCGTCCGGCTTCTGCACCTTGGCCAGCCACCGCAGCGCGCGGCGGACGCGGCGGTCTTCGGCGGGCACGCCCGAGTCCAGCAGCCCGTCCACGGCCTGCGCGGTCATGTGCGGGCACGGTCCGCTGTTGGCGACCTTCGTGTTTCGCACGCACAAGCCCCACGAGCCGCGGGTGTCCTGCTGCAGCGTCAGCCAGGTGACGCCGCGGCGCACGGCATCGGCCTGGTCCGTGCCGGGCAAGTGGTTCAGCGCGGACAAGATTTCGCCGGTCTCCAGCGTCGCGGGCCAGCCGCGAGTGCCCGACCAGCCCCAGAACCCGGGCGCGCAGCCGAATGCGGTGAAAGGCTGATCCTGTTGCAGGCGAAGGAAGAGCTCCTTGACGGCGGCCAGCCGGGGATCCGCTGCGTACCCCGCTTCGAGCAGACCGGCGGTGGCGTACATCGACCAGGTCAGGTCCAGCGGCCCGCTCGACCACGAGCCGTCGGGCGCGGCCATCCGGCGGAACCAGCCGACGGCGCCGTCGACCATGTCACCGCCCAGCCCGGCGCGCGCGAGCCCGGCGCAGATCAGCCCGGTCACCCAGGCGTCCTCGCACCAGCCGCCGGTGCTGCCCTCGTGCTCGTAGACCTGCCGGATCACGGCGAGCGCGTTCGGTTCCGCGAGCTTCGCCAACGACCGCTGCAGCCGGGTCAGCGGTTTGTGCCGCGCCTGGGCCAGGCCGAGCGCGGAGACCATCGGTGCGCGCAGGTCGAACAGCCGCCGGTACAGCCCGGGCAACAGCGCTAGCTCAAGCGGGAACCGCCGCATCTCGTGCGCGTCGAGCCAGCCCGCGAAGCCGTAGAACTGCCGGCACCACGCGACGACCTCCGCGTGCGGGATCGCTTCCAGGCTGCCGAATTCCCGCATCCACTCCTGACCGGCCTCGACTGCGGCGGCGTTGCCGCGCGGATCTGTCAGGTGCAGCACGGCCGACGCCACGGCCGTCGGCCCGGCCTCGGCCGCCTCGCCGGGCACCATCGCCCAGCCGCCTTCGGCGGCCTGCGTGCGCTTGAGCCAGCCGACGCCTGCCTCGATCAGGTCCGCGGCCCCTCCGGGATCGGCGAAGTGCAGCGCGCACACCGCGCCAACCGTGCCGAGCGTCGAGGTCAGTCCTGCTCCGCCGTAGTCGAACACCCCGTCCGCGCGTTGTGCGGCGAACAGCGCCTCGGCGCCCTCGGTGATCGCCTCGGTGATCTGGTCGGAACGCAGGAAGGTCACGCCGGGTCCTTTCTCCCGGCCACCGTAGGGGCGGGCGGGAACTCGTGGCGGGCGCGCATCAGCGCTTGGGTGAGCAGCGAGAACAGCAGTACGGGCAGCACGAGTGCGAGCGCGAAGCGGCTGCCGGTGACACCTGCGATGACCGCGGCGGCGAGCGCGAGGCGTTCGGCCACCAGCAGTTCGTGGGCGCGCAACGCGGTCCGCGCGCCCACGACGTCGCCCGCGCGCACCAACGGCGTGAACGCGCAGGCCCCGATGATGGCGGCGACGGCGGTGATAGCGAGCTGGGCGGCCGGATCCGTTGTCGCCCAAACCGCGCCGAGCACGACCAGCGCGACGCCACCGCTGTACAGGCGCAGGGCGAGCCGGACCGCGTGCCGGACGCCGCGGCGCACCGGCACCGAGCGGTAGCCACCGGCGCGGTCGCCGTCGACGTCGCGGACCGTTCCCACCAGATTCGACGCGGTGTCGTGCAGGAGGAAACCGGCCGCCACCGGCAGCAGCGGCCACGGGGGCCATGGCGCAGCCACCATTGCGCCGATCACGAGGGCGAGCGCGGTGAGCGCGCCGCGCGTGACGTTGCCGGCGATGCCGCGCCTCTTGAACACCTTGCTGTAGCCGACGATCCCGGCCACCGCGACGACGAACAGCGGCACGATCCGCCAGTTCGCCCACACCACCAGCACGGCCGAAAGCGCCGCGCACGCCAGGCCGCCGCACAGCGCGGCCTCGGTCGACAGCCGTCCCGACGGGATCGGCCGATGCGGTTTGCCGATCGCGTCGAGGTTGCGGTCGAAGTAGTCGCCGAGGTAGTGCCCGGACAGCCAACCCAGCGTCGGGGCCAGCGCCGCCACGACCAGCGCGTCCGCACGGCCCGCGCCCCCGGCCACCGCGGTCCCCGCGAGCCCGAGCAGCGCGGGGTAGCAGGAGGTGTAGGGGCGCCAGGTTTGCACGTGAGCGAGGACCGACCAGCCGATCCGCCGGCACAGTCGCGTGATCGCCGGCGCCACGGTCAGCGGTCCCTCCGCACCGCGAGCTCGGCCACCGCGCCGAGCAGACCGGCCGCCTCGGCGACGGGGAGCACGCCGAGCCCGGACTTGGCCAGCCGCACCTCCTCTCGCGCCTGCGCCAGTGCGAGGTCAAGCGCGCCCGTCGCCACCACGACCTCGCGCAAGGCGGCCAGCGCCGCATCCGGCCGGAGCCCGCCGGCCAGCACCTGCTCGATCCGGGACCGCTCGGCCGGTCCTCCCTCGCGGTGGGCCAGCAACACCGGGAAGGTCGGGCGGAGGTTCGCCACGTCACTCGTGCCCGGTTTCCCGGTGACCGCTGGATCACCGAGGAACGGCAGCAGGTCGTCGTACATCTGGAAGGCGAGGCCCGTGTGCTCGGCGAACTCCGTGACGGCGTCGACCGCACCGGGCGATCCGCCGCCGAGCACCGCACCGGCCCGGCAGGAGCCGCGGAACAGCGCACCGGTCTTGAGCGCGGCCACCTGAAGGTAGGCCGCGAGACCGCTGTCCGGCGTGTCGTGGGCAGGCGGCACCAGCAGCGCCTCCTGCACCTGGCCGCGGCACAGGTCTTCGCCCGCTCGCGCGAGTATGCGCACTGCGGACAGGATGTTCGCCTCCGGCACCGCGCATTCGGCAAGCGCGCCGAACAGCTTGATGATCAACGCATCCCCGGTGACGATCGCGTCGGACACGCTGTAGCGGGCGTGCACCGACGCCCGGCCACGGCGGGTGGTGTCGCCGTCGATGATGTCGTCGTGCACCAGCGACGCCGCGTGCAGGTACTCCACGGCCAGCGCTGCGGGCATCACCGCTTCGCGATCGCCGCCGACCGCCTCGGCCGAGGCTGCCAGCATCAGCGGCCGTAACAGCTTGCCTGGCGACAGCAGCGCGTAGCGGGAGACCTCGTCGAGACGATCACCGGTGGCGGGCCAACGCGCGGTGAGCGTGCGCCGGATGTCCGCCACGACCGGGGACGAGGTGACCTCGTGGCTCAGGGCGTCGGGAGCAGTCATCTGGCGAAATCCTTGGCCAGCACCAGCAACGCGTCGTTCGCCTCCGGCGTCCCGGTGCTCACGCGCACCCCGGCGCCGGCGATCTCGCGCACCACGACGCCGCGCGCGGCAAGATAGTCCACAAAGGACTTGTTCCGGTCGCCTAGCCGCAGCCACAGGAAGTTCCCGCCGCTGGGCGGCACGTCCCAGCCCAGGTTGAGCAGCCCGGTCCGCACGCGGTCGCGCTCGGCCGCCACCTCGCGACAGCGTTCGCGCATCGCGTCCTCCGCGTCGAGCGCCGCCAGCGCCGCGGCCTGCGCGACGGTCGGCACCCGGTAGAACGGCAGCATCGGCCGCAACGCCGCGGCCACCGGTTCGGCCGCCACCAGGTATCCGACGCGGAGACCGAGCAGGCCATGGGACTTGGAGAACGTGCGCACGACCGCGACCCGGTCGTCGGCCGTCGCGAGGGCGAGCCCGTCGGCGATGTGCGCGGGGTCGGCGAACTCGCGGTACGCCTCGTCGACCAGCACCAGCACGTGCGGGGGCAGCGCGGCGAGGAAGTCCGCCAGCTCGGCGCGGCCGAGTACCTCGCCGGTCGGGTTGTTCGGGTTGCACAGCAGCACGATCTTCGTCTGCGGAGTGACGGCGGCGGCCAGCGCT